>NZ_SZNK01000001.1:3592500-3732500 GCF_005217615.1 Brevibacillus antibioticus
TGTTTTGTAGTACGGTCTTGTGCGGGTATAGGTTGAAGTGCTGGAACACCATGCCGATGTCCCGACGCAGCTTGTTGATATCGGTGTTTTTATCGTTCACTTTCACCCCATCTACCACCAGCTCTCCGCTTGTAACCGTTTCCAATCTGTTGATGCAACGAACCATCGTGCTTTTACCCGATCCTGACGGGCCAATGACCACGACGACTTCTCCCTGGTTGATATGCAGGTTGATGTTCTTGAGGACATGAAAGCTTCCATAATGTTTGTTTACTTGATGAAAACTGATCAACCTTAAATCCCCCTTGCTCTATGTCTTATTTTGTATACTAATGTCGAACTACTCAAAACTACTGAAAAAGACAAAGAAAAGTTTTTCTGTTTAAAATTTTCTAATAACGCACAATAAAAAAATGAAGTGAACCTACCAGGCGATTGGGAGCCAATATATCATGTAACACCTGAATGGAGGCCGGCCTATGAAAGAGGAAAACGTAAAGCCTTGGCTCATCCGGATGCGCCGAGGAGAGGAAGAAGCTTTTCAAGAAGTCTATCGAGCAACTCGCACGTACCCTAGCCGCACAAACAGGATGTAGACGACATGATGAGTGAAGTGTACGTGGAGTTGATTCGAAGCATCGACAGGTACGATGTCGAGCTGCCCTTTATCCCATGGTTCAACGGATTGATTGTGCGGCAGGTTCGCAACTGGAATCGGAGTATTTGGCGAAGATTCCGCCTGCTAGAGCGGGTAAAGGAAAAAGGCTACGAAGCACCTGTTGCAGGTATGGAGGATAAGCTGGGGGACATTGATCCTGCATTGGACAGCAAAATCGAACGAATCGCCAAAAATGAGTTGGCTGGCAAGTGGCGTTTGCACAAAGGGACGCGCTTTCGTCCAAAGCTGGTACATGCTGCAGCAGCGTTCGCCCTGCTCACTGGTTTTGGCTATGCGACACACAGCTTGTTGTACAAAATTAGCGAAGGCTCTGTCCGTATGGAAGTTCAAGCACGGAAGGATTTTACATTGACGCAAATAACCCCTGAAGAAGTACGTCTGGAATTGGCAAACGTAGAGAACAAACTGGCAACAGGCGAAACCGCCCTCGTCTATTTCGCAGCGCTGGAAAAAGAGGAGCACCCTCTCTTTCAACAAAACCCCATGATCGGCATAGAAAAGCCGGATGTCGTGAAAGATTGGAGCATGGACTACAGTCCTCAGTGAAGAAGCATCTCTCTCACATGCCTTGCCACACCAGCTTCCTGACAGCTTTTCATTCCTTGAGGGTAAACAAGGTACCCCCTACGGTGTCATGATGGGTCAAGAAGAACAGCAGTGGCTGCATGAGCTTACGACGCAGTAACTGTCAGCGGAAAAAAAGCGCATTACACGAAAAATGATCAGTTCTTGTTTAGTGAATCCGGTCAGTATCAAGAGCTGTCTTGGTTGGATCAAGATGGAGAGCAACCGATTATGTATCGTATCGCTACCGATTCGCCAACAGTTTCCAAAGAAATGCTGCTCCAGGCTGCAAAAGCAAGCCAGCAGTAACAAACGAAAAGCCAGTCCTCTCTTGCTTTGTCTTCGCAAAAGAGGACTGGCTGCTTTTTTATCCCCACCCAAACCGGGTGGCCAGACAGCATTCGCATAAACCTTCTTGTTTTGTAAAACAGTAAGCATTGACCACACTTATTTTCACATAGGAAAGCTGGCTGAAAATTTCTTTGTTTTAAACTGGAAGTAGAGGAGAGTAAAAAATGACTCGATTTTTAATCAAGACTGCTGTAAACGGCATTATTGTCGTCGCCTGTTTATGGTTGTTTACAAATGCTTCCTGGACATCCGCTATTTTAACGACACTCGGCTTGACCGTCATCGCTTATCTGATTGGCGATCAATTGATATTGCGTGCTACCAATAATGTTACGGCCACGATTGCAGATGCAGTGATCGCTGCAATTTACTTATGGGCAGTTTCCAGATGGCTGGATTGGCCATTAAGTTTTGGCGAATTAATCATTACGGTAGCCCTTTTAGGTGTGGCAGAACTTGTGTACCATCGTTTTTTGGGGATATACGATCATAATCGTATCAAGAAAGAACCCTGAAAATAATTCTCCTCTTCCTAAAGCGGATAGATCCGGTCCCCCTTGTAAACCTTATCTTTGGGTTACATCACAACGTAAGGAGAACCCGAATGGATATCAAAACTCTACTGAGTACTGGGAGGACGTTAATGGGTATTTTATCAGGCAATCCGCAAAATGAACCGATGCATTATGGCGAGGTTTTTGGAGTATGGATGTATCTGTCAACGACAAAGGGCTTGCTTGCTGGTTATCAAACAGCGCTCAACCATACTGGTGATCATGATCTGAAAAGCTTCCTCGAAGACATGATGCGAAGCATGAAACAAGAAGTGGAACAGCTGGATGAATTGCTCAAAGTGAATGGGATTGGATTGCCACCAGCGCCACCGGATCGCCCTATAGCAAATCTGGAAAGCATTCCGGCTGGTGCTCGCATGAATGACCCAGAGATCGCTGCCGGTGTTACAAGAGACATTGCAGCCGGATTGGTGGCCTGCAGTCAAATCATGGCTCAATCCATCCGGGAAGATATCGGAATGCTTTTTGGTCAGTACCATGTTGCAAAAGCTCAATTTGGCCTCAGATTGCTCCGCATTTCAAAAGAAAAAGGCTGGTTGGTTCCGCCACCTCTTCATATACAAACTCCAGAACTTGTCCATGCCTAAACAGGAGGATAAGCACTGCCTGATGGTAGTGCTTATCGTTTTTTATTTATGTTCGCCTAAGAAATCAGGCCGTTAACGGGTAGCGTGCTCGTACAATTTTTGCGCGAACTCCTCCATCAATTCCCGCTTGGCCAACAGCTTAACCATTCGTTGAGGCAAGCCCTCTACTCCGTAAAAAGCACCTGCCAATTGACCGTAGACAGCTCCCGTCGTATCCGCATCGTCCCCGAGATTTACCGCTAGGAACAGGCCTTCTTCGAAAGAATTACTGGAATAAAATGCCCAAAGCGCCGCTTCAAGCGAATCGACGACATATCCCGATCCTTTGATCTCTTTTTTCGTTTTCCCTTTATAGGAACCATTCGCGACTCGGGCGATATCAGGATCAAGCGGTTGCTTTTCCCATAGACCCGCTATTGGAGAAAACGAATCAGTGAGCAACTCCTCTTTCGAAATACCCTGTATAGCCCCCAGGAGCAATGCCCCGAACAAGCGACAGCCGTCTACTGCCTTTGCCGTCGCGTGTGTGGTGCGAGAACTTTGCGCACAGTAATCAATGGCGAGCTCTGGTTGATTGGCATAATAGAGTGCGACAGGTGTTAGCCTCATAATGGAGCCATTCCCTGCCGACATCGGATGATTCGATCCGCTGAATGGATTTTTTGTCTGCTCAAAACGCCACAGCGCTTCTTTGGTGATATTCCCTATATCGAAGCAGTGATCCTTGCAGCTCATATACCCCTCTCGAAACCAGGCTACATATCGGTTCATCTGATCAACTGGATCGAAGCCGTTCTGCGTAATCAAGCTCTCAGCCAGGCACAGCGCCATCGACGTATCATCCGTCCATTCTCCCGGCTTTAAATCGAATGGTCCTCCCCCGACCATTTCTGTAAGCGGCTGGAAGGTTCCTGGTTTGCGAAATTCTAAAGTAGTGCCGAGTGCATCTCCAACGGCCAATCCTAACAAACTCCCAGCATAGCGGTCACGCAGTTCCACACCTATCCACACCTATCTTTTTCAGAATTATCTGTACCTATCAAACAAAGCATCTGGCAATAACATTTTGACCGACAAATTGTTCGCTCAATTCATCTGTCGCTACCTTTTCTTCTGTGCTCGCAAGCGTGATAATCTGCGGCAAAACCAGCTTGTAACGGTCCTCCATCACGGTTTCAAGAACGTACTGTTCCTCTTCGTCCCACAAAAGAATTCCTGCCAAAATTCTGGTCTCCACACAGATCCCCTCCATTTTTTTCTCTTTTGAATATGTACGAAAGACGGGTACAATGACCCGCCTTCTAGTGCCTTACGTAATGTGTAATGTGTATACTTACTGCTCTTTTTTTAGACGTGCATCCAGAACAAAGTTGCCGAATGGCAGTAATGAAGCGATAAATGCCCCGATCACTTTTAAAAAGGACCACTTATTGGTTATTGTAACATGTGCCAACGCCAAAATATACAGGACAAAAAACAAGCCATGAAGTGAGCCGGCAATTTTTACCGGGGCTGGATAATCCCAAAAATACTTGAGCGGCATAGCAATCCCGAGAAGTACCAAATACGAGATACCTTCGATCAGGCCGATAAGACGAAAGCGTCCGAGGGCAGATTTCATCATGTGCGGGTACCATCCTTGCCATTGAAATTACCACTATTATAAACGAAAAACTATCATAATGTTGAAAATAGTCCAATGTTCATAATATATTCAAAATCAACGGCCCCAAGCTTCCTCTCGGATGCGTTCCATCCAGCGCATCTCTGCGTACAAATGCTCAATGGCACCGATCAGAATCGTTCGTGCTCCCCAGCTAAGCCTCTCTCTTTTTTCCTCCTTGATCGATTCCAAAAATCCAGCTAACCGTCTTACCTCCTGGATATTCACTTCCAAGGCCTCATTCATTTTTTGTGGATCACCGTACGAAGCAAAAGCAAGAGCCGCGTAGATCGGATTGGTCAATTGCATTGGTTTTTTCAGTTCTTCCAAGAGAAGCTGTTGGAATTGCTCTTCGCCTTTTGGAGTAATCCCATACATCTTCTTATCTGGGCGGCTAGTCTCACGAATAATTTCTTTGACCTCAATCATCCCGCTCTTTTCCAGTTGGTCGAAGGCATAATAGAGGGAGCCTTTGGCGTATTTTATGTAACAATCCATTCCCCTGGCCTTCACCTGCTGCTGAACCTCGTAGGGATGCTTCTCCCCTTCCATCAGCAATCCTAGAACAAGCAATTTTAGACTCATGACGATTCTCCTCTATCCGCGTTCCAGTTTCGGTTTCGGTGCAGCAGGCGATTTCCCCAGCGCCCGATCATTTCCCATCAGCAAAATGCATACGAGAGCAAGAACAGCAGGAACGAGCGCCCACATAAACGTATTCGCAATCGAAGAAGCGAGAATATCGATCATTTGATCCAAAACAGGAGCCGGAATGGATTCGCGCGCTCCTGGTGTCAAAATCGCACGCGGGTCTGTAATCGCATTCGTCATCCCATGACCCCCGAAAGCTGAGAACATGCCGTTTTCAAACGAATTGCGTTGCAAGATCCCAAACACGGTGATTCCCAACGTCATCCCCAATGAACGGGAAAAAGAGTTCGTCGAACTGGCCGATCCTCTTTGTCGCATATCAAAGCCATGAATCGCTGAAATTCCCAAGGTGGAGAAAGAGAAGCCCACGCCAAACCCTGCGATCACCATATAAAGCGTAACGATTGAACGAGGAATATCAGGCGTTAGTGTACTCAAAAGGAAAATACCTGGTATGAAAAAGACGGCGGACAGAAGCATAATATTGCGGAAGCTTGTCTTCGTCGTCAAAAATCCGCCTAGTTGGCTACCAGCAACCGAACCGAGCATCATCGGTGTCAACAGCAATCCAGCATTCGTCGCTGACCCGCCATATACCCCTTGGATAAAAATCGGCAGGTACACCGTGGTGATAATAAAAGCAGCTCCATACAACAAGGCAATCGCATTTGTCGTGGCAAATAACCGCTTCTTGAACATGGAGAACGAAATAATCGGATCAGATGCCCGCTTCTCGACAAATAGAAAAATCACAAACAACAAGAAAAAGGAAGAGAACAAGCCAATAATCTGCATCGAATCCCATGCGTATTGATTGCCGCCCAGCTCCAGTGCAAACATCAGACTTACTACAGCACCAACCAGTGTAATCGCTCCCCACCAGTCAATGCTCTGCTTGCGGTATTCCAGCGACTCCTTGTAATACATCGAGATTAACCAAAGGGACACAGCACCAATCGGTACATTGATGTAAAAGATCCAATGCCAGCTGACATATTCGGTAATATACGCCCCAAGCAAAGGTCCCAATACGCTGGACGTACCGAATACTGCTCCAAAAAGTCCCGTCATCTTTCCACGCTTCTCCGGCGGGAATACGTCAAAAATAATCGTGAAGGCAATCGGCATCAGCGCTCCGCCGCCAATCCCTTGAATCGCCCGATAAATACTCAATTCAACAATGCTGTTTGCCGTCCCGCATAAAATGGACCCTAACAAAAATACAACGAGACCAAATATGTAAAAACGTTTTCGCCCATACATATCGGAGAGTTTACCGAAAATCGGCATCCCCGCCATCGTAGCGACCATGTACGCTGATGTCACCCAAACAAACTTATCCATGCCGCCCATCTCACCGACAATCGTAGCCATCGCCGTCGCGACAATCGTATTATCCATGGAAGCCATCAGGAGACCCAGCAGCAGCCCCGCTAACACCATATTCACTTTACTTTCTCTTGCAATCATTGCATCACCCTCCTGATTGGTCAAATCAAAGTACTATACGTTATTATATTCAAATTTGACTACTTATCCAAAAAAATTGCTCCTTTTTCTCGGAGCATTTTTCGCGATTTATTATCGCCCGAATGGTGACGGGCTGAATGGGGATGGCTGCTGGGCTTGATTGCCCTTCCACATTTTATAGGCCGCTTCTGACATCGGCTCCACTGTCGGCTTAATCTCTCCAGTGAATGGATTCTTATTATAGGGCAAGTTAAACGTCCGTGTCCCGTCGCTCTTACGCAGCAAAGAACCATCCGACAGCTCCACCCAACTACTTCCTGGTCCTCCATCGTCTACGACATAGAGGCCCTTATCATCCCAGGCTGGATACGTTGGCACGTTTTTTACCGGAGGACGTGTAGTCTGTTTCTTGACTGGTTTTGTTGCGGTTTTCGTCTTTAGTGTTTTCTTCTTCGGTATGCTCGTTTTAGCAGCTGCTACCGCTTTTGACTTTGGCTTCCCTTCGCTTTGTTTCTGCGCTGATGTTGGTGCAGATGCAGGTGCTGATACAGCTACAGGCTTTTCAACCGGATAGGCGGAAACGTTAGGGGTGCGCGGACCCTGATTAGCCAAATTCATAGTGGGCATGGAAGTACCTGCTTTTTGTGAGACAGATGCTGTTTTTGTATCCGTTCGTCCATCTGTTTTTACCGCGTGAATCAATGTCGGCCACAAATAGGCGTTAAAGCCTAGTAAAGCGACCATCGAAGCAATACCTACGATTTTTTTCATAATAAGGGCTCCTATGACTGAATGATTAGGAAATAAAGCAATGACTTCTGGCCTATATCAAAATTCTAGTCGATTGGAAGAAAAAAGAAAATACCTTACATAAACAAACTCCTTCTCATGTTGGTTTTGAGAAGGAGTTTGTATCTAAACGATATCCATATCGCGGAATCGTCGTGATTTGCTGCCCGTAGTTCCGAAGCTTTTTCCTTAATCGATACACGAGCGCATTGACTTCCACCCGGCCAACATCTGAGACATTCTCCTCATGCAGCATTCGCTCTGGCCAAACGGTCAGCATAATTTCTTCAAAACTAACGGCCTTGTTTGCCTTTTGGTATAGAAGCTTCAGCAAATCCATGTCTTTTCCGGTTAAAGGAAGTCTTGTTCCGTCGATACGAACTTCTCGTCTCTCCAAATGAATTTCCAAACCTGGCAAAAGCGACGAATTCTTCGGCTGCGTGAAGGGGAGCTCTACCGTATCATCCAGCCTATTAACCTCTCGTAAAAAGACGAGCTCAGCTACCCCTTTTGACAAGCTTATTTGATCCCCGTGACGAAGAATGTGAGAGGAGAAATGAAGCGGCGTCCCATTTACCTCTGTGCCATGCTTGCTTTCTAGATCGATAATCTTGTAGTCGTCCCCGATCCTTTGAAAGGCTGCATGCATTCTCGAAATGTACGGACTAGAAAATGCAATGTCCAGTTGAAAACGAGTCCCCCTCCTCCCGATTGTACAGCGATCCTTGGTGAGATATTTGCGCGTAGCAATTTGGCTGGGGTCCCCTTTTTTTACGAGTAAGTATGCACCGTTATCTATCATCTGGTGATCACCTCGCATGTTGATCTATCACGGTTTTGCAGCCGTCAGTGCATCAACAGCAATCCTGGTAGCTTCAGCAATGAGCACATCATCATAAGTGGCGTCCTGCTTATCTCTGCTAGACAACACTGCAATGACAATGGGCTTTTTATTCGGTGGCCATATGATACCGATATCGTTTCGCGTTCCGTAACTTGCCGCTCCCGTCTTATCTCCGACCTTCCAGCCTTTAGGGACGCCGGATCGAATCAGTTTGGCTCCCGTTGTGTTTCCTTGCAGCCACTCAATAAGAATCTTCTGCTTGTCAGACGACAGCACATCCCCTACCGTATAGGTTCTTAAACTCGTTGCAAGTGCTTTCGGTGTGCTTGTATCGCGAATATCTTCTGGCTTTGCCTCATTCAATTCCGTCTCATAGCGCTCGGATGTCGTAACAAGATCACCCATCTGTCTTAGAGCTGATTCAAAGCCTTTAGGTCCACCCAATTCTTTGAACAACAGGTTTCCCGCCGTGTTGTCGCTATAGCGAACCGCGGCGTCTGCAACCTCTCGAAGAGTCATTCCGGTCGCTACGTGTTTTTCTGTGATAGGTGAATAAGTAACGAGATCGTCCTTGGTGTAGGTGATGACTTTTTCGAGCTCTTCCAACGGTTTCTGATGCAAGATTGCACCTGCGGCTAAAGCCTTGTACGTAGAAGCAAAAGCGAAGCGTTCATCTTCGCGATAAGCAACCGCCAAATCTGTTTCGGTGTCGATCGCATATACGCCGAGCCTCGCATCAAACTTGTTTTCCAGCGCAGCGAACTTTTGATCCATTGCAGATGCGGGCGTTTCCGTTTTTACGACAGGCGTTTCAGCAGAAGAGCACCCGGCGAGCGTGAGAAGCGTGAAAAAAATCGTATTCATTGTAAATCCGATCAGTCTAGAATGGTGAACTTTCATGGATGCCAAACCTCTTTCTAGGAAGATAAAAACCATCAGATTACATCCGTAATACTGTACTACACTTGTAATCTATTGTTTCACGATAATATTACACGCGTAATCAACGAGTGTCAATCTCCTTTTCCCGCAAGAAAATGCACTACATCCACTCTTTTTTGAAAAAAAGACGCCCTTCCAAGCAAACTGGATAACCGTAAATGGTTTTTCCAAGTCAGCTTGAAAGGGCGCACTCTATTTTGGGGAATGATCAGTGGATGATTGTTTCGCATCCAATATGGAACGCAGCTCCTGAATCTCCTCGTCCGATAAAGATTCCTTCTGGATGAACTGAACAAGCATTGATTTTAGAGCCCCGCTGTAAATCCGCTCCAGAAATGACTGTGCCTCGGCATGCTGGCATTCATTTTGTGAATACAACGGATAAAACGTATAGACTCTTTGGTTTTGATTGACTCCCACAGCATTTTTTTGAACCAAACGATTTAAAAGAGTACGCACTGTCTTTGGGTTCCAATCCGTATGACCTTCCAAGGAGGAAATAATTTCGTTGGCCGTCAACGGCGACTTTTCCCATAGCACGTTCATTACTCGCCATTCCGCTTCTGAAATACTTGGCATGGATGTAGACACTGAAATCTCCCCCTTTCGATAAGGATGACTGAAGAGCAACGGCTAGTAGAGACCTTTCGCCTTCAAAATAGACAAGGTGATTTCTGCTGCGGCAGGTCCATTTGCGTCATCTTCGTTTTGTATGTTTGTAGCAAAGAAGTAGGTGCCTTTCTCGTTCTCTACATACCCGACAAACCAACCGTTCACATCTTTTTGATTGACGGTACCCGTACCTGTTTTCCCGGAGAGAATCGAGCCCGCCTTTTCCGATAACCGGATAGAGTCTTTCACCGCCTGGATATTGACTTCTTGAAAATCAAGTTGGTTCGTATAGAATGCTTTTAATAATTGTACCTGCTCCACCGGAGAAATCTTCAAGGAAGATTCTATCCAATATTCGCCGATTCCACCAGATGTATTGGAATTCCCATAGTTCAATTGTTCCAGAAAAGCTTGAATCATATCCGGAGGGATGCTCTTATCCATCTGTTTAAAATACCAGTTCGTGGAGTTTCGCATCGCTGTAAATAGATCTTGATCCCGGTTCCACTGCTCATATGGATAGTGGATTCCATCCCATTTTAACAGGGAATCTTCACTCGAAATCACACCTGTCTCCAAACCAAACAAGGAGAGAAAAATCTTGTAGGTGGAGTTGGGTGAAACTCGTTGTGTACTTCCTGCCTCGTTGTAAATCCGATACTGGTCTGCTTTCAAATCATATAAGACAAAACTGCCTTCAAAGCCACGGAAATAGTCGTCCAAATCCTCGTAAATGGTTCGATCATCTTGAAAATGATAACGGCTGCGATCGTCGGCTAAAGCGGCACCAACAAGAACCTGACCGGCAACCAAAACGACCACCATGGAAAAAATGACTGTGCTTTTCAACTGCAACAGCTTTGATTCGGCCTTGTGGGATGCGATTTTCTCGATTCGTTTTTTAACTGCCTTCTTGGAACCGTTTAATTGACTGGCCAAAACGACATTTCCGGCTCGATTTTCTTTATCCAAAAACTTAATGATGGTATGACCATATTCCAAGTAATTTCGCTTGTCTAAAAAGTTCAATACAGCTACATCACAAGCAATTTCACGGTCCACTCTCATTTCCCGAAAAGCCAGCCAAACCATTGGATGGAACCAATACAAAAGTTGATACACGACGGTCACATAGTTCATGACGATATCATGGTTTTTTTGGTGCATGAGTTCATGCAAAAAGATGTATTTCATTTCATTAATCGACAGCCATTCATCAAAATGACAGGGAAGGACAATATACGTCTTAAATACGCCAAACGTCATCGGAGATTTGACCTGATTGGATTGTGCTAACACAATATGCCGCTTTATTTTTACATCCTTCTTGCATTGTTGAAACATATCGATGATTTCTTGATTGGTGATCAAAGAAGCTGTTCGCTTGATCTTCTGGATTTTTAACCAGGCTGATAACGTGATCGCAGCACCAACGATCATGCCGACTACCCATATGCTGACGAAAATCGTAGGAAAGGAGTCCGGTGTATAACGGCTTACCGACAACGTTAAATCCTGTACCCAATTCGCATTTTCAAACACAGGGGCTTGCGAAGCGAGCATCGAACTGCCAGCTTCATTATACTGATTGATGCCTGAGACAAAAAAATTTCCAAAATCAAAAAAGGATTTCGGGATAAAAACTGGCGTTAAAGCGACCAGCAAGAGAAACCACAAATTGTATTGCCATCTAGCTGACAGCTGGGAGCGAAATACTTTTCGAATCAAGAAAATAAGCGCGATCGTGCACGAAGAAACGATCAAGCTTATCACCACATGATTGACGAACATACTACCTGTCTCCCTCCCTACTTATACAGAGTAATCTAGACAAAAATAGAACCCGTATCAATTTTCTAGAGCGACAGGAACGCTCTTCAACCTGACAGGATTCTTCACGCTGATTAGCACACAATTAGCTTCATTATGTCAAAAACGCGATCACGATACAAGCTATCGCCGATTAGGAGAAAAAGGAAAAACACCTTCTTTACAAAGGTAAGAAGGTGTTTCTAGCCTGATTTAGTTTGTTTTCAAAACATCGTGATCGACGTAACGCTCACCATTCAGTTCGCTGATGACATTGATTGCAACCTTGGCGCCATCACCAGATGTAATAATCGTATGTACGCTTACTCCCGCGCACGTACCTGCTGCCCAAATTCCTTCGATGTTCGTCTTCCCTTGTGCATCGACATCGACAACGGTTTTGATCCGTGGCTCAGTGCCTTCTTTGGTTTTTACCCCAATCGCTTCTGCCAAAGTCACGAGCGCTCCAGTTGCAAGAATCACATGCTTAGCCTCAAAGCTGCCTTTTTCCGCTGTCTCTACGCGGAAGCCCTGCTCTGTTTTGGTAATGTTGCTCACTTGATCGGCTACCAGCTCCGCACCGAATTTCGCTGCTTGCTTTTTACCGATCTCAATGATATCTGGGCCGGTGATTTCCATGATGCCGTAGTGATTTTCCATCCACGCGCGCTTGGTCATGCTTTTGTCATTATCAATCAGCAACGTCTTCTTACCTGCTTTTGCAGCAAACAACGCTGCACTTCCTCCTGCCGGGCCTGCTCCAATAATTACGATATCAAACAAAGAAATCTCTCCCTTCCAAAATAACTTTCATAACATAATTATATACTAAGTATAATAAAGGTGGCAATATCTTTGATAAGTTTATGCTGTCTATAGGAAAAATATTTATTATGATTAGGTTAAAAAAATGTAGTTTCAGATAAAGAGCATGATCGAAGGAGTGAATACTATCGAACCTCGAATAGGCTTTGTGATCGGAGAAAAATTGGATTTGAAAAGAATCGACGAGATTTTATACACCCATGAAAACAAACAAGCTGCATCTTGTAAGGTCGTATTAGACTATATGGAGATGGACCCAGAGATTTTCTTAAGTCGTCCCTTTTCCTCCACGGAAGAGGTACTCATTAAAGATCCCGATCTCCTTGAAGCTGAACTTTCCCAGTTGTATGATTTTGTATGGGTTGAAGTATTAGGCGGTATTGAGAGACATGGGCACCCTTCCGTTACTATCTCTGATATAGAATATGAAGGTAAACTCATCCATACGTTAGACAATAGAGTGCTAATTTTCTTACGAGATATCATTATTGACAATCACGGGAGAGAACTTCTTCGGAAAATTTGCCATGTCCCAAAAACATTACAATGGCTCGCTCTACCTAAAAAAGACGGAAAAACCCCACACCCAGACTATATTCTTGGCGAGATGGAGCAATGGATTCGCAAGTTGATTGCATACAAGGTAGATGATAAATAGGAAAGGGCTATCTCAAATGACAATCGAACTTCGAATAGGCTTCGTGATTGGCAAAAAAATTGATTGCAACAAAGTCCGGGAGATTTTATACACCTATGAAAACAAGCAAGCTGCATCTTGCAGGGTAGTATTAGACTATATGGAAATGGACCCAGAGATTTTTTTAGATCGTTCCTTCTCTTCCACATGTCCAGTCCCTATTAAAGATCCCAATCTCCTTGAAGCTGAACTTTCCCAGTTGTATGATTTTGTATGGGTTGAAGTATTAGGCAATATTGAGCGGCATGGCCACCCTTGCGTTACGATCTCAGATACAAAATATGAAGGAAAGCTAATCCATACATTAGACAAAAGAATATTCATCTTTTTACGAGACATCATCAGTGACGATCAAGGAATACAACTTCTTGAGAAAATCTGCCACGTCCCAAAACCATTACAATGGCTCACTCTACCTAAAAAAGACGGTAAAACCCCACCCCCAGACTATATTCTTGACGAGATGGAGCACTGGGTCCGCAAGTTGATTGCATACAAGGTAGATGAATAAACAGGGAAAGGGCTATCTCAAACGTCCTGTAAACGAACAATGAGATAGCCCTTTCCTTTTACGAAGGTCGCGTAATCCAGAAACGACGAATGAGCAATCCATTGTCGTCTGTACATTCTGACTCAAAAACTCCACCGTTCTTCCGAATCGTTTTCTCCGATGCAACATTATCATAATCGCAAATCACCAATACTTCGTTTATACCCAACTCGCTCGTAATAGTTAGGGCTTGCGCTAAAATTTCCGTCGCATATCCTTTACGTCTCTCAGATGGACGGATTCCATATCCGATGTGCCCGCTGTTTTTTCGTAGACGCTCGTTGAGACGATGCCGAATATTCACCGCCCCCACTATGCGTCTCTCCTCATTCACGAGCCAATACGTCGAATGAGGAACATAGCCATCCGACAGATTTTCCTCGCTGCTCTCACTCTTCAGAAATTCCAGGTACGCAGGAAAATCATAGGGCTCCCGATCCACCACCCACGGTACGATAGGCTCTCCACTTTCTTTCCACTCTTCGTAAAAGGAAATATACTCAGCTTGAAATTCTGCACAAGGCTTTATTAAATACAGTTGCCCAGCCATCGTCTCGCTCCCCTTGCATTTTTTGGTGTAAAATTCTTTCTATTATAGCTGCAAGGAGAGAGTGTTACCAGTTTTCACCTTCTTGAATGACTTCCATTGGTTGACCAAAAGCCGCGTAGGAAGAAGCGCATTTCCAGTCCAAGCGCCTCTGGAGCCCAGCCCAGCTTCGGAAAAAATGGCGGGGAATTTCAGCTTCACTTATGGTATCCTTCATCGAAACTTCAACGTTTGAAGCGCTCCCGCCATTTTTCCGAAGCGGACAGTCAATCCCCCTAGCAGGGCGTAGGTTGAAGCGTAGACTGGAAATGCGCTTCTTCCCTCCACTACAGCTACGTCAAAAAAAAACGCGGCACAAGCAACGAATCGCCTGTGCCACGCTCTTAACTGATTAATATTTGTTAAATAACATGATCCAGAGGGAACCTGCAACAATTGTAATTACAATGACAAGTCCAAGAATCAATGTCTGTACGTTGTAGCGTGGTTTTTCTCCTTCGCGGATGTGCATGAAGAAGAACAACTGAATTACGAACTGCAAGACCGCCATTATCAAGATCGAGATCATGGTCGCCGTTTTACTCAAAATCGGGTTCATGACCAGCACGAGTGGGATAATGGTGAGCACGATCGACAAGATAAAACCGATTACGTACTCTTTCAACGATCCGTGACTATGATGTCCGCCATGGTTTTGATGTTGTGCCACCTTACATCACCCCCATCAAGTAAACGACTGTGAAGAGGAAGATCCACACAACGTCAAGGAAGTGCCAGTACAAGCTAAAGTTGGTAATTTTGCGGCGAGTAACCGCAGAGATTCCACGACGCTTCAGCTGTATCATCAACGCAGTCATCCAGAACAGACCAAGCGTTACGTGCAATCCGTGTGTACCAACCAGTGTGTAGAAAGCGGACCAGTAGCCGCTAGTCGCCATGGTTGCACCTTCGCTCATCAAGTGCATAAACTCAGTGACTTCCAACACTACGAAAGACAGTCCCAAAAGACCAGTTACAGCCAGCCAAGAAATGAGCTGCTTGACATTGCCTTTGTTCATCGCCAGAACAGCGAGACCGCTGGTAAAGCTACTTGTCAACAAAAGAAAGGTTGAAGCAATAACGCCTGGCAGCTGGAACAATTCCTGTCCAGTTGGTCCACCTGCAAAGCTATTCATCATTACCGCATAGGTTGCAAACAACGTACCGAACAGCACGCAGTCTGTTACAACGAAAATCCAAAAACCGAGAACCTTAAGTTGCTCATGCTCTTCATGATGGTCGTGGTCGTGGCCGTGACCATGGTCATGATTCGTAGCCATCGTTACACCACCCTCCCCAGTGAAGCCTCAGTGCGACGCACTTCCTCCACCGGTACGTAATAATCCGTGTCGTATTGGAAGGAGCGTGCCCACATGCATGCGAATACTCCAATGAATCCAATAACGGCCATCCAAACCCATCCAAATGTGAAACCAAAACCTACCAAGAACCAGAAGTTCGCCATGATAAACGGAATTCCAGAGTTCTTCGGCATATGAATCGGCTCCAGTTTGGCCGGTTGTTCTTTATAGGTGCCATTTGCTTTTGCTTCTTTTGTTGCCCACCAGTCATCCATTTCTTTCACTTGTGGAACAACAGCAAAGTTGTAGAACGGTGCAGGTGACGGAATCGACCACTCCAGCGTACGACCATTCCATGGATCGCCTGTCGTGTCGCGCTCACCATTCTTGATGCTGTAAGCGATTTGCCATACTTGGAAGATGAAACCGATACCCATCATGAATGCCCCAACAGTGGATACGAGGTTCATATCTGCCCAGCCGCGGTCCCAACCGTACGTGTAGTAACGGCGAGTCATACCCATGAAACCGAGCGCGTATTGCGGCATAAAGCACACGTAGAAACCAATATTCCAGAACCAGAAGCCCCATTTGCCCAGTTTCTCGTCGAGCTTGAAACCGAACAGTTTTGGCCACCAGTAGTAAATACCAGCCAGGTAACCGAATACTACCCCACCGATCAATACTTGGTGGAAGTGGGCAACCAAGAAGTAGCTGTTGTGATACTGATAGTCTGCCGGAGCTACTGCCAGCATTACCCCTGTCGCTCCACCAATTACGAAGCACGGAATAAAGGCAATGGTCCACAGCATTGGTTGTTTAAAGGATATCCGACCACGGTACATTGTAAACAGCCAGTTAAAGACCTTAACCCCGGTCGGGATACCAACAACCATCGTTGATATCGCAAAGAAGGAGATAACACTTGCGCTCGTACCCATCGTGAAGAAGTGGTGAGCCCATGTAAAGAACGATACAACGGCAATGATCATCATCGCCCAAACCATTGATTTGTAGCCGAAAATCTTTTTACGTGAGAATGTAGCCACGATCTCAGAGAAAATACCGAAAGCTGGTACTACTACGATATATACCTCAGGGTGACCCCACATCCAGATGAGGTTGAGGTACATCATCGGATTACCGCCGCCGTCCATTGTGAAGAAGTGGGCTCCTGCGAAACGGTCAAGGAACAACAGAGCCAATGTTACAGTCAAAATTGGGAAAGCGAAGATAATCATAATGCAGCTGGACAATACGGACCAGCTAAACAACGGCATTTTGGAAAGCTTCATGCCAGGTGCACGCATTTTGAGAATCGTTACGATAAAGTTAATCCCTGTCGCCAAACTACCGATACCGGAGATTTGAATCCCCCATATATAGAAGTTCTGACCTGGTCCAGGGCTGAATTCATTTTGTGACAGTGGCGGGTAAGACAACCAACCAGCGTCCGGGGAGCCCCCGATTACGAACGAAAGGTTGAACAACATCGCACCGAGCATAAACAGCCAGAAGCTGAGTGCGTTCAAGAACGGATACGCTACATCTCGAGCACCGAGTTGAAGCGGTACTACCATGTTAAACAAGGCAAACATCATCGGCATCGCCATGAACAAAATCATGATCGTACCGTGAGTCGTAAAGATGGCATTATAGTGATCCGAGTGCAGGAACTCTACGTTCGGGAATGCCAGTTGCAAACGCATCAGCAGGGCGTCAACCCCACCGCGGAACAGCATCAGAAGCGATGCGATCAAATACATAATACCAATACGTTTATGGTCAACTGTAGTCAACCATTCACGCCATAGCCAAACCCATTTTTTATACTTAGTCAGAACGAATACGATCGCAATCATAGAAAGTACAATCGATACGTCCGCACCGTAAATCAGTGGGTCACCTGTTACAAAGAACGTGGATGCAAAATCCTTAATGTTCTCCCACACGTGTTATTCCTCCTCCCTCTCGCCTAGTGGTTCATACTGGAATGATTCATTCCAGGCATGTTGTGCGATTCAGTCTTTTGATGCGTATTTAGCGAAGTCTCATTAGAAGACTTGTTACCTGCAGGCGCAGGAAGTTTCTCCATCACATAGTCCATATCGTGACCATGGCCATATTTCGCAACGATCTCTTCAAACATACCTTCTGGGAATGCAGAGTACGTAAACTTATCTGTCACGCCAGGCTTGCGAAGTTCTTCATAATCTGCCTTCGTCATAGCTGGAGTCGTACCTTTTACTTCTTTTACCCATTTATCGAACTCATCTTTTGGTTTTGCCACTACATCGAACTGCATTTTGGCGAAACCTTCACCTGAGAAGTTGGAGCTAAATCCAGCGAATGTACCTGGTTCATCTGCTTGCAGATAAAGTTCGGTAGCCATTCCCGCCATCGCATAAATCTGTCCACCCAATTCTGGAACCCAGAAAGAGTTCATCGGTGCATCAGCAGATACCTGGAAGCGAATCGGTACGCCTGCTGGAATCTCCAGATGGTTAACAGTTGCGATATTTTGTTCTGGATACGTAAACATCCATTTCCAGTCCAAAGCCGTAACCTGAATGGTTATAGGCGCAACTTCTTTATTCGGGTTCTCTTTTAACAAATAAACATCACGGACAGTAAAGTAACCCAGCAACGCAACGATAACGATAGGAATAATCCACCAAATTACCTCTAGGGTTGTACTGTGTGCCCACTCCGGCTTGTAACTTGCTTTATTGCCCGGTGTATCCCGATAACGGTATACAATGAAAGCGGTAAGCGCAATAACCGGAACGATAATGATAGCGACCAATATCGTGGAAATAATAATGAGATTGTACTGCGTTTCTGCTACAGGTCCTTTTGGATTCAAGACGAGGTATTCGCTACCACAGCCTGTCAGCAGAACGGTGCCCAACACTGCCAAGATCCAAAACTGGATATGCCTCAGCATTTTTCCTCCGCTCATTCTCCTAATCCCTCCTAGTCACAAACAACGAGCATGTAATACTTTGAGAGCGCAGTTCTTTTCGGTGAACGTCGCCTCACATATGTCGATAGTGCAGTCACTCTCTATGGAGAGGTCTCGAACGAGGTTTTGGAAAACCTTCTTTATTTTAACGTGCTTTCACACTTTTCGAGAGTTCCTCACAATAGCTTTTTTAACACAAGTGAACTTCACTATTCGCCGCATATACATACTATCAGAGTCTGCGAGCTTTTGTACTCGTTTTTAACGACGTTCAATATTTCGTAGCTTTTCTGTTACAAAGTGTTCACATAGCATTCACGAGTTGATCATATTCTTGTTAGGATTCTCCTCTAATGATTCCTGACACCCATTCTTGGTCATCATTCCCAATTCTAATTGTCAAGGATTCTTTTCACTTTTAATAAAAAAAACAAAAAAACCGCCAGCTTATTTGGCTGACGGCAAATTTCCGTATAAATAAAAAACCTCTCATTATAATGAAGAAAATGAGAGGTACGATGGGACTATTTTTTAACTTACTTAGGCATCCGTTCTTTTTAGCGTCATCAAGCGAAACACCGTGCTCATAATGAAGATATTCATGCCAGCGATCAAAAATCCGATCGACACCATCAACGGCAAGTTCTGCGATCTGAAATCGCTTGCAGTGAAAGCCATAATAACAGCACCGATGAATAGTACTGTCCAAGCCATCCATCTTAATACATCTGCTGCTTTTCGATCGTTATTCATTACACAAAACCCCTATCATCATAGATTTTTTGCGTGACCGTTTTTGTTTTATGCTCTTATTGTAACATAATATTCACTTGTTGTTCATATTTTGTTCATTTTTTTATAAAGAATTTGTCAAAACTTTTTTCATAAACCTATTGTTTATCGCATTGTTGAAAATTTACTTTGTGTCACAAATGTGAAAACCTTATTGTTATAATGAATGGAGTAAACGCTTTCAAGCATTTATAGCATCGTGCTCTGTCATCGAAGGTGGTATGCCTTCGAGACTGATTATCGGAATTATTGCTGCTATTATCATTGCCAGACGAGTCAAGCGATTGATCTTTGGTCTGGAGCCTGAAGAAATCTCATTTTTGTTTACGGAAAAAGTAGCTATTCAAGAATCGATTCGCGATGCTACGGTAGCAGTCGATATGCAAGGGCGTGTCGTCTCGATGAATAAACGCGCACGTTCCCCCTCCAAGAGGATTTGTCCGTGAGCCATTCGACCGTGCGCAGATACCCCGAATTTTTCGTCTCTATTAATGAAGTAACTGTCGAGACGTTCTATGGAACCGTCGGACGTCCGGAACGAAAATACCGCTGGATTCCGTAAAAAATAGCCAAATAATGCCTGATGGCAAAAAGAAGGGGAAGCTTCATTTATGAACCTGAAGCTTCCCTTTTTCTTTTCTTGCTGCCGATTGTGTCGCACCTGGACTCTTTCCCCGAAACATCGTGATGATGGCAACAGCTGCGATGATCATGACAGCAGCAATCAAGGTTTGGCTCGTCAATTGTTCATCAGCGATTAGCCAGCCTAGAAATACAGCGACAATCGGGTTCACATAAGCGTACGTGGAGACCAGAGCAGGCTCTGCATTTTTCAAAAGCCAAATGTACGCCGTATAGGCGACAATGGAACCAAATCCAACTAAATAGCCAAAAGCAATCCAGGAACGCAGGGTAATCTCTGTTATATGCAGCCTCGTCCAATCGTCGAGAAACAGCGACGCGATCCCCAGCAAAATTCCTCCGATGATCATTTGCAAGGCCGTCGCCATTACAGGTGATGCTGGGAGCTTTGCATAGCGCGAATACAGCGATCCCACTGACCAGCAGATCGAAGCAAATAGGAGCGCCACGATTCCGATCGTATCGATTCCTTGATTGCCTGTGCCCCCGGGATGGACAACCAGCACAGCGATCCCCGCCAACCCAAACAGGATTCCTCCCAAGACTCCAGCTGTGGGCTTTTGCTTGCTGCCACCGAACCAATTGAAAACGAGAATCCATACTGGAACCGTAGCGATTAGCAAGGACGCGATTGCTGACGGTACCTTGAGCTGTGCCCATGCAACTACACCATTACCACCGAGAAGCAGCAACGCCCCAACTATTCCAGCCCCTCTCCATTCTGCTGCACTGGGCAGCTCTGCCCCTTTCCAACGCCCGATCAAAAACAGGATCGATCCCGCCAGAAAAAATCGCGCCCCCGCCATAATAAAGGGTGGCATCGACTCAATGGCGATCTTCATTCCAAGATAAGTGCCTCCCCAAAATAGGTAGACCGCTAGCAACGCAATCGTAACGACAAATAATTTTGAATCTTTTTTTCCTGTCATTGTATTTCCACCCTGGCTTTCAAATGTCTTTCCTTCCATCCTCGTAGATCGTTGACAAGATGAAGGTCGTGGAGGTTTCCAGTATTTCGTCATACCGGACCATTTCATCGATCAGATTGGTGATATCTTCCGGTGCCATCGCACGTACTTTTAGCATCATACACCACTCTCCCGCGAGCCGCTGGCATTCAATGATGGTCACGTTCGGTACTTCAACATTCATAATCTTTGCTGTGATTTCTTTGAAATCCTGACATCTTGCTTTGACGAAGATCAATACCTTCAGCCTTTGCTCCAATTTTCTCCAGTCAATGATGCCACGGTATCCCTTGATAACCCCATTCTTTTCGAGCTTGGCAACCCGCTGGTGGACAGCCGGTCGCGAGATGTGCAGCAGCTTGCTGATTTCCTCATGAGATATCCTTCCGTTTTCCTCGAGCAATTGAACAATTCTCAGGTCAACCTCATCCATCGCATACCTCCTGTGGTTATAGTAGCACATTTTCCTTCATATAGACCATTCGTACTCTATATTGACCGAATTCAAACGAATAGTAAATACAGAAGCAAGATATCAAAAGTAAAATGCTAAAAAACCGTCATGAAAGCCCCTTAGCATTACGAATCGTTACTTAGGTACTCATACCGAAAAAGCGCTTGTTTGGGACTAAAAAAACCTGCCTTTCGAAGACAGGCTACTTCTTGTATCCATACACAGAATAATCCGCTCGCACTTTTCGAATCGCTAGCCAAACCGGCAATCCTCTCGCTACCCAACGCAGGGCGGACATAATGTTTTGTTCATTTTCAAACTGCTCGACAATGATGACGGTCTTTTCATTGATGTACGACTGTAGCTCCTCCCACCCCATTGCCGAATAGCGGTCATTTCCGTACGTTTTCAGCGCCAAAAAGTCTTCGCGTTTTGGGTCCTTCAGTTGAAGGAGATGTTGAATGGCTCTTGCGCATTCTGGGTTAATAGTGTTATTCATAGATGCCATGCCTCACTTTGGTACGGGATGACCTTTGTCCAGCACCTGATATTTTTTGCTTTCTTTCCTGACGATTTCAATTGCGATTTTGTTCTTATCTGGTATGCCTTTTATCGTGTAGTATGTACTGCCCGGGACGTAGAAGGGAGTATCGCCCTCTTTGAACTCCTCCCATTCGCCTATTCTGTTGACTACCCCAAGTCTGCTATCCAGATTGGTTTCAGTTAGCTCCTCTTCAATCGGAACGTAATAATATCCATCATGAACGAGGTATTCAAAAGATCTGTCTTCCGATTTTTCGAGCCAACTCGCATCTTTCGAGTCTAATGCTGTATTTTCCATAGTGGTAAGAATAGAAGTTACTTGCTGGGCTTTGATCGAGTCTTCGATTTGCGAGATACCCATGCCCGCACTGCCAATTCCAAGTGCGCTGAGAAACAGGATGACAAAAAGCCATTTTCGATTTTTCAATCTACCACCACCTTTGAATATGTAAAATAACCTTACTCCATATTATATGAATTGAGTAAGGTTTAGCTTTTTCAAATTAAAATATTACTATGTTACATAGACAGATACACAAAAAACAAACGAACTTTTCCGAATGATGAATACCAGCTAATCTTTAGTTTATTTAACTTCACTAACACCATACTAGTTTAGCCAGTACTGTTTTTTATGTAAGTGTAGTGGGTGTAAAATTGTCTATTGTATCTATTGATATATCAACGGCTTCTTGACGCTTACTTAGATGTTGATAATAAGCACTCAAATAATCACAAAGTACCGTTAATCCTAACATCAGAATAAAGAGCATGACAATAAGTATTTGGAATTTCTTAAACATAACTTTGTCATTATACAAATTAATTAGTTTTTTATGCCCGTCAAGTCCTATGAAAATTACTAAAGCAATGTACAAAACAACTTTAAAATAAATTGAAATTGGCAGGCTGTATATAATAGCTGCAAAAATAAAGATTGTTAAAGTGCTCAATAAAGCTACCATATTCATTTATCCCTCCATTTTCTTTATCATAAATAAAGCTTCCCAACATTGAGCCTGATGTATTAAATTGCCTTTATTATTATTTACCCCCTCTTGATACTTCCCTATTTCTTTGTCTTGCACTACATATTGCTGAAGTATCATTTGCCTCTGCTTAATATGCGACTGCAACGTATGAAGTAGCGTTTTTTTTGTTGAATGCATTTTGCACAACCACCTTTTTTCACTCGCACCCTCTTTCTTTTTTCCTGCCTTGGTTCGGACAACGACATTCGTTGCCAATCTACAATGTGCAAATCCAACTCTTGACTTAGCTTGACAACAGCTTCATCTTTTAGTCCTTTTTCCTTAACGAGTTCATGGAGTTGTACGCGCAATACTTCGATTTTCTGTTTGATTGAATGGATAGCGTAATCAGTTGCTACTTTTTTTACCATTTTACCCATCTCCAGAAATTTACTATTTATCTTTTACATGTTAAGTCTATCCCTTGTTACGTGTTTCTGGAAAATAAAGTAAAGTTAATACATTCGCCATTTTCGTACAAAATACGACATCAAGTCATTTGTCTCCCCAAAAAAAAAAGAACGCCTTTTTAGCGTTCGACAATTCCCATTTAACTTTTAGTTAATGTCCTGGGTCATCATGATATTGCTTTATTTTTCCTTTTGATAGAAAAAGCGCATAGTTATTTTGAATTATATTTTCAGGAACTGCGAAAAGAGAGTTAAATAATACCAATGAAAGAGCTGTGATTATCCCTATATATTTCCTCACTTGTCAACACTCCTTTGTATTCCCTTTATTTACTATATTATATACTTCCCCAAGTTTTTTGAGAACCTCCGGCTTCATTTCTTTCTCCTGGGTGAAGTAATGTATACAAATAGCTTCAGAACATTTTATTATATCTGCTGTTGCGTTAATTTTACTGAAAAAATACATAGCTTTAAGATATTTTTCGATCCCATCGTCAAATAATCCACTCTTAACAAGAAATGCCCCTTTGCATTTATAGTATTTCCCTAATTCAGAATACTTGTAGGGTGTAGTCGGTTGAATATGTAGATCTTCCTCCTCTTGTTCTATAATTTGTTGAATGGAATTTACATCATTTATTTTAAGCAATGCCTCTAGTAAGTCATTGACCCTGTTTAAACGGTTGTTGTCCGTTGCTTCTTCCAGACATTCTTTCAGCAATGGAATTGCTTTATCATACCTTTCAGATTTAGAAAGAATGATAGCCCGAAAATATTTTAATCGCTCAATAATAAAGGCATATCCTAATTTCTCATACCGGTCAAGATGTTCTTCTAATCCTATAAGATCACCCAATCGTGAGTAGGAATTACAGATAGCTAAAGCAACTCTCTCTTTTAACTCGTTCTGTGTAGTATCTTCTCTATGACCAATATTCCCGAGTTCTATGCATTGTTTGTATTTCTTTATATTATGAGCGTGGAGTGCCATTCGATAATAATATATAACCTTTTCTTCACGCGACAGAAATTGTGTGTAGTGCAGAATTTCTTCTCCGATCTTAAATGATTCTTCCAATGTCCCTAAATCCATTCGCTCAATCAAGTATTGTTGTAATAATCCTTTTGCCAAGTATTGCTGAACGCCACGGTATCTTGCGTATGAAATAATGGTCTTGTACAACGACAGTCTAGCCGTCTCATCTATTATGGAACCTGTCAGATCGAATAAGCGTTCTAGCGTAGTTTCAGTTTCTTCGCAGGGGGATTCGAGGAACTTGTCAGCAACTTTCGAAACTAACCGATTATCCGACATTGAAACTGCTTCTAAAAGTAGTTCTTGCAGTACATCAGGTCGCTTTTCTACTTCAATATATTGCTCCATAAGCTCCATAAGCGAGATTCCCAATATGTCGGCAATTGGTTTAATCGTTGTAAATTGCGGTCGTTTAGTCCGCTCTCTTTCAATCCTGGAAATCGCTGCCTTACTAATTCCAGCCTTCCTTGCTAGCTCTGAAAGTGTTATTCCTGCTTGTTCCCGGTAATTCTTTATTAGTTCTCCCAAAGTTGTACACGATCGCCCTTCTTCTTTAACCTTCATTCAGAATCACCCACTACCTTCTACATCTTTTTTCATATTTTCCAGATAAATCAATTTTATCACCAGACTTTATTTTTGAGAATATTTGATATGTCCATATTCTATGTAAATTGCTTTTTATTGGATCAAGTTCCAATTTCCTTATTTTCCTTTCAAAATAAAAAAGGCCATCATCACTTTGGTAGGATAACGACCTTTTGTGCTTCTGTTGATTCAGTTTTTCTGCTCTGGTCTTCGTCGTCCGTTGTCTCATGTCAGCAAAAGCGAAAATGCTTCTGTTGAGCTCTGGGTTTCTTTTGCCTTCACGAGCCAGCTTTTCCCGTTGCTTGCGTGCTACGCTTTTTGCCATTGTCTTTCACTCCTTTTTTACGTTGAATAACGTCCTTGGTGTTATCATAGAACGCTTCCTACATTGTTGCAACGAAAATAGTAAAATTGCCTACAACTCTTGTCCACTCCTTTTTCTCTCCCATGAATAGGATAGATTGACAGGAGGTGTTTAGACTCGATGAAAAACAAAAGAATCACCGCGAGACGCGTGGAAAACCAAGTGTATTCCAATCGCGTTCTGCGCTCTGAATTCGATCGCAACTGGCGTACGGTAATCTCCAGAAGTGGTTACGTTATTTATATTGCAACAGCGAATCGGGCAAAAGTCACTGTACTGCTCTCAGATGGATCTAGGAAATTGCTCATCTTCAGACAAGGTGGAAGAGTATTGGTTGGCGGTGGGGGTACCAGTCATTATAGCAAACCACACATTGCAAGGAATTTGTAAAATGTGGGAAGCGCCCTGCTCAGTATTACTTGTGGCAGGGCGCTTTTCATTGAAGGATCACTACCTCGTCTTAATAATCACCGTCATTTTTTGCTCCTTTTTTGTATCCTGAATACTGCCCATGATCTCCGCTCGTTTCCATCCCAAAAATGTATGGTCTTGTCCGTTATTCATCTTTATTTTCATTCCGTTTGGGATCATGAACAGCGTATTCCGTTTTTCAACTGCCGCAATGTCTTTCAAGTTTAATTCGAGAGGTTGTTTTTGAATATGGAGACTGTGTGGTTGAAAATAGAGTCTATCACTCGTAATCGTTAACCTCCCACTTACTACTTCGATCCCTCTGAATAGGCTGACGGCTATATTCTCTTTCACAATCGATTCGTTTCGCCTGAGTTCCATTGCTTCTTTTTCCCCTCTGACATACGATTCCTTTTTTCTCGAATTGGTAGGCACTTCATATTACCATAATTAGGAATTCCCCAAAATACTTAATCACGGAAAAGCGCCCTGCTCGTATGCCTGGAGACAGGGCGCTTCGTTTGTTTAAGAATACAGGTTAATAGGTAAACTTTTTGAGCATTACTTTCAGCTCTTCCGCCAATGACGACAAGGAGTGAGCGGAGGAAGAAATCTCTTGCATCGAGGCGAGCTGCTCCTCAGTAGAAGCTGCTACTTCCTCGGCCGTTTCGGCATTGCTTTTCGCGATGGTGACGAGCACATTGGCTGTCGCGGTTACTTCCTGAACAGCAGCCAAGATTTGCTGTGCGATCAAGGAAACCTCTGCGATATGTGGATTGGTCAGTCTGGTGCTTTCCATGATGCCTTCAAACTTGTGAATCGTCTCCTCCGAAACGTTCAATCCTGCTTCAACATCCAGTCTGACTTTTTCCATGTTGTCAACGGATTGCTTGGTTTCTTGTTGAATCTCAGTGATCAATTCAGAAATTTGCTTAGCCGACAATTGTGATTGCTCAGCCAACAGTCGCACCTCTGTAGCTACAACTGCAAAGCCTTTGCCATGCTCACCAGCCCGCGCCGCTTCAATCGCTGCATTCAATGCCAGCAAGTTCGTCTGCTGGGCA
Organism: Brevibacillus antibioticus; assembly: GCF_005217615.1. Lineage (NCBI taxonomy): Bacteria > Bacillati > Bacillota > Bacilli > Caryophanales > Paenibacillaceae > Brevibacillus > Brevibacillus antibioticus. The sequence goes on from NZ_SZNK01000001.1 coordinate 3,619,267, forward strand.
ATCCCGCTAATGACATCCGAGATCGTGCCAATTTCTTTCGAACGATCATAGAGGGATTTGGTCATGCGATCAGACTGTTCTACCGATCCGTGAATCGACTTCATTTGACTCATGACCTGTGCGACAAAGTTGCCTCCTTCTTCCGCCTGAACCGTCGTTTGCTGAGCAGTATCCGACAACACATTGACACTCTCTACAATCCGTGTGACCCCTTCCGAAATGTCATGCAATGAGCGAACATTTTGGTCGATTCCGCTCGTTTGTTGTTCCGCGCTACCAGCTACCTCCTGAACAGCAGTCGTTACATGCTCGGTTGCAATGCTCGTCTGCTGTGCGCTCGCAGTCAATTGCTCCGAAGATGCTGCTACTTGCTCTGCTCTAGTCTCGACATCAGAAATGAGCGCCCGCAGGTTATCCTGCATCGTGTTAAACGCATGGCCGAGCTGGCCGATTTCATCAGTTGACCGTACTTGAATCGGGTCAGTCAAATTACCTTGGCTCACTCTGACCGCATGTACCTTCACTTCCTGGATGGAATGGAGAAGGGAACGCAGTACAGCTGCTACAATGAATCCTCCCAGCAGCAAGCAGATCGTAATCGTCCAAAACGTTTGCGCGAAAATCGGCTGTGTAGCATCCTCAACCTCTGACAAGTACATCGAACCGGCAATTTTCCAGCCAGTAGTCGGATTCGTCACATAGTATATCTGTTTCGGGATGCTTTGCTCCTCGTAATTGAATTGACCTGTTTCTCCTTGGTACAAGTTGTCGTAAAAACTATCTTGTGCCACTGTTCCTGCCTGATTTTCCGGGTGGACGACATACTTCCTATTGCTGTCCACTACAATGACATCTCCATCCGAACCGATGCTGACTGAGTTTGCCAGTTGTTTGATCTCTTCAATCCCAACTGTAATGCAGATAACCCCAGCGCCATCTTCTGTTGTTCTTGCTACCGCTACTAAAACCTCACCTGATACCGCCGAAATATATGGCTCCGTAACGACGACCGTCCCCTTGCTCTCCATCGCTCTCTTGTACCAGTCTCTCGTCCGCGGATCAAAACCTGCCTGTACTTCTTGCTTAGGAGCGCGGAAATACTGGCCGTCAGCCGTTCCCAAACTGATACTGGCCACATCCGCATGCATACCCATATACATATCTAAATGATGCAGGAATTCTTTTTGAACATTAGCTGATTTCACGCTAGGTGTGATATCTTTTGCCAAATAGTCAGCATCCTTCTTTTTGCCCTCAAACGTACTGCTGACGATGGAGTTGACCAAATCGACGTTTTCGTTGGCGCTATCCATGATTTGTTTGTCAATTTCTTGTTTCGCTTGATGATAAGCCAGGCTTCCAACGACAAGGGAAGGGACTAACAGAATCAAGAGAAATGTGATGATGAGTTTGGTTCGATAGCTTCGAAGCCAATTCCTAAGGTTAATTTTCACTTCATCTCATCTTCTTTCTAAGTTGTATTTGGATAAACTTTTCTTGTTGGTGAAGTCCTAATTTTTTTATATCGGTAACGAAGGAAGGTTAATGAAGTATAGAACTGTAATCGATAAAAAAAGCAGGAATTATACCACCCCTGAGGCCATAGAAAAAAAAAAAAACCGCCCTGCTCATGTATCATAGACAGGACGGTCGGTATTGGTTGACTATTTAGTAGCGAAATTTGTTGATCATCGCATTCAGCTCTTCTGCCAACGATGACAGAGATTGGGCAGACGCGGATACTTCTTGCATCGATGCGAGCTGCTCTTCTGTCGAAGCGGCTACTTCCTCTGCGGTTTCTGCATTGCCTTTTGCAATCATCGCCAACTCGTTCGCTGTCACCTTCACTTGCGAAACAGTTGCCACGATTTGTTGAGCAATCGATGAGACCTCCTCGATACGCGGATTCGTTTGTTTCGTGCTTGTCAAAATTTCCTCGAATTTATCAATGGTACCTTTGGAAATTCGCAAGCCTTCCGAAACATCGCGTCTGACTTTCTCCATGGTCTCAACGGATTCTTGCGTATCCCGTTGAATTTCTACGATGAGGTCGGAGATTTGCTTGGCCGATTCCTGCGATTGCTCTGCCAATAGCCTTACCTCCGTTGCTACGACCGCAAATCCTCTACCATGCTCGCCAGCCCGCGCGGCTTCGATCGCTGCATTTAATGCAAGCAGGTTGGTTTGCTGTGAAATTCCACTGATCACTTCAGAGAAAGCGACAATGTCTCTGGAGCGTTCAGAAAGGGAATAGACCATCTGATTGAGCTGTTCCACAGATGCGTGAATCGAGTTCATCTGGCCCATCACCTTCTGAACCGATTCGCCTCCTTCACCAGCGTGAATGGTTGTTTGCTCAGCAATATCCGTCAATCCATGTACACTCTCCACAATTTGCGCTACGCCGTCTGAAATATTTTGGAGTGAGTGGACATTCTGGTCAATTCCATACGTTTGCTTTTCTACGCCACCAGCAACTTCTTGCACGGCTGTGGCAACATGCTCAGTGGCGATGCTCGTCTGCTGTGCACTCGCGGTTAATTGCTCAGACGAAGCGGCCACTTGTTCTGCTCTTGTCTCTACATTTGAAATGAGTGTGCGCAGGTTGTCCTGCATCGTATTGAACGCGCGGCTCAGCTCACCAATCTCGTCATTGGAACGAACCTGGAGGGGCTCCGTCAGTATACCCTCACTCACTTTCACTGCATGTACCTTGACCTCTTTAAGGGATCGGATAATCGAGCGCAGTACAACCGTTACGATCAGCCCTCCTACAAGCAAGCAAATGGCGATTGTCGAATATGTAAAGGTGAAGATAGGCTGTACAGAGTTTTGTATCTCCGAACGATCCAGCTTCCCAGCAATTTTCCAGCCAGTCAGCTCATTCGTTGTGTAGTGCACTTCTTGTTCGTTGCCTTGCTCGTCGTAATTGAAGTTTCCCGATGCACCTTCATACAATTTTTCAAAATAACTTTCTTCAGCTACAGTGCCAGATTCTTTTTTTGGATGAACAACGAACTTCTTGTGGCTGTCCAAAATCATGACATACCCGTCGCTTCCGATACTGACCATATCCGCCAGACCTTTGATCTGCTCGACTCCCATCACAATGCCGACCACACCTGATCCATCATCCGTCGTTTTGGAAATGGTAACGAGGACTTTGCCTGATGCTGCTGAGACATACGGCTCCGTAATGACAGCCTTCCCCTTATTTTCCATCGCATTTTTGTACCATTCTCTCGTTCGCGGATCAAAACCTGCCTTTACCGCTACCTTCGGGGATTGATAATACTGTCCGTCCACCGTCCCCAAAGCAATGCCATTCGTATCCGCAAGCATTCCACTATAAATATCCAGATGTGGCATGACGAGCGCTGCACTGTCTTTAGTGGGATACATGCTTTTGTTAACGGTTTTGGCTAAAAACTCAATGGTGTCCAACTTGGGCTTAAAGGTACTCGTTACAATCGAATTGACCAGCTCTACATTTTCTTTGGCGCTGTTCAAGATCTCCTTTTCCATTTCTTGTTTCGCCTGACTGGAAGCCAGTGTTCCAACGACAATAGTAGGAACAAGCAGAATCAACAGGAAGGATGCAATTAACCTCGTTTTAAAGCTTCTACTCCAATTTATTAAGCGACCTCTCACTCATTCTCAACTACTTTCTAGGTTGTATTGGGGAAATTTTTACCTTGGCATAACCCAAAACTAATATCGGCTAGGAATGAATGATTATGTAGTGAAAGTTTTACGAATCAAGTATTTATCTATAAGTGACTTCAACCGCGTTTCATTTTCCCCAAGCGGATAAACTGTTCGTCACGTACACGCAGCGTTTCTGTGACAGCCGTATCCTTATACGAGTAAATACCTGCTCCGGTCTTAGTACCGAGATTGCCTTCCGTTACTCGTTCTTCAATGATAGCGGGTGCTTTTGCCGAGCCATCCAGCTCTGGCGCCAGGTTATCCATCACGCGTTTCCACGTATCGAGTCCGCCAAAATCTGCCGTCTCAATAGGCCCGACAAAAGCCCAACGAAAGCCAATTCCGTTCTTCATCACCGAATCGATCTGGGCTGCATCTGCCACACCTTCTGCGAGCAAATGAAAAGCTTCTCTCATCAAGGCTGTTTGCAGCCGATTTGCGATAAAGCCCGGCACGTCCTTTTTCAACAAAACCGGAGACTTCCCGATCTCTTCCATCAGCTGTATCGTCTTGTGAACCACTTCCTCCGCTGTCCTCTCGTGCCTGACTACCTCGACTAGTGGAACCAATTGAGCAGGATTGAAAAAATGTGTAATGATAAACCGTTGAGGTGTGGTTGTTTTTTCGATCAGTCGCGCAATCGAAAAGGTAGACGTATTGGAAGCAATAATCGCATCTGGCCTCGCGTAATGCTCCAGCTTTTCAAACAGCTCCCATTTTAGCTCGATGACTTCTGGTATTGCTTCTGTGATGATTTCTGCAGCAGATACTGCCGCTTGCAAATCCGTGGTCAGGACGATATGTTCGAGCGCCGCTACTCTAGACTGGTCTGCAATCACTCCCTCTGCTACCAGTAGAGAAAGACTGTGCTCGATGCTAGCTCTCGCTTTCAACAAAAACTCTTCTTGCAAGTCGTAAAGAGAAACACGAAATCCAGCCAATGCGAATAGCTGCGCGATTCCATGTCCCATAACACCTGATCCAATAACAGCCGCATGCTTTTCCATAGTGAGAACCTCCCAGGATGAATTAGGTTTACTAATAAAGCTTTCCACGATTAAATACCTAGTTCCTGCCAAATAAATTCCTACTACTTTTACCGAAATTCATTCCTATGGCGCTTGTTGGTAGGGACAAAGTTTTATACCATTAAAAATCGTTTAGTAAACCCAGTTATTGGACTAAACGTTCATATACGGAGGTACACATGAAACTACTGAATAAAGTCGTGGTCATCACAGGAGCTAGTCGAGGATTGGGCCTTGAGATGGCAAATGCTCTGGCAAAAGAAGGAGCGATCGTTTGGGCAACCTCTCGAACCGCGCCTCATCCGAACGAAATTGCACACGCTGAACCGGGAAGTGTGACGAATGTACAGCTAGACGTGACTGACGAGCAAAGTGTCCTTACCTTATTTGCGCAAGTACAAAGGTTATACGGACGTCTCGATGTCCTCGTTAACAATGCAGGCGTCGGCGTATTTAAGCCTGTTGAACAAACAAGCGTAGATGAATGGGAGAATGTTTTCCGCACCAATGTAACCGGACTCTTTCTTTGCAGCCGCGAAGGATACAAGGTAATGAAAGCACACGGAGGCCGTATCATCAATATATCTAGTGTCTCAGGTTATATTCCCATTGCGGAAAACGGCGTTTATGGTGCTTCGAAATTTGCCGTCCAAGGCTTTTCCCAAATTTGCAATGAAGAATGGAAAAACGACAATGTAAGAGTCTCTACCATTTTTCCCGGTGCCGTTCATACAAATATGACGGAAGGCCGGCATTTTTTTGATCCGAGTGCGATGCTCGTACCAAAAGATGTGGCAGATACCGTGTTAGATATCGCCTCCCGTCCCCTCCACGTTCGAATCGATGAAGTCAAAATCCTTCCTCCTAAAGGCGTTCTCTAAATGACAGATGAATAAGGAGAGTTCACAAATGCAGCAAGTAGCAATCATCACAGGAGCAGGCAATGGAATCGGGGCCGCAGCAGCAAAGCTTTTGGCTCAGCATGAGGTCCGTGTCGCTGTTCTTGATGTACTAGAGGAAAAGGCACGGTTAGTCGCCCAAGAAATGAATCAAGCAGGGGGTCAGGCCTTGGCCATTCGCTGTGATGTCGGTCAACGAGCGGAAGTTGAAGATGCCATCCAGCTAGTAGAATCGCATTTCGGAGATATCACCATCTTGGTCAACAATGCAGGAGTTGGCGGTCCATTCCACCGGGTGGACGAAGTCTCCGATGAAGAGTGGGATTGGATCATGAGTACCAACTTAAAGAGTGTATTCCTATTTTGTAGAAACCTGTTGCCCAAAATGAAAGAAAGAAACTACGGGCGGATCGTAAACATCGCATCCATTCAGGGCTTGCTAGGCTCCGCACATTCATCCACCTACGTCGCTTCAAAACACGGCATGATCGGCTATACGAAAACAATTGCTGCGGAATGGGGAGAGCACGGGATTACTTGCAATGCCATCTGTCCGGGGTATGTGGATACCGCGATGGGCGTACGTCCGGAGGATATTTCGGATTACATGAATCGGGTCATCGCCAAAAGCCCGGTGAAACGCGTAGCTCAACCGATGGAAATCGCCCAGATGATTTATCATCTCGTCGGACCACATAGCGGGTACATCAATGGAGCGAGCATCACCATGGACGGCGGGATTAGCAGTCACATCGGAATTACGGATCAGTTGTCCTAGTTCGGACACGTAGAAAAGGCCGCATGCTCGGTCAGTTTCCACCGGGCATGCGGCCTGTCTTTCCTCCATTCTTATAATCCAAATAAGTCATCCAAAAAACCAACGCAACTGTGAGGCCTACAGAAATCTTTTTACTTATTCCCAGGCTAACATCAAGATCGAAAAAACTGAATGCTAACAGTCCAAGAACAATAACCAATAGAATTTTTCTGATAATATCACCTCAAATCAATGTTCTCTTCATCATAATAATGGTAATTGCTTAAAAATATTGTAAAATAATGCGACGCAAAATGTAATGTCCAGGAAAGGGATATTCGCAATAATCTACAACGGCTTCTTAATTTGGATAATCTACCTTTTTATCCATTTCTTTTCTCAGCTTTGGTCTGATGTAGACTCCCCCGAACAAATGGACGAATTTAAACCGACTGCTTATATAGGCAAGGACACAGGAACATGCAATCGTAAGTATAAATAACATTACCATTCCTGAATCTCCTACTCTCAATCCTTTGAAGCGAAGCAATTGACTGATGATCAAAGGATGGATCAGGTAAATGAAAAAGGAATGGGTAGAGAACCAACAGACCGAGTGTAATACCTTCCTCGGCCAACCAGTCATGCTTGTTGACAACCTGTACATAAACACCCCGCTTACAACCGTGTACAACAAAGTGCTCGGCTTAGCTGAGGAGTCAAAAGTGTCCGTCCATTTACTATCGACCACCAATACGATCAGAGAGGCCAGCCATGGTACAAAAGTTTGCCAGAGCGTCAGCTTTCCGACAAATGCTGAGATTTCATTAAATCTCATTGCCACGAACATTCCCAAAACGAAGTAAAACACCCATACAGGAAAAAGAATAACATAAGGTACCTTGATGCTAGGGAGTACGATGAGTTGGTTGGCATGTAAATAAATTGCCATGTGCATGACCAAGGTCGATATAAACGAAACGGTTAGCGTCCAACTCGTCTTCGTCCGTAGAAGACTCCTCAAGAACGGATATATTAGATAGAGTTGGCACATGATCACCAAGAAATATAGGTGAACGTAAGCCGTACCTTTCACCATATGCTCCCCTAGCGTTGTTAAAAGAACCCAGGGTTCGGCTGATCCAAAATTATATCGCTGGGCATAGGTAAAGTAAAGGATGCTCCAGATCAAATACGGTAGTAAGATCTTATTAAACCGCCTTTTAAAAAACTCTCTTTTCCCTATACTCCCCCGGTCACTTAAGGCAAGACTTAACCCTGAAAGTAGAATAAACATTGGTACAGCGAAACGCGCTACCTGATTCCAAGCAAACGCCATAACACTAGTTTCTACATAACCCGCTGTTACATGGATTGAGATTACTGCAATAGCACTGATAGCCCTTAGATAATCAATCTCTTTAATTCTCGTGTGAATGCACCTTCTCTTTCTCTCTATGTTGTGGTATATCTGCAACAGTTTTCCATTAATGATAATACCATTCTTTTGTAAATATCGGAAAGTGTGGCTATTTTGCCCTGCCAAAAATAAACAAAAGACCAGTCTCTGCTTTTTACAGATACGGGTCATAGTTTTTCGAAGACATTCAATTTGTGCTTTCACTGTTCCACCTTTCAAACCCGTCTCCAAATCACTCAAGAAATTACATCAATCTGGTTTACTTATTCGTTTTGTTTTTTTCAGAAAAAGCGTATATTCCATTTGTTTCCTTATATTATAATTACAGTCGTGTATGACACTAGTCTAATTAATTGCGACGGAGGTCTTTTTGTGAAGAAAGCTATTAAAGGTACAATTGCAACAGCTCTCTTACTTAGCAGTCTATCTATTTGGGCTGGTGTTATGGCTTCAAATGATTCTGCTGAAACAAGCCATGTGATTAGTAAAGTTGAATCCAGCAAAGCTGGAGCTTTCGAACCTCACGGAAAAAGACCTGGAATTAAAAATGGGACGTTGCCTACTGATGAAAAGAATGTTAGTTATGGTTTCAGCGTTCCTAATGGTTTCGCTTATGGGAAAGTGTGGATAAAAAATAATGGAAAAGCTAAACTCACGTTTACAGTTAAAAATACGCACTTTGACGACATAGTGATGTCAGGATCAGTAAAAAAAGGGGAATCTAAATCATTTTATGTTGACCCTAATGAGGGATGGGGTGCTGATAATCATTTAATTGCATTTTCATCAGATGAAAATTTGGATGGTACCTTTTCTGTAATGTGTTTTGACAACGACAAGTTTGAGTAATAACAAAGCCGTACCCTCTTGAAATAGGGGGACGGCTTTGTTTATAAAATTACTTCGTTCACTCACGAGGTCCTCTAACGTTGATCCAATCGGCTGCCCAGTCACTCACCAACCTGAATCGTTTCCGTATAGAGTCGATTTCACGTACAACTCCCCACGCTTCCTCCAGTGTTCCGTTCCCCCCTTTCTTTAATTGTGATTTTTTTAAAAAGAAAGTCAATTCGTTGTGTAATGGATTATATCCCCATTAACTTGGAACTTTTTCCGTTTTTTTGCGTCATAAAGGTTAAATAGAATCCTAACGAGGTGACCACGCTGTGATAAAAAAAGGCATTGCACTTGGATTAATTCTCTCTCTTACTGGACTCCTTCCAATTTCATCACAAGCAACGAATGTTTCGAATCAACCTCAACAAGTAAGTCAGGATATTACTGCTGATAAAGTTAAGCAGTGGATCAGGGAACAAGGCAAGGAGAAGGAATACTATCTCCGTAATCTCACTTTCCAATTAAGTAATGTGGACAATGATTCAGAATTAGAAGTAATTGCTACGATTGAAGGCGGCGCTCATCTGGGTCACTTTTTTATTTTTGACAAACAATCAGCAGAACAATATAAGTTGGTCACTGAACAGCCGTGGCGAGTAGCTGATAGTGGATTTGATGAGTCTGTTCCTGATATCGGAGTGAAAGAACCTGTTGCTGAAATAGATGGTAAAGTGCTGTACCAAACAATAGTCGCTGATGGCGGGTCAGGCCTCTCTTCTCGTACAGCATATTTGTGGTATCTAGAAAACGGAAAATTTACTGTAGCTTGGAATGGAGAAATCAGACTTACATCTACTTTCCAAAATAACAATGTCGTAGAAATTGGAACTTACGATATAGACGAAGATAATTTGTTTTACTTTTCTAATTCCTACAAAATAAATACGGAGGATAAAAAAGCTCAACCCGAAATTAAACAGACAGCAGCTATATTCAAATTCAACGGACAAACTTTTAAAAGGTCAACGCTATTTCTTCCTTAAACTCTCTAAAATCCCAGTCGTCTTTTCCGATGTTTTCCAATGGTTCTCCATAATTGTATGCCATTTTACATTTGTCCTTTTTAATGCGATAAGCGACAGTGTTGGACCGGCCATTATCACTTTCACCTATCTAGGAAAAAAACAGGGGCAAAACGGAACAGCTTTACTTAAAAAATCGGAAATAATTTTTCATCCCCTGATTTTCTCAATAAACCGTGTCGTAATCTCCTGAATTCCCTCTTCTTTCGGGAGCTTAAGAAAACCAGCTAGGGAGTCAATTTCAGGTTGCATTTCTTCCAAAACCCTTATTAACGCTTCGTTATCCCCACTTTTTGCTCGGTCGACCATTAAACTGAATGTGTGATTACATAATTGTGTCGTGTCTTTAGACTCCGATTTTTGCATTGATTTACGCCTCTTTCCCCCATTTGTAAGCTTTCTCCGGCCTCTTTTGCTATGAAGCCTTCTAGGACGATCTTGCGGATAACGCAGCCGCTTTCTTTCTCGATAGTTCAAGTTCTAGGCAATGCGTCGCAAAATTGTACTGCATTCCTCTTTCGTCAAACGCTCACCTACTTTCTAAATTAGTTGAGTTTCACAACCACAAAACCCAAAAACAAGATCGTACGTTCGCTACTCAAACAAAAAATAAACGTGCCAGATCCACACTGGCACGTCCCGAATTATTCCTGTTTCTGCTTAATACATGAGGAATGTCCAAAACAAATGATAAGCCGAGTCGATAAAGGTTAAAAGCATTATAGTTTGATTTTCCCGGTTTCTTTCAGTAATTTAACTAAAAGAATAAGAGAATAAGTAATTATTATTAGCGTACTACCCAATCCCGTTAGGCTGCTATAAATTAACTCGTCTACTCTTGTTTCCAATTCTACTGATGATTCGAGGCTAATTAACCACCAACCAAATATAAAGATTTGAAGAAACGTATTGATGATCAGTATGGAGATTCTTCGTTGTAACGATAAGAAAACCATAAATAGTGCAAACAATACGCCAGAATACTTTATAAACCGAATAAACTCCCCTTTATATAGTACTACTGGAATATCTGCGCCCATAAGCAAATCAAGAAATAGTTGAATGCTACTTCCAATTAATAGCACAATGAATAGTAACCAATTAAGAAAAACTAGCATACTTCCCCTCCTTTAGGACTAAATCGTTGCTGTCTCTTAGTTAATTACAAATCATAATTTGGCCTTATTGGTAAAATAAAACTTATCTTGGTAGATTAACACAGTCATTGCAGGGAATGCTGTCGAATTGTGTAGTTCATATAAAGTTCTCATTTGGGTACCTTATCCAAATGAAAGCTCCTATTACAATTGCTAGAAATAGCTTGTAGTGTTTCACAAAATGATTACATTTTCCACGAAACACAACATCTCCAAGCGCTTAGGATGTACCGTCCTTTTCTCGTATCATTTTGATATCAAAAGTGTTACAAACGAAAATTCCCTCCCTAGATTGCTCCAAAGGAGGGATTCTGTACTATTTTTATGATTCGTGGTATCCCTCTAATTTCTCAAAAATTAAAGAACAGGAAACTTTTTCCGTTTTTGTACGTCTAACAGTTGAGTGAAATAGAATTCTATGAGGTGACAAATCCGTGATAAAAAAAGGGATCACACTTGGACTAATCCTATCTCTTGCGAGCATACTTTCAGTTCCATCTCAAGCAATAAATGCTTCGAATCAACCTCAAGCCATAGCCACTCCTCCTGTCAAAAACAACGTAAGTCCGAATATTACTACCGACAAAGTTAAGCAGTGGATCAAGGAACAAAGTAAAAACAAAGCCACTTCTCAAAATGAGCTTTATTTGGACTTTCTATACTACAAAACACTCAATCTAGATGACGACAAAGAAATGGAACTTGTAGTCACAGCGCCAGGAGGGGCTCACACAGGGTCTTTCTTTGTTTTTGATCAACAAAACGGACAATATCAACTGATATTTGAGGAAGAGTGGCATGTGCCAAAAGATGGTCTAGTACAACCTGATGAACTGGATGATTTCATCCCCTATAGTACCAGCAATGGCAAACGAATCTATAAAACGATTGATCATTCTGGCGGAACAGGTATACATGTCGAAACCGCGCACCTATGGTACATCGAAAATGGAAAAGTAGTAATCGCTTGGGAAGGAGAAATGAAAAAAGTCACCTCCTTTCAAGGCATCCTAACCGTGACATTAGGCACTTACCACATAGAAAATGATACCCTTCACTACTTCGCAAACTCCTATAAACAAGATATAGAGCAAAAGCAAATCAAAAAACCTGACTCGCAAACTGAAGCAAAGATGTTCCAATTTAACGGGAAGATTTTTGAAGAGAAATTGTAATTTCACAAAGAAACAGGCTGTACACATGTAGCCATCTTGCACACGTGTACAGCCTTGTCCAATTACTTCGTGACGGAGTAACCTTCTACTCGGAAAAATACATGGTCACCAATATCTTCTCGTTCTACGATCTTGGCCTTGCCACCCCAACCTGTGTAATACTTTTCGTTGGACGTTGTATTTTTTTGGAATACTTTAACACCATTAAACCATAGGCAGGTTCCGATTGGATTATCTTGATCACTCAGATTTTGCGCAATATCCAATGAGTCTTTCCAAGCTTTACTTTTAAGAACTGGCTTCAGCATCTGATCGGATTCCGCACCATTAAACTGACCAGGATGGAGAATCACAGACTCAAAAGTGGCTTTTTTCCCAAATTCTTTATGATGCGGAGCCTTATTTCTCACTAATTCTTTACGATTCTGAATTACGAAAGCAACTCCTCGTTTTCCTTCCTTTGATTCTGTACTCGCTTCAGCGTAAATAATGCGTGCTAGTAAATCTACACTATCACGACCTTCTAACTCATCGTAATTTTCCAATGGTTCACCGTATGGATATGCCATGTTTCATTTCTCCCTTATTGTGTGATAAGCAACTTTCTTTGACCGGTCATCGTCGCTTTCACCTATCTAGGAAAAAAACAGGAACAAAACGGAACAGCTTTTCTAAAAAATTTAAAAAAAGATTTTCAACCTCTGATCTCCTCAATAAATTGCGCCATAATTTCTTGAATCCCCTCTTCTTTCGGAAGCTTAAGAAAACCAGATAGAGAGGTAATTTCAGGTCGCATTTCTTCCAAAACACTTTGTAACGACTCGTTATCACCATTTTTTGCTTGCTCGTCCATTAGACTGAATTCGTGATTAGATAATTGTGTAGTTTCTTTAGGCTCCGATTTTTGCATTGATTCACGCCTCTTTCTCCAATGTGTAGCACTTCTCCGACCTCTCTTGCCGTAAAGCCTTCCAATACGATCTTGCGGATGACGTGCCTTTCCTTTTCATTGGGTAGTTGCTGTAACAGTTCCTCCACATAAAGGCTATTGTCGTTATCGAACGTTCTTTGCTGCCTGCCAAAGTCGTCCAGAATCGGGCATTCATTACGCAGCCTCTTTCTCTCTCGGTAGTTCAGGTTCCAAGCAATGCGTCTCAGAATTGTCCTGCATTCCTCTTTCGTCAAACGCTCACCTACTTTCCGATTAGTTGAAAATCACAACCTCAAAATCGCCACCAAACAAGAGCGTACGTTCGTTTTTTAGGCAAAAAAATGAACGTGCCTGTGAATTGGCACGTTCCGATCTGCTCTATCCATTATACTAAATAACTCCGTTAACTCGCTGAAAACGCCCTTTGTGTAAACTTTTGTAAGTAAATGTATTTGCTTTTTTGGGTCAAATCTACTTTCTTATTGAAGTACCGATTCAATCGCTTTTAAAATATGCATCTGTGCTTCCTCGCTGATACCGTCCTACTCAACTTGTAGGTCGAGTATAGGAGCCAGCTCACGAGCAGGAGTGAAGCCGAACCCGACACAACCTTTTCATTTAGGTCTTTACCATTTACACGAACGTCCTTCGTCTGATCAATCCACTCCACTGTTCCTGCTGTATTGGCTACCGTTCGGACTGGTAGCATAGAAACGCCATCTTGTAAGAAGCCAGTAGCCGAGAGCAACTCTCCATTCAACTTAATGGCAACGGGCACTTGTTTGGGCTTGTCCGCTTTGTCCACAGGATTCTGTAAATACCGTGAATATTCTGATTCAAATTTGCCCATCGGGAAGGCAGGGCAGTTTTTCCATGCGTAGCCGGGGTACTCATATAGATCAACATATAAAAATAGGTATATTCTACCTATTCTTTGATTTAACTTATTTTGGTAAAATTATAATAATCCGGAGATATAATCTGGAGGTTAGTATGAAACGGATTCTTAGAACTGCTACTCTTTCAACTGTATTAGGTGTCCTCGCTTTATCTACGTCGATAGCAATAGCTGCGGAGAGCAATGACGCTCCATTAGGTACTGGTGACGACTTCAAAATATCCACGTATGCATCCAATATTCACAATGTAACCTCAAAATCTGCTTATTTATGGTCTGTTACTCAAGGAGAAGGAAAAGACCTAGAAAAAGTACGCATCTACTCATATTTCTACGTGAACGGAAAACTCAAGCATGAAGCTGGCGATAATGATGCAGAGTATGCGTCAGTAGATTACGAAGCTAATGTAGCAGCATTATTTAAAGCCTGAGTCACATCGTCCCATTATGCCTACAACCGAGTAGGCGAAAAGATGACAAAAACGTCTGAGAAAGTTTGGCCTGATTAAAAAACTCCTCGACGTCGGCGAAGGTCTTCAGTGACCCCAAAAATCTCGCAGAAGCCCGTTTGCGCCGACTTTGCAGTCTAGCGTGCCCATCCCAAACCATGCACACCAAAGCGCCTTTCCAAGCCTTCTGCGAGATTTTCCGAAAAAACTTGCCGTTACTTATGATACGGTTCTCCGCGCTTGATCTTAAACTAATTTGCCAATTAGCTTAATGAAGCGCCAGTCAGTCTAATACTTTTTTTCTGAGTTTAACACTTAATTTCTCCGCTTCGTCCTCATGTTCAACCCTTAGTTGGTTGAAGTAGTCCTCAACCTGATTAAGGAAAGCACCGGAAGTGCTCCAGCGCAGCGCAGGACGACAAAGTCCTGCCGTATCTTGATAACCCTCATTCTTATGTCCCTCCTGAAAATAATAATGACCCCTCGAAAAGGGGTCTTGGTCTGGATCACGAACTTGATATATATAAGAAATAGTAATAGATTCGCTTTTTTAAGTTAGCAAGCAGCATTCCTAATATGAAGCATAATCACAGGGAGATTTCAAAGTAGGAGATGATACATTGAAAAAAATTAGCGAGGGTCGAACAGCCGAAGTATTTGCTCAAGATCAGGAGAAGATATTAAAGCTTTATAGGGACGGATTTCCAATGGAAGCGGTGAAATATGAATATGAAGTAAATCGGATTGTGGCCTTCCT
This sequence comes from Brevibacillus antibioticus, assembly GCF_005217615.1. Taxonomy (NCBI): domain Bacteria; kingdom Bacillati; phylum Bacillota; class Bacilli; order Caryophanales; family Paenibacillaceae; genus Brevibacillus; species Brevibacillus antibioticus. The sequence goes on from NZ_SZNK01000001.1 coordinate 3,634,365, forward strand.
TGAAATTCCTGCTCCAAGAGCGTACGATTTGATTGACTTTGATCATAAGAAGGGTATTGTGTTTGAAAGGATTGAGGGCTCAACACTGCTTCGTATGGGTGTTCAGTTTCCTAACGAACTCAATTCCTTGACTAAAGAGTTTGCTGAACTACATTATCGCATACATAAATATGAACTTGATGTGGAACGAATTGGAGGATCATCCGTCCTTAATCAGAAAGAGGTCTTGGCTCGTAACGTTCAGAACGCTTCCCAACTATCTAACGAAGTGAAGCATAAGATCATTGAATATTTGAAAAATCTACCGGATGGAAACCGTCTATGCCATGGTGATTTTCATCCAGAAAATGTTATGATCGGTGAGCGTAACTGGGTAATAGATTGGATGACAGGGATGATCGGTAATCCTGCTGGTGATGTCGCTCGCACTTTACTATTATTCCGTTTTGGTACGCTGCCTGATGAGGCTCCAAGTAGCGTTAAAGATGCACTTGAACTGATGAGGGATAAAATAAACGGAGTATACTTGGAACAATATCTTTCATATTCTGGTCTGCAGTTCAGTGACATTGATGAGTGGATGTTACCGATTGCAGCGGCTAGACTATCAGAATGGATTCCTGACGAAGAGAAAGCACTACTGTTAAACTTAATCGAAGAACGATTGAAGTAACGAAAAACAACGTTTTTTTGAGCGAGCATAAATGAAAGGGCCATCCCGCAAAAGGATGGCCCTAAAACTTGCCGTTACAGACAGCGCGGAGAACCTCCTAACTCGTTACACGCAGAAAAGGCCGCATGCTCGGTCAGCTTCCACCGGACATGCGGCCTTTTCTCCCTATAAAAAGCGGCGGTGCACTTTCTTGCCGTCATACGTAAACAACACTTGTCGGTCCTCCACCATCGATTCCAGATGAACGGATTTTCCCCACATGGTATAGATGTACGGCAATGTTTTTTCTACGTATTTGACATCCAGCTCCAGCCCCTCAAAATGATGCTTCAAGTACAGTTCACCGGAGCGTAAGTAATCTCCATCATGCACGAGCACATAAGGGAATCCCCCGTTCACCCGTGTGCCCGCAAGACCATCACGTACCTGCTCCCACTGTTTTTCCGCGACAACCCAATCGTTGCCCTGCTTGCCGAACATATACAAATCCAAATCACTGACGAGGTCCTTGGTCAGGAAGTTGCGAATGAAGCTGATGTCGGACTCCAGCTCACGCACCTCGAAAATTTTCGCGCGTCCCTCTCCTGGCTTGCGTCCGAAGCGCTCCTGTTCTTCCTTCGTCGGATTATCCCAGCGCTTTTCAATGTCCTCCAAAATTTTCAGGCCCAAATGATACGGATTGATGCTTGTCGTCGAAGGCTGAATAACGGAGGAATGCAGCTTGGCAAACTCAATCGTCTCCGATTCTGTCAGCTCCATTTCCCGCAGGATGCGCATATGCCAGTAGGTGGCCCAGCCTTCGTTCATGATCTTCGTTTCCATCTGCGGCCAGAAATAAAGCATCTCATCCCGGATGATGGTCAGCACATCACGTTGCCAATCGTCTAGGATATTGCTGTATTCCATTATAAACAGCAGCAGGTCTTTCTCCGGTTCTGGCGGGAATTTGCGTGGTGCTTTTACCGGCTCGGCATCTTCTTTTGCTTTGCGGTCCAATCCCCAGAGATCGTCATACGGCGATTGCCGTTCGTTCCTTGTCTTTTTGTTAGCTTCCTCTGGCTCTCGTTTCCAACGCAGCTTCGGACGCAACAAGCTCGGATCGATATGCTCCTGAATCGCCAAACTCGCATCGAGCAAATTCTCGACAGCCTCCTTGCCGTACTCGATTTCATACTGGCGAATCCGCTCTCCGCTGGCCGCCATGCTTTCGACCATATCCCGATTGGTGTTGGAGAAGCGCATATTGTTTTTGAAAAAGTCGCAGTGAGCAAGAACGTGAGCCACAATGAGCTTGTTTTGGATCAAGGAATTGCCGTCCAAAAGAAACGCGTAACAAGGGTTGGAATTGATGACGAGCTCGTAGATTTTGCTCAGATTCAGGTCATATTGCAGTTTCATACGGTAGAAGGACTTCCCAAAGCTCCAATGAGAAAATCTGGTCGGCATTCCATACGCGCCAAATGTATAAATGATGTCAGACGGGCATATCTCGTATCGCATCGGGTAAAAATCGAGATTGAACCCTTTGGCGATCTCGGTAATTTCGTCAATGGATCGCTCCAGTTCTTTTCGCTCGTCGTTGGTCAAATCGTTTCGCCTCCCCCTTTTGCCGTCGGTCTACTTTATGTATATGGGGGACCGCGCTAAAAGACGCCAGCCTTCTGATAAAAAAAGCATCTCCATTGGAAAACTTATCTTTTTGCGAAAGACATTTTAAACGAGCCTAAATCGTGCTGTTTTTATTATTATTAATAAGGGGAGTACCATAAAATTCCTGACTGAAAATATGATAAAGATGCTTATGTGATAAACCACTCTATATAGCATCTGGGTTTAAAAATAACAAGGAGGGAAAAATAATGAAAATGAACATGAAAAGCGGAATAATCGCTTCTTCTATGATTTTAGCTTTTGGGCTTGGTTATGTGGTTTACGACAAGTATAATGCAACCAAGTTAACAATTCGTATGGAAGGTACGTTAATCGAATTATCACCTGAGGAAATGGCTGCAGCAAGTTCCTTAATCATTGAGGGTAAAATTAATGACATTACACAGCCACAATGGAATACACAGGATGGAAATGAGCCAGAAGCGATTGAGGATGCGGATGCCATTTATCGAGATATCACAGTAAAAGTAAACAAAACGCATAAAGGTGAAGAATTAGACGAAGTCGTAGTTCGCGTTTACGGTGGAAAAACGGAAAAAATAATTATGGATATGGAAAACGCACCAGAATTCACTGAAAACGAGAACGTCCTCCTATTTCTAAATGTTGATGATTCACCAGCTAACAAAACAAACTCTACTGATCACTATGCAGTAGTGGGTTCCTACCAAGGAAAATTTAAAGTTAATAATGATAAAGCTGACAATAAAAAAGGGAACATTCATTTAAATGAGATGGTCGACATAATTGAAACGCATAAAGACGACAAAAACCCTCTGCAGTAATAATGACTTTTTGCTAGTCGAGAATCTAAAACTTTTGGGTACTTACTTACTTTCATACTCAATTTGATAGTCGCTTACTTTATATACGATCAATCCAGCTATGTAAAACCTCTATTGCAGTCTATTTTTATAGTGGCCTTGATCTTTATAATGGATTTCATTACGAATAAAAAGAGTAATCAAGTAAAGGACAAATAATTGCAATGTGCCAGCCTTTCGAAGAAAAAAGGCATCCCCGACTGGAGACACCCTTGATTTGTTTTTTCGTCCTACCTTCTTAGCCTTGGAACCAGCCGCGTACACCAGAATAAATAAGAGCTCCCGCGAATACGACCACAGTGATCAGACCCACTCCATCCACCACCGAGTCCACACCACTTAGGAAGGAACCGTCCAACGGCGCTTTCAACAATGCGTAGCCACCAAGAAGCCCTCCTACGTTGGAAATCCATTTGTTCATATTACGTCACCTCCCGTCGCAGCAGCCTGTAAGCGTTACCACTGCGATACTTTACTCTATGTCGGAGGTTGACAAGCGGCTTGTATGGTAGTCCAAGGCGCGTTCACCAAATTACAATTGGGCAATGTCTATCTTTTTACGCTAAAATAGAGGTCGGACAGATGTACAGGTTATGCGAAAAAAGGAGTGACACACTCATGAAGCTGTTTTTGATGCTAGGCAGTATCAGTGGATTTCTTTCGGTTGCGTTAGGAGCATTCGGGGCACATGCACTGAAGGAAAAACTGGACGAATATTCGCTGGGCATTTTCCATACGGGCGTGACCTATCAGACGACACATGCGCTGGCTCTCGTGCTGGTTGCCCTGTTGCTCAAATGGTACCCGGATTCTTCTGGCCTCGTTTGGGCAGGCTGGTGCTTTACAGCCGGAACCTTGATCTTCTCCGGCAGTCTCTACACGCTGGCAATGACCGGTATTAAGGTTCTCGGTGCGATTACACCGATTGGCGGAGTTTTGTTCCTCGCTGGATGGGCGCTGCTTGCGATTCATGCCTGGAAAACCGTATCGTAGATAAAAGCTTGCAAAAGGTTGGGATTTCATTCCCAGCCTTTTTCCTTTACTCGCCAACCTTTCTCTACATCGTTCACTTTCCTGCTAAAATAGAGTGTCTAATTTTTTCTATAAATACTAATTTCAGGGGGCTAAAAGATATGAAAATTATTCCGTATTGGGCAAAGACATATTTGCACAGGCTCGGATTAAAACAAGAAGAAGCAAGCCTTCCTTACCTATCCGCATTGTGCCGTGCTCATTTACAAACGTTTCCCTACGAAAACGTGAGCAAACTCCTCTCTTACTACTTTCACAAAAACAGCTGCGTCCCTACTCCTTCTGCCTACATAGAAAATGCTGTGCGCCACAATTTCGGCGGAACCTGCTATGCCAATAATGCAAGCTTTTTGGCTTTGCTACACCTGCTTGGTTTTAACGGCTATCTCGTCTCGCTGGCTGACGAACACGCCGCAATAATAATTACAGATCTTTTGGAATCTTCTTATCCACTGTATGTGGACGTTGCGGCAGCGGCTCCCTTATTTCAGCCTGTCCCTTTTACATCTAATCCTCTCTACCAATCTTCCTTTGGCTACGAATCAGTCCTGATTTCGCCTGATTCTGCCGATCCACACCGTTATCGTTTTCGTCGCATGCGACATCAATTGCTGGTAAACGATAGCTGGCACTTCGATCCGACACAAAAACGTGAGCTTTCCGATCTAGCACCAGCCATCGCCCGATCCTTTCAGCCTGATGCTACTTTCTTAACATGCCTGCGTGTCCATATGTATCAACTCTCGCAAAAACGATGTCTATCACTGAAAAACAATTCCCTGTTCATCCTGTACGAAAACGGTGAAGATCAAAAACTGCGTCTCCGCACTATCGACGAGTTGGAATTTATTGTCACACACGAATTCGGATTGCCTCGACTTCCAGTCCGAGAAGCCGTTACTATCCTTGCTGATGCTGGTATCGATGTGTTCGCTGACAAGTCCTGATGGCTTCCTGACACCCTCCATGGGTGATTGCCATATGCTGTAGGGTTAGCAGTTATCCCACTCACAAGGAGAGGAACTCATGACAAAGCCCTCCTATACTCGCCCCTCGTACTTTTATCGCGGAATACCAGATGTCTACATGCAGATGGGATACTATCCGTTTCCCACTCCTTCTGCTACGGAACAGCTGAGTAGGAGTGTTCACATTCCGTATGCGATGTCGATGGCGGAGCAATGCAAATACTTCATGGGGCAATCGGAAAAAATGATCGTGAGCGATGGGGCTATCGGGATCGCTGCCTTGTCGAATCCCTTACGCTCCGGTGTTCATTTATTTGTCCATCACTGGATGATCACCAATCCATCCCCGCATCCGATAGAAGCCCATTTCTTGTTTGGCAAAGCCTCCTCAATCACAGGTACAACTCTCTCACGTCAAGTGACTTCTGGTTATGTTCAACTCCCCGCTTGTCCCGCCGCCCAAGGACAACTTTTGCATGGCGCTGGTATGACGGATACCTTTTCTGATCACATCCATGCCGCCACACGAATCATTCCGCCGTCCTCCACAGTTGAGGGTACTCCTGGCGGACAGTGGATTCTCGGACCAGGAATGGCGCTCATCGTTCGCGTTCCACACACAGGAGAGAAGACATCCTTTTCCTTTTCAATAGACTGGTGGGAACAACCCGTATATGGGTAGCTCTCACTGGAATGCTTGACGGACAAGTCTAACCGCAACAAAAAAGGGAACCCCAAAGGAGTTCCCTGTCATTTCACTTTGTATTTTTCCTACACCATGTTGAAAAGCCAATTTTCACATGATACAATGAAAATTGGTCTGTTGGTCAATCACTAGTGTGGTACTATTCTATCTCCAATATAATAGTACCACACTCACTTTCGATTGTCAAACCATCAGGCCAAAAATGGGGAACAAAAAAGGAGCGGTACCATGAGCGTGACTGATCAAGATCGGCAAAACGAACAACAACGTGTTGAACAAGTCATCTCAGAGATAAAAAACCGAATAGATGACCTCAAAGAGCATGTGAATGTCGTGAGCGAGGATATCATCGGAATTCGCAAGCATTTTTGGGACGACGTGACAGTCAACTTCGAGGATGCCACCGAAGCTGCCGAGACTTACGCCAGTATCAAGCAGCAAGCGGAAGTCCTGTCCGAGCGTGAACGCATCCATCGCCATGCCCAAAATCAGTTGCGTACGCTGCAGCGATTGTTGCACTCTCCCTATTTTGGCAGGATTGATTTTCAGGAAGAGCTAGAATCGAAGCCAGAAGCCATCTATCTTGGCATTGCTTCTTTGCTGGATAAAAACGACGAGGAGTTTCTCGTCTACGACTGGCGCGCTCCGATCTCCAGTCTGTATTACGACTACTCTCCGGGGCCAGCAGAGTACAATACCCCAAGCGGAAGCATAAATGGAGAGATTACGTGCAAACGACAATACATCATTCGCGACGGCAAATTGCTGCACCTGTTTGATACGGGCGTGACGATTGGCGACGAGCTGCTTCAGGAGGTACTCGGCAAACAGGCTGACTCGCAGATGAAAAGCATCGTGGCCACGATCCAACGGGATCAAAACCGCATTATCCGAAATGAACGCAGCCGACTCGTCATCGTCTCCGGAGCTGCCGGTAGCGGAAAAACGTCTGCGGCTTTGCAACGAATCGCTTATTTGTTATACCGTTATCGCAAGACATTGACCGCGGAGCAAATCGTCTTGTTCTCGCCCAACTCTTTGTTTAACAGCTACGTCTCGACCGTTCTTCCTGAGCTCGGCGAGGAAAATATGCAGCAAACGACTTTTCAGGAATACGCGGAGCATCGTCTCGGTGACGACTTCCGCCTGGAAAACCCGCTTGAACAGATGGAGTATGTACTGACAGCGAATGATCAGCCTGGATACGAGGCGCGACTGGAAGGAATCCGTTTCAAATCAAGCGCCTTGTTTTTGCAGGCCATGGATGAATACGCGAATAGCTTGAAGCAATCTGGTATCATGTTTCGCCCCGTTACATTTAGAAATCAGACTCTAATCAGTGCGGCTCACATCCATGAGCTGTTTTATTCTCTCGATACGAATCTGCCGATCCCCAATCGGATGGTACTCGTTGCAAAATCACTGCTGACAGAGCTGAAAAAAATGGAACAGCGTGAACGATCAAAACCATGGGTAGAAGATGAAATGGAGCTGCTTGACCGGGACGCTTATGTAGCTGCCTATCAATCGCTGCGCCGCAAAAAGCAGTTTCGGGAGGATACCTTCGATGACTTTGAACGCGAGCAGGAGCTATTAGCCAACTGGATCGTCAAAAAGCAGTTTCAGCCTCTGCGCAATTTTATCCGGGAACTTCAATTTATTGATACGCGGGCTATTTACCGCCAGCTTTTCTTGTCACTTGACTTGCTCGGGACACTTGCGCCAAACACTCTCCAACATGATGTATGGGACAATTGGCCCGCAGTGTGCGAACAGACAGCAGAGCGTTTAGAGCAGCAATATTTGGCATGTGAAGACATCCCTCCTTATTTGTATTTGCAGGAACGATTGGAGGGCAAGCAGACGAACAATCTCGTCCGTCATGTCTTTCTCGATGAAGCCCAGGACTACTCCGCCTTTCAGTTCGCTCTCATCAAGAGCTTGTTTCCCCGTGCCAAAATGACCGTGCTGGGAGACTGGAATCAGGCGATTTACGCTCATGCGTATCACCAGAATAGCTTTGAGGCTGTCACATCCTTGTTTGAGCCTGAAGAGACGGAGAGCTTCGTCCTGACCAAAAGCTACCGCTCCACCTATCCTATCGTCTTGTTTACACGACAACTTTTGCGAAATGGGGAAATGATTGAGCCTTTTATGCGTGACGGTCGCTTGCCAACACTAACCAAAGTGACATCTCCTCAAGCTCATACCGATCAAATCGAAGCACGCATACGTGAACTCGCCGATCGTGGTCATCAGACGATCGCTGTTATCACCAAAACGCTAGAGGAAGCCCATATCGTTCATGACGATTTGCAAGAGAGATTGCCGATTCGCTTGATAAAGCCCGCTACTCTTTCCTTCGAGAAAGGAATCTTGATCATCCCCTCTTACTTGGCAAAAGGAGTCGAGTTCGATGCGGTCATCCTCTATGATGCTTCCACCACCTGCTATAGCGAAGAAAGGGAACGCAAGCTTTTTTACACGGCATGTACAAGAGCCATGCACGAGCTACACCTTTACTATTCGGGTGAAAAAAGTCCATTTTTAGATAACGTTTCTCCTGCGTATTATGAGCTGTTTGTTTAAAAAAAGAGATCCAGCTGACCACTTACTGGTTCAGCCGGATCTTTTTTCACCTTTTTAGACCCACACAAATCGTGACAAGCAGCAGGATCAAATCCATCTCATAACCGCCGACAAAGCCTTTCGCCCATTTCACTGTCACAATCGCACCTGCCATGATCGCAGCTAATCCCCAGGCAGCATATCTCGCCCCTACCCCAATGATCAGCGCGAGACCGCCGATCAGTTCAACGATCAACACCAGATACGCCAGCCACCCCGGCAAGCTGAGATCGCCAAACGTCATCACGACATTATCCATCCCTTTTTGCAGCTTGGCTATGCCATGGATGAAAAACAAGATTCCCGTCCCGATCCGTAATAAAACAAACGCTTTTTCGTAAGCCATATCTATTCTCCCTCCCCTCCACCACTACCATATGCCCACTTGCGTACGATCAGTCTTGTGCTCTCCGGCGGGACAACAGTTCAAAGCTCTGGTGCTTGCAACGAGGGCAGCCGCGTTTTTTCAATTGCTCAATCGTCACTATTTTTGCCTGTGCCCCTACCTGGATCGATCTCTTGCAACGCTTGCATAGATACTCACGCTTGGAAGGAGTCTCTTCGCCCGTGTAAAGCGACTTCAGAAATGGATGCTTGATCGTCGGAGTCGTCAGCTCTGTTGTGGTAAGCACGATCATCTGTCCCTTGTTTCCAATCATTTGCGCCGCTTCGTATTCATTGAAATGACTGAGCACCTCTTGTACGGTCAAGCCTGCCAGCACGAACTCCCTTTGCATATTCAGTGTGAAATCAGGCGATTTATGCGCAAAGGACAGGAAGATGGACAGTCCTTTTTGCTTTTGTAGTCCACTGATTCCGCGGGATAAAAACAGAGCCATTCCTTGCAGCGTGTAAGGTGGATCAGTAAAAAAGCAATCATACCCACCCTGCAGCTTCTTTGGCAGCGGCTGTCGCAAATCAGCCTGATGGCAGGCTACGGACAATGCGTTTTGCTTGGACACATCCGTAATGTACTGGAGAAAGCGTTCATCGATATCGACTACGTCAATTTGCTCTGGACGTTGCTGTTTCTCTGGAAACAAGCGCTTGAGCAAAAGCCCCAGTGAGATACTGACCAAATCATCATCCCCGACGCATAATATTTTTTTGCCCACCAAGCTCTGATGCCGCAAGCATAAAATGGCCCTGCGCAAGCTCGTCTCGACTGTGCATTTGGACTGATCGATCTGTACATCGACTTGCGGACGCCCAGCAAAAATCGTCTCCATCTCCGCTTTCAAGTCAGCCAGCTCGGTTTTCCAAGCTTCGTCGTCTCCCATTAGCTTCTCGTACAGCTCTCGATCCAGCCCACCATACCCTAGCTTTTGCTCAATGAACGCCTCCCCTTCTGCGGTGCATCTTACCCCGCTCCCTTGCTGTATGGCTCCTGCCTTGATCAGCTCTTTTTTGATCGCAGTTGCCACAGGTACAGGCAAGAGTACCTTTCTCGCTAGCTCTTTCGTAGGCAAACCCGGATGAAAATAACACGCGAGCAGAAACTGTTCGATCACTCGTTGACCTTCTTGTAAACGCACTTGTTTATAGGTGTCTGCGATATAATTTTTCATGTAGAAAACCTCTTTTCAAAAGGGATAGACCCATCGCTGCATGCAAAAAGGCAGAGCATGAACATTCGTTCATCTCCGCCTTGAGGGCATGCGTTCGCTACGTGCGCGTGGATAGTCACGCAAAAAAAACCGTGCGTAAGAGCACGGTTCCCGTAGTCGAGCAAATGGGTAGATGGATGACCGTAAGTTCTTAACTAATCAAGGCCTCCTTGTTCCATAGCAAATAAACTCACATGACATGAGATTTTTGCCAAAAACAATGGGAGAACCCTATCCAATTGCCTAGTTAAGAACACACACCGACATCAAAACGTCCCCTTTTGAATAAGATACTTTCCATTATACGGCAATCGCAATTAATCGGCAAGAAGCTACATGGCAGTCTCTACAAGCGCATTTCTAGGCTGCTTTCGCTTTTCATGCAACCTGCGTCCCAGCCAATAAAAGATCAAGCTGACCAGTGCTAATACTGCCATGACCAAAAACATCACGGGGCCACCATATGCGGTGAGCACCATGCCACCTGCCCATGGACCAAGAAAGCTGCCTAACATCGTTGCACTTTGTGCCCCATAGTAAGTCCCTCTCATATTCGCGGGACTGATCTCGTCGATTTGCGCATATTCCGCCGGTATGATCAAGATTTCCCCGAGCGTAAAGACGATCATCGCCGTAATAAACCAAGCCCAATCTGGCGAAAAAGCAAAGCCAACTTCTCCTATGGCCATCAATACAGCACCACCTGCTATCCGCGCAAACAAGGAATAACGTTCAACCAGCCTCGTTACAGGAATTTGCAAAAGCAAGACGGTAAATCCGTTGACGCTCATCAATGTTCCAAACAAGGCGACTCCCTCCGAAAAGTTTTCTCGCAAGTATTGGGAGAGCGTAACAGACATCTGACCATAAACCGTCACTAACAGGATTCCGCCTGTGACAAATGTAAGAAGGACGACATCCCTTCTAAGCACTTGCCAAATCTCAGCCAAACTGGCTCGCTTTCCCTCTTCGTTCCCCCTACCATCATCGGTGACGCCACAGCTCCGACATGCCATTACTAAAATGATGGCAAAGCTCACCAAGGATACCGCAGTCAGAATAAACGCCAGATTGCTGCCGGAAATCCCCAAAAAAGCACCGAGCATCGGACCAATCGCGAAGCCTAGATTGCTCGCAAGATAACGGTTCGAGAACACACGAAAACGTTTATGCTCGGGAGTCAAGTCACCCATCAACGCTTTTGAAACCGTCGCAAAAATCGATGCCGCCAATCCCATAACCAAGCTGATGAACAGCAAACCGATCGGATGAGCCACCGTAATGAAGCCGATAATCGAGCACGCCATAGCAAGCAAGGAAAAAAACATCAGCTTTTGTCTGCCAAACAGATCCGAAAGAATTCCACCAACAAATCCCCCAACTGTTCCAGCCAAAGGACCTGCACCGATAATAAGTCCAATATAGGCGTGAGAGAGCTTCGTCGTTTCACCGAGATAGATGGCCAGAAAAGGGATACTCATCGATTGGGTAAGCGATACGAACACCGTCCCTGCCATCAAGAGATGAACAATCGGGTGATACGCCTCCCACACTTGCCTCATTTTGCTCATACTGATTTAACCTACCCTCTCAACAAAATCATGCTATTTTTGTAAGCAAAATTACTCTGATGTATGGAAGAAGGAACGAAGCAAGACCGGGAGACGCTCAACGAAGGCTTCTCGCAGACTGTAGTAGGAAATCGTCGTACTTCCTGTGTAGTGAGCACGAATCAGCCCCGCTCTGCGCAACGCGGTTACATGATGATGAACGGTGCTTTTTGCCAATGATACTTGCTTCTGTAATTCACCGAGCGTGCACGTCTTTTTTGCCAGGCAGCGCAAGATTTGCAGGCGCTTCTCATCTGCCAGGCACTGTGTGATAGGCAACAGCTCCAGGAGCGTCTGTGGTTTGATCGTTGCTGCATCTTTGACAGGGTACATGCAAGTGGCAAGCCCCCGATAAAAGTCGAGAACAGAAGAATGAGCACAATGATATTGCGGGATCAGTACAACCTCTCGCAAATCAGCCATCGGCTCAATCCAGATACCGTTCGTAACATGATCGACCAAATCGATTGGAGGCGTTTCTTTGGCGCGGACTTTCAGCTCATCGGCGCTCCGTTGTAGACTCTCCAAAATGCGTGGATCTACCTTCGAAAAATAATATTCATTCCACCGGGTAAGCAACGATAGGCTGCGATCACGAATTTCACCCAAGTTTAGCGGGATTGTCTCCACCCACGGCGCGAGGCGCTCATAGATATCACCGGGAGGGATACTTTCCAGCCATTCAAGAAATTCTTCCACGGATTTGGTCTGGGGCGATTGTGCTACAAGCAACACCAAGCGGTGGAGTACCTCCCAGCGTTCATCTGCGAGTTCATCTACAAAAGACGCCGGGAGCTTTTGTTTTGTCTCCTCTAACCAAGCCGTACCAAGCAAACTATGCTTGCGGTCTTTCTCGTAAATGTAAGTGTAGAGGCTAATGATACATTCATACGCAGGAGACCATTCCACTCTGATCGAATATAATCCATTCATTCTATCACCATCGAACGTTTAGTTTTTTTCAGTGTATCATTCTTGGTGGATTTTGCATAGTTCCATTTAGGGTCAACATAGTGGAGGAGAAGAAAAAGCACAGTGCTCTTCGACTCTGACACGCCTGCAGGGGGGATTCACTGTCCGTCTCCACTTCCAAAAGGGGACCGTCGAGCCAAAGCCACCCTACGGGCGGATGTATCTCAAGGAAGAAGTGTTCGACAAGCGTGGTCCCCTTTTGAAAGTTCCAACTGGAGAGGCGTTGTCAAGGTCTACGAGCTCTGTGCTTTTTCTTCTAACCAGCTTTGTTGGTTTATCGATACCATTTAAACCTTTGGCAAAAGTTTTACTCAAATAATGCAAGAAGCAGATGCTGAGGCTCCTTGTTCACACAAAAAAAGTAAGCCCCCAGCTTTACCAAACTGACGGGGCTTACCTATACTAGCTTCCCTTATACAAACGGCGGGTCCCACGCTTTTTTTCGCCAACCCAACCGGTGATCAACGACGTTCAAATCACGATCCAAGACAACATCTACGCCAAATGGCAGCTTGCGGTTGTACCAAAAGCGCACATCGCTCCATGTAACTTCATAACCGTCGGCAATCTCCTTCCACGTGACGTGGATTCGTTGCGCAAATCCGAGAAAAGTACGAACGCCGTCCACACCGACAGTAGCCTGAATGATCGCATCACGCTGCTGCTTCGGATACATATCCTCCAGTATCACACGTGCATACTCGATTCTCCCTGTGTAAAACAGCTCTTCCGTCTCTACGACGAATCGCCAGCGAAAAGGATGCATGCTCGGGAAAACATGGGATATGCCGCTTGTTTCCAATGCCCTTGCTACCCGTCTGACGTTACGGTGATGCTGCCAAGCCCGCACGCCAATATACAGGAGCGTCATGCCATAGGCTACCGGAAATAACACGCTGGGATTTCCGTTAAAAGCTATCCACCATATCGCCGCTGCCAAATGAACCGCGAACACCAGTGGTTCAAATATCGCGAGCACATCCAAATGCACCCAGCGCTTGCTAATAGGACGAGTACATTGAACTCCATATGCGTTAAGCATATCGAGAAAAACATGCAGCACAACAGCCAACAGCGTCCATCCGTACAAAATCCCGAACTGCCCCATGAGACCAAACCCCCAGGCAAGCGGAAGACTGATGATAAGCGGCCACAGAAACAAAGCGGGAAGCGAATGAGTTATTCCCCGATGAAAGCGAATGTAAAAAGAAATACCGCGGAGTCTGGCCACAGTGTCGAAATCCGGGGCATGAGATCCCACTACCGTTGCAACCATCAGCGCCTGCGCAAGTGCTGGATCATGTGCCACTGCCGTCGTAATATGAGCTAAGCCCGCCAGTGTGACACCCAACAAAAGATGACTCCCAGTGTCCATTACGATTCCTCCCTTTGCAAGTATTCCCTTCCCTTTTACTGTACGAAAAAATGGCGAGGATTCTATAAACCGCAGGTAAAGGTTATCCGAAGATTTCTCCTGCAATATTCACAATCTCTCAACGAAAAAGCAGCCTGTCAGAAAAGCGACAGACTGCTTGGAGCTTATTTATTCAGGAATTTATGCTTCTTCTGTCAGGCGCAGGAATTCTTCGATGTCTGCCACAGCCAGATCAACAGCTTTTTGCCAGAACTCAACTGTCGTCATATCCTCGCCGAGATGCTTCTTCGCCAAGTCTTCCACCATCAGGCGGCCCGTATCTTGGAGCAGTGCATCGTATTTCGGCGCGAAGCTCTCACCTTCTTCGAGCGCACGTGCATAGACACTCATGCTGAACAAGTACCCGAATGTGTACGGGAAGTTGTAGAACGGATACGACGTGATATAGAAATGCAGCTTGGATGCCCAGAAGTGCGGCTCGTAATCTGCCAAAGCTCCGTTGTACGCTTGCTTTTGCGCTTCTTCCATGATTCGGTCGAGATCAGTCGCGCTTACGAGACCTTCTTTGCGCTTCTCGTAGAAGTTTTTCTCGAAAATAAAACGAGCGTGGATGTTCATGAAAAACGCGATCATGGATTGCAGCTTATCTTCCAGGAGCACCAGTTTTTCATCGTCATTGGCTGCATTTTTCACAGCGGCGTCAGCAAGGATCATCTCTGCGAAAGTCGATGCTGTTTCCGCTACGTTCATTGCGTAGTTTTGGTTAAGTGCTGGCAAATCCCACATGACTTGCTGATGATATGCATGCCCCAGCTCATGTGCCAGTGTGGATACATTGCTTGCGCTTCCCGCGTATGTCATGAACACGCGGGACTGCTTGCTGACTGGGAAGCTCGTGCAGAATCCGCCTGGGCGCTTGCCAGGACGATCCTCTGCCTCGATCCAGCCCTCATCGAATGCCTTCTGCGCAAACTCAGCCATGCTCGGATTGAAGCGGTTGAAGTGCTCAACGATCAGGGCAGCTGCTTCATCGTAAGACACTTCTTTATGTACCTTACCGACTGGAGCTCCTACATCGTACCAGCTCAGTTTATCTACACCGAGCAGCTTTGCCTTGCGCTCCAGGTAGGCAACCAGACGATCCTTGCGATTGTCGATGGCCTGCCACATGGCATCGAGTGTTTTTTCCTGCATCCGCCCAATATCTAACGGCTCACGCAGGACGGAATCCCAGCCGCGATGACGGTACAGAGCGAGACGGAAACCACCCAAGTGATTCAGCGCCTGCGCGCACAGCTCCGTTTCCTTACCCCAAGCTTCTTTCCACTTTTCAAAAACATGGGCACGAACAGCACGGTCAGGACTGCTCATCAGGTTAGAAGCTTGCCCCACGGACATCTGCTTCGTCTCTCCATTGATCTCAACCTCAATGGTCATTCGTCCCACGACCGTGTTGTACAAATCTTGCCAAGCGTGATACCCATCTACGGCTAAATCGTTTGCCAGCACTTCTTGTTCAGGCGACAGCTTTTCCTGTGCACGGCGACGGCGCTCATTCAGCACAAAAGCAAGCGGTTGCAATTCTTCGTCTGCCAACAGATTCTCCCATGCAGCCTCATCGATCGCCAGCAGCTGCTCTTCCCAGCGCGTCAATACTCCACCAAACGCAGCCGAGATGCTCTTTACACGCCCACCAAGCAGTTTGGCTGGCTCATCCTTTACATTTTGAGCAGTCAGGCAGGAAATGAATGCACCTGCTTGTCTCACCCGCACGGCAATGCTTTGAACCTGAGTGACAACTGCCTTAAAAGCCGCTATTTCATGCAAACCAGCGCCAGATTGCTCGAAACGCGCTTTCAGGTTCGCAATATCCCCTTCCACAGTCCCTAAAAACGCCCAAAAATCCTTCGATTCACTACCACCAGGAAAAATTACATCCATATCCCAGCGTTGTGGCAATGCTTTTGTCATATGTACCCCTCCTCAAAAAACTCCTTCGATAAAAATATTTCTATAATAAGGTAGCTATTCCTGCCCCGTTTATTCATATCAACGTAAAAAGCGACTGCCATATAAGCAGTCGCCAACTTTTCACACCTATTGAACAGGGATTGAAAACGTCTCCCCTTGTTTTTCAACAACGATCCTGTCCCCCTCGTCCCCCGCTGCTGCCAACAGACGCTCGAACGGCTCATCAACCGGCTCACGCGAGAGCACAAACGTATTCCAATGAATGGGCACCAGCCACTTGGCTTCTGTCTCCTTGAACATTTGCCATGCTTGCTCTGGCGTACAATGCGCTGCTTGATACGCATCTGGCTTGTAGGCCCCAATCGGCATGAACACCAGATCAATAGGCCCGAATTGCTTTGGCAAATTTTCCATGGAGATATAAGCGGTATCGCCTGGATAGAGGATGCGCACGCCATTTTTCTCAATCATATAGCCGTTGTAGCCATACTCATGATTCCATGGAAAGCGGTTGCCCCAATGTCGGACAGGAATCGCAGTAACCGTCACTCCTTCTTTGGTTGTAACGGCTTCACCTGGCTGCATTTCCTCATACGAACCAAATGGCATATGCTTGAACAGCTTGCTCGTCTGGTACGCTGTAATGACATGTGTGGATCGATTCGCTATTTTCTGCAAGGTTGGCAGATCGACATGATCCAAATGGGCATGCGATAGCAAAATGATATCTACCTCGCCAATTTCAGCAAAGTCGAGGGCAGGAGGCGTAAAGCGCTTGGGGCCAAAATGGACACCTGCAAGCTTAATCCCGAGCTTCTCACCCAAAACTGGATCCGTCAGTATTTTCGTACCAAACATATTGATCAGAATCGTCGAGTGGCCGATCCATGTAATTGTGACCTCATCATGACTCCAGTCGGCAGGCATAGGCTTTTTCGTGTCCAGATGACGAAACTCCGGCTTCGGAAGCTGTCCCATATGGTACCAGTAGCGGTAAGCCACATAGCCAATGAATCCGATAAGAAGCACCCCCACAATGGAGCCTAGCCATGTAAAAAAATTGAGCATCAGACAACTCCCTTTATCCAGCTATGATTTCCCCATTATAGCAAAAGGCATCCTTGCTGTAGCAAGCCTAAAAAAGCGGCAAACTGCTTTTTACGCTTGCTTACTTCCTCATGCCAGACTTGCTATAATTGCTAGAGAAAAACGTAGAGAATAGAGGAAAAACCCATGATCCTGCACAAGGGAGAAGTCCTGTTCCGACAAGGCGAAACTGGACCGCTCTATCATCTGAAGAGCGGTCTGTTAAAAATCGTTCGGGTACATGCAGACGGAGCATTGACGCTGGTCAATATTATCGTTCCAGATGAAATCATTCCCCATCATTCATTGATGAGCCCGAATCCCTATTACGGGACAGCAATCGCTCTCGTGACCTGCGAGGTCGAAGTGCTGTCTGCCCCGGATTGGTATCGCCATCTGGAAGATCATCCTGAAAAGTGTCGTGATATCGCGCTACAGCTGCAAGGGAAGCTGCGGATGATGCAACAGCGTATCGACCAACTGACCGAAGTCTCTCCTGCTGAAAAGCTTCGCAAGCTCCAGCTTTGGTTTCAGACATTCATTCCTGTCGCCTCGCTTTCGGAATTGCTGACTCAGGATGAAATCGGTCAGCTCATCGGGCTTCGCCGCGAGACGGTAAATCGACTGCTGCGCGCTCAAGCTGCGAATCGCGAGTAAGCATACACTTTTTTCGTAGGAGCCTCTTTATGCCAAAGTCGCTGCCGGACCAAAAAACTCAAAATGAATGTCTTCTGCTGGCACTCCCCATTCCAATAGAGCACCGTTGATTGTCTTCATGAATGGAATTGGACCACAGAAATAGTAGCTCGCCTCTTTTGTATCGATGACCTTTTGCAGCCACGGCAAGTCGATATATCCTTCTTTCTGGAAAGCTCCATTCAGTCGATCTTGTTCGGTCGGCTGTGTATAGCACCAGTGAACAGAAAGCTGCGGATGCTTTGCGGCCAACTCCTCTACTGCCTGCTTCATGGCATGCACATTTCCGTTTTTGGCTGCGTGAATGAAGGTGATCGGACGGTCTGTTCCCGATTTGATCAGTGTGTTCAGCATGCTGATCATTGGGGTCAATCCTACACCACCACTGAGAAGCACGACCGGACGGCTTTCCTTCTGCTGTAAGATAAAATCTCCAGCCGGAGCAGACAACTGCAAGCTATCTCCTTCCTTCACTTCCTCTGACAAATAAACGGATACTTTTCCTGCTGGTTTATCTTGCATCGCGTCCTCGCGTTTGACAGTAATGCGGTAGTACGCATTCCCTGGTGCATCAGAGAGACTGTATTCATTCCCTGGTGCATCAGAGAGACTGTATTGGCGAATGTGCGTAAATTGCTCGCCCGGTAATTCTACCTTGATGCTGACATACTGCCCTGGCTCATAGCTAGAGATCGGTTGACCATCCGCCGGAACCAGATAAAAGGAAGTGATCACGTCGCTTTCCTTCACCTTGCGTTGGACGATAAACTCTCTGAAATCTTCCCATCCTCCAGGCTGTCCGCTCGCCTCTTCATACATTTCGTGTTCTACACCGATGAAGGCATCCGCAATGACCCCATACGCTTCCGCCCACGCTTGTAAAATCTCGTCTGTAGCGGCATCCCCAAGTACGTCCTTGATCGCAGCAAGCAGGTTTTCCCCGACGATTGGGTAGTGTTCGGCCTTCACTCCCAAGCTACGGTGCTTGTGTCCAATCTGCTTTACAACAGGCAAAATCGTTTCCAGCTTATCAATATACAAAGCCGCCGCATACACCGCATTTGCCAGAGCTGTTTGCTGTCTTCCCTGCTTCTGATTGGCGTGGTTGAAAATATGGAGAAGCTCAGGGTGCTTAGCAAACATCATTTGATAAAAACGTTTTGTAATGGCAGTTCCGTGTACCTCTAGCACAGGAACGGTTGATTTTATGATTTCAATGGTTTTTTGACTTAACATCGTAGAACCTCCTTGAAGTGCTTCGTTCTTTCTATATTTCAAGTGTACGGGAGGTTCACAGATACACATGTGATTCTGGTCACAGGAAAAAGAAACGATTTGTGACAACTGCAAAACACCATTAGAAAAAGTTATCCCCAACTGTCTTATTGCAAAAGAAACGATTGCCATGATAGCATATCAGCCAATAGATTGTTATTAAATTTCCAACAAAACACGGAAGGTGAATGAATGCTAAGCGTAAACCGAGATGACGAGCGTCCAATCTGGCAGCAACTGCTGGACCAAGCGATCCATAATATTACCTCCGGAAAATGGCAGCCAGGTGAATTGCTACTACCCTCCCGCGAACTCGCTTCTTTAATTGGCGTTTCCCGTTCCACCATACAGATTGTTTATGAGGAGTTATTCAGCCGCGGCTACACTGTCACCTCTCGTCGCGGCGGGACTAGAGTTAGCGAATGGACCTATGCCACTCGTCCATCAGAGGATGCTGCGCCTAAAGGACCTGTCCCCCCCGAATTGCCTATATTAAACGCTGCAATCGGTCATTTGCACGGTTGGTTCGGGGACAAAGGTAGTCAACAGATTGAGATCGATTTCAGTCCCCATGAGCCATATTTAGACGAACATTTTCAAAAGAATTGGAGACGTTCGTTTTTACAGGCTTCCACAGAAACGAATCTGGACAGTTGGGCTTATGGCAATGCCTATGGATACCAACCGCTACGAGAACAGATTCAACGTTATTTGTCACTTGAACGGGGCGTTCATGTGACGATTGATCAAATCATGTTAACCTCAGGTGCACAACATAGCATCGATTTGATCGCACAAGCCCTTTTACATGAAGGAGATACCGTTTCTGTTGAAGATCCTGGCTTCCCTGCTGCCTGGATGGCAATGAAGTATCGGCGTATGGAAGTTGTCTCCGTTCCAGTTGACGAGTACGGGTTGTGCGTAGACCAAATTGATCCGGAGTCCAAGCTTGTTTATGTTACGCCATCGCACCAGTGTGCGGTTGGAGTCATTATGTCGGAACCTCGCAGGCAACAATTGTTACACATGGCTACCCAGCAGCAGTTTTGGATTGTGGAGGATGATTACGACAGCGAATTTCGCTATCGCGGCGACCCACTTCCAACCTTGTTCTGTCAGCGACCTCAGAACACATTGTATATGATGAGTTTTTCCAAAATGATTGCTCCTGGTATTCGGATATCGGCAATCGTTGGTCCCAATGAGGCCATTCGTCAGCTCGCCCAAGTCCATGAATTAACCTATCGGCATCTTCCGATTATGGAGCAATTAACACTTACTCATTTTATTGAACATGGTCATTTCATGCGCCATATGAGACGGGTTCGAAATGTATATCGGCGCAGACATGAAGCCATGACGAAGGCCATCATCACGACCGGACTCGGCGAACACTTCACACTAAGCGGCGTAGAAACGGGATTGCATATCCTTCTTGAAGCTGATCAATCGTTTGATGAAGAAGCCGCGACGATCCTAGCACTCGAAAAAGGAATCCGTGTTTATCCACTTAGCAAGTATTGTTTGAAAAGCGATCGAAAAGGATGGGTGCTGGGTTTTGCTAAAGTAGATGAATCCACCATTGAAGAAGGCATTTTTCGTCTTGCAGAGATTACACGGTTTTACCAGAATTGAACATTTTTTCTTCTTCTATTGGATTTTCTTTCGCAGTGATATGCTGTGGATCTATTCGATACACCTGTACTGGTCCACCGAATACTGCTGAACGGTATTTGTCTACGTGCTGCTTGGGTAAAGGACGATTGAAGTAGCCAGGCACATACTTATTCATCATTTCTTGCAACATGTGTGTCGCTTCATCCAGATCGACTATAGGCTGTGCCTTGCCAAAAATCATTACACTCATATACGCTGTGTCCGTCTTAGCTGGCACCGGATCAGTAATCGTTCCATATTCTTCACAAACCGTAAAGCAGACCTCTGGATTAGCATCCATAACCTGATTTCTTCTCCCGCCGCTGGCTCCATGGAAATAAAGCTTCCCATTTGTCCAAACAAAATTGAGCGGAACAACATACGGCAAATGACCATCGACCATTCCAAGATGTCCGATTCTAGCTTGCTGCAAAAATGTCTCCATCTTGCTCTTATCCAATACTTCTCTCATTTTGTAACGCACTCCATCCATCGTTATCACTCCTATTTTTTTGAAGAATGCTGCAAGTTTACCAACCATTGGAGTGAAGATATACGTCCAAAACTATCAAATTGAAGCAATCCATAATCTAACGTCTATAACATGAGAAAAACAAAAAGCTGCCGGAACATCCCGGCAGCAGGCATTTTCTTATTACTCCGTATGATTGATGAAATGAGCAATTTCTTTCACTCTCTCCATTGTAATTCCTTCTCTTTGCTCAACTGCAAGTGGGTGATTCGTTTGTTCTAATTCTATTAAGGGAACCGCACCAACTTTTTGTGTATGTACCCATGTTTTTAAGGATAGGGTAGTTTCTGGGTAGATGGAAAGCTCAGTCGATAGCCAGCCAAAATAAGGTTCTTCATTTTCTCTTCCTTCTACGTCTAGCAATTCATTCGATCTCAAAAAGTTTTCTTCACTAAGAGAAACCCAAACACTCCATATAAATTTCTCAGTACTATCTATTATTGGTATTTCAATATGTCCTCTAATATAGAAATGCTGTTCATCAATTACACAAAAGTCTTTTATTAATTCTGTTCGTTTCTCTTCTGGTACCATGTAAAAATAATGTGGCGCTTCTATTCCGTAACAGAAAGGAATTTCATTTAATTCGTTGTGACAGTGAGGGCATTTCATGTTATTTGCTCCTTATCGTTTCTCGCCGATTTTTTATTTACATTACCACATATTTCATGACATGGATCATCTCCCATGCTACAAAAAAAGATCATCCCCAATCAAGCTGGAATGATCTCAATGCTTCTAATCAGTTTTGACAATGCCAAACGGAAACCCGTTCCCTTACAAAATTGGCTATGTTGTGGATGTCATTAATATCGAAAAAGGGCAACCCCGGCTGATGCTTGTCTGACCAACCTACGATCCCTACCAAATTAGTAACAATTGATAAAAGCTCCTCATCTTCTGGTCTGCGAAGCAGGACGAGCTTGGGATAGCCTTCACGCTTGAAGCCTTCTACCAAAACGAGCTGGGCTCCGGCATCTGCCAAGCGCTGGATCAGGACGGACAACTCCTGCGGCTTTTGCTCCACAATGGCCGTTTTCGTTTTGGATGTGATCGCGACTAGTGAGGCTCCGGCTTCACGATAACGCCAAGTGTCCTTCCCTGGCTGATCCCACTCAAAATCGTGTCCGCCATCATGCTTGATGACCCCAACTCTTATCCCTGCTTTTTCGAGAATCGGAATGAGCTTGGTGAGCAGAGTCGTCTTGCCACTGTTCGAATAACCGACAATCTGCAAAACACAAGGTGGCTTGACCATTCGCTATCCCTCTCTTCTCCAAGTTGGGGCGGCATGTGTAAGCACATCAACCAGCTCTCCTACTTTTTTCCCGCTTCCCCCGGCTGGTATGATCATAAAGCATTCACTGTCCTTCAACGTCCCCAGATTCCCTGCCTTTTCATTGAAATCAGGGATTGCGTGCAAAACCCCGTCTTTTTCGAGGAGCTTCCCTCGCAGATAACGTGGGTATGGACAAGGCTTCGTATAATCGACGCCGAGTCTCGCCTTAATCACCTGTTGCACGACATGGGTTTCTCCCGAGAAGCGACGAATGGCTGCTCGCGCAAATAACTCAAACCCAAGGAAACAGGCACCCGGATTCCCTGATAGGGCAATCAAAGGCTTTCCCTCCATGAGCATGGCTGTCGTTGGACTTCCCGGACGTACTGCGATCCGGTTGAACAAAAGCTCCACCTCAGGCTCATCTACTAAAGCCGCGATCACATCAAAATCCCCAACGGATACACCACCGCTTGAAATGACCAGATCCACGCCCCGCAAGCATTCACTGATTTTCTCCTTCGCCACCGACAAATCATCAGGCAATCTCGAAAACGAAACAGGGATGCCCCCTGCTTCGGCAATCAAGGCAGTCAGCATCACCGTATTACTGTTGCGAATTTTGCCTGGAGCAAGCGGCTGATCAATCTCCAATAGCTCGCTTCCAGTCGAAATCAAACCGACACGCGGCTTGCAGAACACCTCAACCTGCGAATAGCCAAACGTAGCCAAGCTGGCAAGAGTACCTGCGTTAATCCGCTCGCCCGTTTTGGCAATGATCGTTCCTTTGGCCATCTCTTCACCGCGACGCGATACATTTTCCCCAGGCTTCATCTCCCGCTTGATCCGTACAGTATCGGCCTCTTCGGCTGGGTTGTGCGTTTGCTCAAACATGATGACCGCATCTGCACCCGCAGGCATCATCGCACCTGTCATGATCCGCGTCGCGTAGCCCTTTTTCAATTCTCTAGAAGGTACTTGCCCGGCCGCAACCGTCTCTAGCACTGTTAGTGTAATCGGGTGGTCAACGGAGGCCCCAACCGTATCCACAGCTCTCACGGCAAACCCATCCAGCGGCGAGCGGTCAAAGTGCGGCAAATCGTATGTTGCATGTAGATCAGAGGCCAGTATCCGCCCGTATGCCTCCCCGATCTGCACTTGTTCCGTTCTCCCTGTCAGCAGTTTTGCCAAAAGCTTGCTCATCGCTTCCTCAACTGAGAGTGTTTGTCGCGAAAAACGCATGGCTTGTTCCCCCTAATCTTGACCACCCATTGATGCAGCTCGTCAGCCGACGTTTACTTCCAAATCTTCTACTTCTCTCTCCACGTATTTCAAATCTTTATTGGCGTGGAAAGTGTCCGCTTTTTCAATCTTCACGGCTGTATTGTATTCGGGAATACCTGCGTATGTCTCGTATACACCCTTCGGAATGAGTACGTTCCCTTCCGGCCAGTGTACTTGAATATTTCCGCGTCTGGTGTCCTCGAATTTGGCACGTCCTTGGAACGTTCCATATTTATTGTAAACGACGATATTTTCGCCTTCTGCAATGCGCAGTTCTTTTGCATCCTCTGCATTGATCAGGATATCATAACGGTCCGCATTGTTGAACGGGTCTTTCTTGCTATAAATCATCGAGTTGAACTGCTTACCGCGACGAGTCGTTACATAGAAGTGTCCCTCTGGCTTGTTCAAATCCGGAATCTCAATCGGAATCAGATTCGCTCGGCCATCCGGTGTCGGGCATATGCCGCCTTCGCACAACCATGCACCGCCCCATTGGAAAACATCTCCACGGTTTTTCAGATGCTGGATCCCATCGTAGTTCGGATTTGCCTGGGCAATCTCTGCGCGAATTTCAGCTGCGCTTGAGAAGTGCATCAGATGCTTTTTCTCTGGATTTACCCGTGCCGCCAGATCTACGTAAATCTCCCATTCCGAACGTGCTTCTTCAATTCGTGGCCCTTCCACTTCGGCACTGAAGTAAACCATACGCTCTGTACTTGTCGAAGTACCGCCACCCGGCTGCTCGTAGCGAGTCATTGCTGGCAGTACGATGACTTCTTCCTTCGCATCCACCAACGTAGATGTATTGAAAATGATGTCCTGATGTACACGAACTTCTATGCTCTCCAAGCATTTTTGCATGAAGTCCGGATCTGGCATCGTCTCCAGGAAGTTGCCGCCACTCGTATAGAACAATCTGGTCTTGCGTTCATGTCCATCTGGCAACACTGCATTTTCCAAAGAAATACCGACGATATCTCCTTGCCATTTCGGGATGGGGAAGTTCCAGAGCTTTTCGATCCGGTTCCAGGATTTTTCTTCAAAATCTCCACCTGGCAAGCTGAACGGATCGGCACCCATTTCACCAGAGCCTTGTACGCCAGAGTGTCCGCGAATTGGCATAAGACCAGTGTGCTTGCGACCCAAGAATCCACGAAGGATGGCCAGATTGGCTACTTGAGAAATATTGTCCGTACCGAATTTGTGCTGGGTCAGACCCATGCTCCATACGAATACACCATTTTTGGAGTGGGCGAGCAATTCCGCGAATTCCTTGATACGCTCGCGGCTAAGACCGGAGGATTCCTCGATCTTCTCCCACGATTCATTCATCACATGCTTACGCAGCTCCTCGATTCCGTTCGCGTGCTCCTTGATGAATTCATGATTAATCGCAGAACCTGGTTTGGCTTCCTCCATCTCGAACCAAATCTTCATCACGCCGTTCATGAATGCGATGTCGCCGCCAATGTTCACTTGATAGAAATCGTCTGCAATCTTCGTTCCGAACAAAGCACTATCCGGTACAGATGGGATCCAGTACTTTTCCATCGCTGGCTCTCTGTACGGGTTGATCAGGATGATTTTCGTTCCTGCTTTTTTCGCTGCATACATGTATTTCGTCGATACAGGCTGGTTGTTACCTGGTACAGAGCCCCAGAATACGAGCACATCGGTACCGATCCAATCCTGATAGTTACAGCTCGATGCACCAATCCCAACCGAACGCTTCAATGCTGTCTTACTCGGCGAGTGGCAAATACGTGAGGCGTTGTCGATGTTGTTGGTTCCGAGGAAACGAGCCATTTTAGCTGCCGTGTAGTATACCTCGTTGGTAATTCCACGAGCGGTCAAGAAAAAGGCCAGCTGTTTCGGGCTGATGTTTTTGATTTTTCTCGCGATGCGGTTTAACGCTTCATCCCAGCTAATGCGGGTGAACTTGTTTTCGCCTGGCTTTCTTGAAAGCGGATACGGAATTCTTCCCAGCTTGCGCAGTTCTTCGCTGGACAGCTTGCGCAGCGCATTTACGTCTTCAAACCATTTGGCATCCATGGCAGGCATGGTATTGAGACGCAGTACGTTTAATCTCGTGGTGCACAAATGCGGACCAGTCAATGTCTGATCGTAGAGACCGGATACACCGAGAGCGCAGCCATCGCATACCCCTTGGGTCAAAATACGATAGGCATACCCCAAATTATCGCGATTGTCATAGGCCACCTTCATCGTATCGCGAATGTGATGAGGCTTGATTTTTCCGAGTCCCATCGGCATCAGTGAAGCCCATAAGGAAGGCTTCCACGAAGTATCCAGCTTAATTGGTCCTCCATGCTTGGTCTTGCCCATTTCTTTTGTCTCCCCCTCTAATAAACTCCATTGAGACGAAAAAACCACCATGAAACCGTCCCTTGTCCTATAGGAAAAGAGCGTGTTCACGGTGGTTGTCTACGGCAGGTTCGCTACCCAGTCTCAACTTCGTGTTTGCCTTCGCGAATTCCGTTACGTCTAAGCCGGTGAACAGGAACGCTGCTTCGTTTAGACTTACGGTTTGTTTTTCATTTTCTTTTCAATGTCTTGATCAAATACAAAGATCGACATTCCAAAATCCCGTTCAATGTCAATATCGACGAATAGATCAACGAGCTTTGCTCCAAGAAACGCTTCCATGTCAACTGGCTGGTGTTTCCGATAGATCTCTTTGACCATTTCGGTTCGGGCAGCTCGTAATGTCTGCTTTCCGTCTTCCGAAGTGGCGATGAACTTTTCCACCGGAGAAAGGTTGCCTTCCATCTCGCAGATCGCCCAGTTCTTGCAGAACGTGGTGCTGATCTTGCTCGGTCCCTTTCCCATATGGCGCTTTCGGAAAGCCCTGACCAAATTACTTCAAATCATTCTCTGCTTAAACTTTACCATTGATTAACTAACCAATTCAACAGACTTTTCTCTTTGTTTGGCTTCTTCCTTCCGTTTTTTGATATCCAGACGGACTAATAGCGAGATCACCAGAGCGACAACGAACATTCCAGCGAAAACACTCAATTTGACCAACGTCGATACTGGCGTAATATAGCCTACCCCAAGTCCGATACCGCCCAACACACCATAACATGAGTACAACTGGGGCAGGAATGCTACATCAGCATCAACAAGCATTGTGTTCTATGTAAATCACTGCAAGGCTACAAAATAATCGGTGGCAGGGTCGCTGCTCCGTGTCAATCTGTCCTTATGCTATGAATACATGGAAAGACGAAAATTTTATGACACTTTTCATTTCACATAGTATACTGCCATTTGAGACTTCCACGGCTAAAGCCGCATCTTAGGCTGACAGACTATTACCATCTGCCACAGGTTGGTGCATAATATTGATGGCTCCAACCCGATCACGATGCGCATGGAATCCACATGAACATTCGTACATTCTGTCTTTCGCTTTGTTCCTCTCTCTACAGGCATGACAAGATTGAGAAGTGTAGGCGGGATTGACCTCCACGACTTGTATGCCAGCAAGATTTGCTTTGTAGGAGATAAATTGTTGAAGTTGATAGAAAGTCCAACTATGCAGGTTCTTTGCGTTTTTACGGCTTGTTCTTGCCGTCTTGCGAATATTCTCTAGTCGTTCAAGCTTGATGATTGTCACACCTTCCTGAATAGCTGTATTGACAATTTGACGACTGATCTTGTGGTTTTGATCTTTCATCCAACGTTGCTCTTTATTGCCTAGCTTCCGAATGGCAGACGTTTTTTTGAGTTTACCTAATTTGCGTCTACGCTGTTGGTGCTTTCTACCCATGACGTTTTGGTTGATTGTTACGCTTGTAGGCACTTCTACGGAAATTTGAGCGTACCATTTCTCTGACTTTTCAATGATACGCATCAATCCAACTTTTCCTTTGCTTAACAATTCCCTGTCTCGGCTCGTCATCGTAGCACGAAACGAAACGCCGTTTTCTTCGTCTTTCCATCTACAACGATCGGGAAAGCAACTGTATTTTCAGATACCGTGTAGTTTTGATTATTGACGAAATATACAGGCTTCTTAAGAATCGGGCGACCCCCAAGTTTCTTCATTTTACGAAAAACACTCTTAGCATCACTTATGGATTGGTTACAAACGGCTGATGGTAGAATCGTTTGCCGTACTTACAAAATATGATTCACTCGACAACATTTTCCTCACAAATTAGCCATAAAAACTCCAAAATCCCGACAAAAAGGAGACCCGTATGTCCGAACTAACCATCACCACCCGTTTGCCTGTATTGAAAATTTCGGCTGACCAACATGGCTGGGAAGACGACGAAATCGTTACCGAGTATCCCCTCACGATATTCCTCAATGATGAGGAATTCGCAACAATCGTATGTACTCCGGCCGACCTCGAAGAAATGGTCATCGGTTTTCTCGCAGCCGAGGGCGTCATCAAGAGCTACTCAGAAATCAAGCAGCTTACGATTAATGAGGCCCATGGGTTTGCTTATGTTGATTTGCATAAAGAAACGATTTTGTCGCAGAGCTTTTACTCCAAACGCAGAATTACTTCCTGCTGTGGAAAAAGTAGACAATCCTTTTACTTTTTTAGCGATGCGCGCACAGCAAAGCCTGTTGAAAGCACAACAACTGTCACCCCTGCCCAATGCATGCACCTGATGAAGGAATTGCAAGCGTCGTCTGAGATCCACCGCCAAACAGGTGGCGTCCACAATGCAGCCCTTTGTACACCTGATGAAGTTTTGCTTCAGTTCTCCGATATCGGGCGTCATAATGCGCTCGACAAGATCTATGGGAAATGCTTGCGAGATAACATTTCCACCACGGACAAAATTCTTGTCTTCAGCGGACGCATCTCGTCTGAGGTGCTGCTCAAGGCTGCCAAGATTGGTGCTGGCATCATTTTGTCCAAGTCCGCTCCAACTGATCTCGCCCTGCAATTGGCAGATGAGCTGAAGCTCACCGCAGTCGGTTTTATCCGCAATGACAAAATGAACGTGTATACACAAGCGGGGAGAATCCTCCTACCTTAAAGGAGGATTCAATCAAAAACGGGACAAGCTGTTGGTAATCTCAAAGCCCGAGTTATCTCTCGGGCTTTTGTTCTTTGTACGTGGGAATTTTTTATTTGCAGCAGCAATGTTTCTTTTTGTGATGCTTGCAGTGGTCTTCGTCATCATCTTCGTCTTCATCATCTTCGTCTTCATCATCTATCTCATGCTTCTTACAACAGTGGTGGTCATGTTTTTCAATGCATTTGCAATCATGGCATTTGCAGCAACAGCAGTGATCGCGGCAATGTTCATGCTTTTTGCAGCAGCAATGTGGCTCATCGTAATGACTTTGTTTTTTGCAGTAGCAGTAAAGCTCGTAGTAATCGTCTTGTTTCATGCAGTAGTAGTGGAGGTCGTGATATTTGTCGTGTTTTTTGCCGCAACAGTGGTGGTCGTGATGTTTGTCGTGTTTTTTGCCGCAACAGTGGTGGTCGTGATGCTTGTCGTGTTTTTTGCAGCAACAGTGGTGGTCGTTTTTGTCGGTTTTTTTGCAACAACAGTGGTGATCTTGGTGTTGGCCCTGTTTTTTGCACTTTCTTGTCATTGCGCTTCCCTCCTTTCTTTCGCCATCACTACTATTCATACGGTTTGTCCTGAGAAATGCTTGTATGATAGCCCTCTATGAAAAGCCCCTTTTTTTCCAAACAAAAACAGGACATGTCTCAAGCATGTCCTGTCTTTCTGCGTTTTTCTTCAATTTTTGCCCGGTCGTACTCTTCAGGCGTGTTGACATTAAAAACAGCCCAAGGGTCCAACCATTCATCAGGCAAGGGTACCACGCGCAACTCATCTAAAGTCCGCATCAGTTTTCGCTGTCCATGCAACAGCGCCTGCTCCCAGTTAGCCTGTGTTCTCCGATGGTACACTGCGCATAATGGATGGATTCGTCCCTCTGATTGGGCGACAATTACATCCCAATCGTTTCTCTTTCTCGCATATTCAATCAGTTTGGCAATTTGCCTACGATCCATAAAAGGTAGGTCACAGGATAGCACCAGCAAAGCATCCTCGGAACTTACGCGAAAGGCAGTAACCAGCCCACTTACAGGACCGCAGGATGGTACCAGATCAGGTGTTATTGTGACGGGCTGTTCATCAATTTGTTCCTTTTGTATTACTTGAGTGTCCGAAAAATCGTTCGCTACAATGAAACAAGACAAGCCAACCGCCTGTACTTCCTTTATGAGCTCTGTTAAAAAGGTTCCGTCCCTCCACGGTAATTTTTGCTTGGGCGAGCCCATTCTGCTGCTTTTTCCGCCCGCTAAAATAACCGCACCGATACGTAGCTGCTGCATAAATTTCCTCCTGGGTGTTGACAATAATCCTTATTAGTTTATAATAAGTTTAAATAAATAATTATTATAAACAAGGAGAGATTCTCGATGGAAAACACACTCTATAGCGTTCTAAATAAACAAGTGGCCAACTGGACAGTCCTCTATACGAAACTACACAATTTTCACTGGAATGTAAAAGGACCGCACTTCTTTACACTTCACACAAAATTTGAGGAATTGTACAACGAAGCAGCAGCGAATCTCGATGCCCTCGCTGAACGTGTCCTCTCCATCGGTGGAAAGCCTGTAGCAACTTTGGCTGCATGTCTGAACACTGCAAGCATCACCGAAGCAGAAGGAAATGAAACAGCAGAGCAAATGGTAGAAACGATCGCGAGAGACTTCTCCATTCTCGTAGACGAACTGAAGCTGGCTATGGAAACGGCAGACCAAGCCGACGATGAAGCGACAGCCGATATGCTGTTGGGAATCCGTAGCAGCCTGGAAAAACACGTTTGGATGCTCAAGTCCTTCTTACAATAAGCAAGTAAATCAATAGACACCAAAAGGCGATTGTGCATAGACACATCGCCTTTTTTGGGACTTGCCTCTCATGAAACCGCCTATTTCACCCTAGGTGCCTAAAGCGAAAAAATCAGTTTCCGCCCGTCCTTTTCTACTTTTACTTGGGGCAAATACTTTAATGACTTCTGTACACCAATGTAGGGACTCGCAAACTCTACCTGGTGCCGTGCTTTCAATACGGAGCAGAGATCAGCCAATGACATTGGAGACATCGACTCCCGTAACAGGTTCTCGATGTGCTTCGCAACTTCCAAATAATCATGACGAATGTGCGCCTTTCTTACCTTCATTCGCTTCATCAAATCATCGGAAAATTCCTCTGTTGACATAGCTGCATCGTCCGGGCTTTCTTCGTCTCCGATCCCGGCTTCGTTATCCAACTCGCGAATGCGGCTCAAAAGCTGCTTGATGTCAGCTCCCAACTGCTTGTCCTGATCGACATACTGTCGACGCAGTGCCATACGTTGCTCGAGCATGGCCTGCAATGTCATTTGTAACGCTTTCCGTTCGTTAAACATTGCGTTATGTATTCCCCTTTTCGCAAAAAGTAGAATGATAGAATTATACCCAATGATAATATAATTCGCACTAGTTGGAAACGGGGGAATTTCGCCGATTTCACCTACTAGCTATTCAATTGCATCAAAATTTGTGGGTATGTTTTCTGATCCATGAATTGAATGCCTTCAGCGTTGACGCTTCGGTATCGGCTAGCGAGAACCAGTCAGCCATCTTGTGCAGACTGACAATCAAATTTTCGTTATAAAAACCTTGAAAAATCATGACAATGAGGGGGAGTAAAAAGTCACGCCATGTTTAAATACACCCCATGGACAATAGATACAGCATTACTACCTAAGTATATTTCAGGAGGAAATTATGAAAAAAACATTTACAGGAGTTGTTGTCTCTATCTTAATGCTTTTGTTGTCTGCTTGTAACAATGTACAAGAGACAACCGCACCAATAGAAGTTACACAAGAAGCTCAACAGCTTCCGACAGAGATTTGGCTTCAAATGTATAGAGAGGATTCTAAAAAGCCACAGCCCGAATTAATAAAAGAGATGAATAACCGTGAGCAAGTTGAACAAATTTACACTTGGATTAATGGAGGAACAAAAGATCAAACGATTACTGCTAGCACTATTGATGAGATATACCTCCTTCGATTTGAGTTTATGAAGGAGGGGCAGGCTGTAGAAAGTCAAATCTATTTATATGTAATAACCACTGACAGTAAACTATATGCTAAAAAAGTGGTATTGAATGCGAAGTATGACTTTGATGAATATGATAGTAGTAAAAAATCTGCTCTCATTAGTGAGGCGGGAACTGAAGGATGGCAGGAATTAAAGACTGGCGTAATTAACAAAGATGTACTATACAACTAGCTACCGTTATAAACTCCCCTCAATGTCCCAGGTGTTTGTGACAGATCAACAGGGATGCGGGTAAGGGTGTTTTTGCGCCTACCAATGCTCTTAACAGTTACAGTCAATCGTATAGCCTCCATGAATATTGCTGATGTGTTTCTTTGCAGAAGCCGCGAGAAGCACCTGTTTTTCACAGAAGAACAAGACCCATCCACATTTAGACAGGTCTTGTTCAAAAATAGCAGGATCAAGCTGCCTTCTCTTCACTCAATCGATCCGTAATAACAGCAATCGCACCATCACCCGTTACGTTACAAGCGGTACCGAAGCTATCCTGCGCGATGTACAGAGCAATCATCAACGAAGTCAACGTGGTCGTAAATCCGAGCATAGACTCCATCAATCCGAGTGCCGCCATGACTGCTCCCCCCGGCACACCTGGTGCGGCGATCATCGTTACCCCAAGCATCAGAATGAACGGAAACATGGTCTCAAAAGATGCTGTCATGCCATTGAGCATCATGACTGCCATGGAGCAGCTAACGAGCGTAATCGTGCTTCCAGAAAGATGGATCGTCGCACAGAGTGGAACGACGAAGTCCGCGATTTTTTCGCTCACACCGTTTTTCTTAGTCTGGTTCAGTGTCACAGGAATGGTGGCCGCAGATGATTGTGTTCCAATCGCTGTGAAGTAAGCGGGAAGCATATTTTTCAACAGCGTGAATGGGTTTTTTCGTCCCATCTGTCCCGCTACCAAGTACTGCACGAACAGATAGAATAGATGCAAGACAATAATCATGACGAAAACTTTCACGAATACGGACAAAATCATGGTGACTTGTCCACCATAGGTCAGATTGGAAAATACAGATAGAATATGTAAGGGAAGCAACGGGATAATGACGGAAGCGATGAGCTTCTCGACGATATCTCTCAAGTCTACCATCACATTTTGCAGAGCGTTTCCTTTGATGACAGTCGCTCCAAGACCAAGGGTGAAGGCGAGCAGTAATGCTGTCATCACACCTACAATCGGCGGCATGTCCACGGTAAAGAATGGCTTCACTAGTGCTTTCTCCGGGTTGGCATACTGATTCACCAGTCCACCTATCTCAAGAATGTGTGGGAAAATACTCGTACTGACCAAATAAGCAAGCACTCCTGCAAGGATCGTAGACAAGTAAGCAACCCCTGTGGTTACTCCAAGCAGACGCCCTGCCCCTTTGCCCAGCTCACCGATGCCTGGCGCGATAAATCCAATGATAATCAACGGAATCGCAAATCCGAGGAAATTTCCAAACAGGCCACTAAATGTAGCCAATCCTTCCACAACCCAAATCGGCGAAATGGAGCCAATCCCGATCCCAAGGACAATGGCGATCAGGATTTTGGGTAGTAAACCTAGCTGTTTCATGAATTGAACCCCCGTTACGTGTTGGTTAAGAACGTCCACGCGGAATGGACATTGTCTCTTTTACACGGACTAATGAATAACAAGGTAACACATCGGGATGAGATTGTCATGAATCATAAAAAAGTAATAATATTTAAATTAAAGAAAAACCCCCAATGAGCATTACTTACTCACTTGGGGGAACGATATTATTTGTCGCAAAGCACCTGGCGAAATTCTTCTTCGATGTCTGCCAATACACGCATGGCATTCGCTAGCTCTTGCTCATTCTTTTCCACGATCAGTGTGTGACAACGTCCGAATTGCTTCGCCTGCTTCTCTTTGATTGCCGCCAGCTCTGGCGCATGCTTCGAGAAAAACATAGCGAAATCCATGGCTCGCCTCGCCCCTAATTGGAGCGCAAAATAGGAGAGATGACCAACTTCTGCTGGGGAGAGTCCCCCCTCCTCCTCTATCCGTTTCACTACCCGCAATATCGCTTCCTTTCCGAATAGGACCGAAGCGTTTGGTTTAGCCGATGCACTTTCCTGATAAATCCCTTGGAATAAACGAAGGGCATTTGCAGCTTGTTCCTCCTCTGACGGACTGCCTACACGCTTTGGTGCTGTCCAGTAGTGATAAGAAAAGAGGCGATCGAAGATTTTTTCGGCTTTCCATGCCAAGACAAACTGGGACAACGGCAAGCTCACAAAAGGGAATCCAGCAGGATCATGCAGGTAGATTGCTTGTTCATCCATTCGGTACGCAAGAACAAAATGGTCAGCACCCCCTAAATAAGCAGCATTGGGATTATACGTCAAATAGCCCATATCAAGTGGTCCGAGCAAAAGGGGCCCATGTTCCACATCACGCCGTAATTCCTCCAATGGTGGCTCTCCCTTAGCATCTCCTGACTTTTCCGTCCAACGAAACCCTAGTAGCTCAAACGCATGACTTACCCCACGATCTGGAATCTCTTGTCCGAAATATATGACCTTCTGCTCCTCATGCCACATCGCCCCGATGCCTACGCCAGAGAGTACTTCAAGTACAGCAGGCGATACCTTCTCCCCAATCGTTTCCAAAAGCATAGCTGAAGAATTTGCGTAGCAGTACGCCCCATTTCCAATGTACGGTAACATGCTTTTCTCCCTCTTTCCCATCAATGTATGACTTACCTATCATTGACTTCGGGGAACATGTTTTTCTGACAACGCGTTGCAAACCACTTCTCGTTCACGCGAAATATTTCTTGAAAAATTCCATCTTCTCATTCACGAAAGCGTCATCCGAGTCGCTGCTACCCATAATATGAGGATCATGCATACATAGGCCCATTAGCCACAATTGGCGAATGCCTGTCATGAGCGACACCGCAGCCTGATCGTTTTCAGATAAGGGACGAACCTCAGTATATCCTTTTAGGAAAGCATTCCAGAGCTCCTCCACCAGTTCGTCATCTTCCTCGATCAATATTCGGCTCAGCTTGAAAGCAGCCAGATCATACGCTCGCCAACCATATCCGCACAAGTCGAAATCAAAGTGGGTATAGGTGTTATCCGCGCAAAAGTTCGTATTAAAATTTCCTTGAAGGTCTCCGTGGCAAATCCCCCAGTCGAGTCCGGCAAGGATATGCTCGTTCAGCTTGGCTTCCAGCTCAATCGCCATCTGTTGGAGAAAGTGAAAATCTTCCTTCCGATGCTGCAAACGTGGCTCGATGATGGCTAACGGGCGATGAATCAGCGTCTTGGCGTCCCACACCTCGCGAGCTTGCTGTGTAGTAAAGCCTTCTGCTTTGACATGCAGCTCGGCGACCACTCTGCCAAATCGTGCGCTCCGTTCCTCAGTATCGATCTCCTGCTCCTTGCCACAGGCAAACGTGAACAGCGCCCCAAAGCGATTGCCCTCTGCTGCTTGCAGTCTCAAGACATGCTTTCCTGAGCCATCCGCAATTGGCACAGATACAGATACTCCTTGTCTGTTCAAATGGAGCAACAGCTCCATCTCGAACGCGACTGCTGCTTCCTCTGTTCGCCAATCACTTCGATACAGCCTGAAAATTCGCTTTTGATCGATCGTATTCACGAGGTACGTATCGTTCATGCCTCGAAGCATATAGTGAACGGATTGTATTTGTTCGGTTGGATATGCTTCCTGAAGTACTTTTTGTAATGCTTTTTCACAGATGGTTGAGTAGACGACGGGTAAATGCATAGTCATGCTGCTCCTTTTTTGCCAAGTATTGGTGAGTTATTAGAAAGACGTGTGAATCGGGAAAAGGACACAACAAAAAAAGGACCTTGAAGGGCTAATGGCCGATCAAGGTCTGGTACTGGCTGCAACGATTTGTCCCCCTTGCTGAATAAGCTCTTCAAGGAATCGGGCAACATAAGCTCATCAAAAGGTTTACTGTCAAAAAGAGTTATTTCCTCACTTTTCCCTTGATCTCTCGCAATTCCTCAAGGATCAGATCGTATTTGTCGCTGTATTTGTCCAGCAAGTCCTGCAAACGCCCCTCGCGCTCGCGATTTGCCTTCATAATATAAAACAACAACCAGACAAACAAAGCAGCAAACGGCCCTTGCTGAAGTAATACGGTTGTTACTTGATCTTCCATGTTTGATCTCCCCTTTTGTCACTGTACAGAACGAGTGTTCCCGAATCGTTCTTATCTGTATTTTGTACAAAAGGCTTGTACATAATTCGTTGCAAACAAAATAAATATCCATACTTTTCTTTTTCTCTATCATTTAGTACAATAAGTTTGTACATCCTCACAGGAAGGACTGGCACGCTCATGCTATCT
This sequence comes from Brevibacillus antibioticus, assembly GCF_005217615.1. NCBI lineage: Bacteria > Bacillati > Bacillota > Bacilli > Caryophanales > Paenibacillaceae > Brevibacillus > Brevibacillus antibioticus. Next base: position 3,670,696 of record NZ_SZNK01000001.1, read on the forward strand.
CAACGCTTACGTACAGCTCGTAAGACAAAAAGTCTAACCCAGGAAGAGTTGGCAGAGCATGTCTGCACGACAAAGGGGACGATCAGTAACTACGAAAACAACCACAGCACACCACCGAATGACATGCTGCGGCAATTGGCTGATGTGCTGGACGTCACCACCGATTGGTTGTTGGGTCGCACAGATGAAGTCACGGCCTATATTCTCCCAGCAACAGGAGAGACAAATCAACGTTCGTTGGACGAGCTCTTGCAGGAAAAGATCGATGACCCGGACGACTACTATTTCCTAGACGGGTATCTAGACGCTTCAGAAGAAGAGAAAAAAGAAATTCGCCGCTACTGGTACGACTTGAGGAAACAGTTCAAAGTCCGTAAAGTACGCGAGGAACGACCTCCTTCTTTGTTTGATATCACGGAAGACATCAAAAAAAAATAACCCCAGTGCGGGGTTTTCTTTTCAACCCAATACAGAACGTACGTTCCTTACCATTCATCTAGGAGGTCATTGATGCTTCACTCCCTTTTGCAAGAAATCTGTGAACCGCAAACATGGCTCGAGAGTCGCGTGTACTTGTTGCTTCAGCATCACGGCATCGATTCGCCCGAACAAATCGATTTGCATCTGTTGTGCGAGACGTACGGTATCGAGATCCATCGTATTTGCGGTAGGAGTCGTGCACACGCGCATCCCTTTTTGCCGGGACGTTATGTCATTGCGGTGGACGAGCGACTCGATCCGGCTACGCAGCGGGTGAAAATCGCGCATGAACTCGGACATTTGCTCCTTCATGAAGGCATTCAGCCCCAGAGCACCGGATGGATGATTGACTGGCAAGAATCGCAGGCGAATCATTTTGCCGAGCATTTGCTGCTTCCCATTTACATGATGAGTCCCCTTCTGGCCGATTGTTCGCGATACAACGCACCGGCTATATTGGCTCAGCGCTTTCAGGTGCCCATACCCCTTGCTCGTGCCCGCTTTGAGCGCATACTGAGCCGTCTATACGCCAAAGGCTTTCCCGTCTATGAGTAAATTACGACGTTATTATTATGTAGGAGGCGATACCTGATGAAGCGAGTCTTTATTGCCGGAGATGCATACACGACTCATTTTTTTGATCTCGCCTTGGACCAAGACGAGGAGCTGTCGCTGTTACCCTCCTTGCAGGTAGCCAGCTATCACGTGGCCCGCTTTGCTCTCATCATGCGAGATGACGGCCTTCGTGGTCTCGGTATTTTTCCCGGAGATGCGCTCTTGATCTCAGACTTTTCGATGGAGCCTGTAAAAGACAGACCTGTGTTGATCCGACAAGAGGGGCAGTTCCTTGTGCGCATCGCAGCAGACGTCAATCCATTGGAATGTCTCTTTACAACCACACGCGAGCAAGACACGCCCATGCTGCTCCCCTCGGAAAACATTCGCATTACAGGTGTCGTATCTGGTATTATTCCGCGTTCATCATTGTGACATCATTCAGCAACCAATCCTTGATTGCTGCCACCGTTTGCTGCCACTGCTCCTGTGGAGTAATGGCAGCGGGCTTGTCGCCCTCCTGCGCTCCATAGCTTCCGAACTGGGAGTGGTTTCCCCCTTCTATGGACATGTACACGGTACGCTCCGGCAAATATTGCTTGCTCTCCTCAAACCTTTCCATATGGATCACACCGTCGCGAGACCCGAGCAAAGACAGCACAGGCACATTCACCTTCTTCAAGTTCCCCTGACTGTTCGGATACGCTCCCAACAAAAATACTCCACTGATTCGGTCCGGGTGGTTAGCTGCAAATTCAGCTGCCATGGTTCCACCAAGCGAATGTCCTCCGATGACAAACGTTTTATTCGGGTACGCCTTCAATACTTGTGTGGCCCGCGTCATATCACTTACAGCCAAATTCAGCGGCATTCGTGCGAGAAAAACATGGTAGCCGTAGCCAGCCAAAGCACGGGCAATCGGTGCATAGCTCTCCGGTTTGACCAGTGCTCCTGGATATAAGATGAGCCCCGGTTCGCGTGATTCCCCACCTTGGAAAATAATCCAGTCATTCGTATCCATGACGGTTATCCCTTCACCCCCTTGCATGGCCGTTAACGCTGCCTGATCGGGCTGATAAGGCTGCAAATACCATATCGCCAGACAAATCGCTCCAAGTGTCACCAACACGAATGCCTGAAACCATTTTTTGCGTGCTTGACTCATCCTACCCACCTCGTTTCCGTTCCCATGTAGAGTTCTATATATTATGTCTCAAACCTAGAAAAAAACCGTCAGAGACAAAATCCCGACGGTCGTTGGTATTGGCTCCATCAGCCTTTTTCCTTCTGGCGCTCACGAAAACGGCGTACCTTCATCAAGTTTCCGCACATTTTGTCATCACACCAGCGGCGCACCCGGTTGCGACTTTCATCATAAAACACCCAGCGGCAGTCCTCGTTGTCACATATTTTGATTCGTTCCAGATGCTGCGGGGCAAGCAGCTCTGCGAAAGAAGCCGCAATTTGTGCCATGACGAGGGGCCAGCCCTCTGCTTGGCTGGATTGCTTTTGCCTGTAGCCGCCCTCCTCATCTACATACAACACCTGCAGATGAAAAGGGGTGAGAGCCAAAGCCCTGTTCAATTCCGCGAGGTCCTCCTCTTGGAAGCGGTCTCCACGGACAACGGCTTCTAGCATACGTCTCAAACGTTCGCGCAACTGCAAAAGGGAAGCGGCACAGTCCACATTCATCGGTAGCGGAGCGGTTAGCTTGTATGTTTGCAAAAAGGATGACAGCCATTCCTGGTTCTCCAAGCGATTTTCCGCACGACCAGAACCACGCCAATCCCGCCAATCACTATTTAAAAAATCGATACAAAGCCAGCCCATGTAATCATCTCTCCTGACGAAACCCTTCATTTTTCTCTCTTGTATGACTATACAGAATATGGTAATCTATATTTGTAACTACTGTAACTTGATTAACTGGTTACATCTTCATTTCTTACTGCTATTATAGCGTTTCATCAATCTGTTTCACAGACGAGGAGGAAGCGTATGAATCGGAAGGATTTGCTTTTGCACGGTTGGGAATGTACCTATAACAAGGAAGACTGGTATCCACCTTTAAAAGAAGCGCTTTCCGGAGTATCAGCAGCCGAGGCCAGCTGGCGCCCTGTGGGAGAAGCAGCCAACACGATCTGGGAAAACGTCAGCCACCTTCTTTATTACAAAGAACGCCTGTTGCATCGTCTATTGGGCACCGAATTTCCTGGCTCCGCTGAGACGAACGATGATACCTTCATCCCGTCCGGCGGTCCGGATGACGAAGACGCTTGGCAAGCTACTCTCGCTCGTATGGGAAGCGTCCATCGCCACATTCATGAAAAGCTTTCCTTGCTGACGGATGAGGATTTAAACCAGATGGCTACTTATACGCCCATTTACCAAACCGTAATGAGTCTGGTCCTGCATGATGCGTTTCATACGGGACAAATCGTCCAAATTCGCAAGCTGCAAGGCTCTTGGCCTGCCAGACGCTCATTTGAATAACAAAATTTCACATTGATTAATCATTAACAATCCTTTATAGTTGATGAATCACAAAATTTCATACATGTTATCCTCATCTTTCACGGTGAGGATAGAGGTCGCGGCTTTTATATCATCCTGTACGAGATTCAGAGAAAATCAATGACTCCAGGTAAGGAAAATCCGCCGAAACTCATATCGCGTCTCTGTGCGATTGGGTTGGGGCTGTACTCGAAAGGGGCAGAACTGTCACGTTTGCATGCCAAGCAAGCGTGGTGAGCTATCTTCAGTGAAGGCTTGGTGGGGATTGGATGATACCGCCCTATGCCATTTTTTGGCTATGGCGGTTTTTTCGTTTCCGACCTTCCTTCTCAAAAATCAAGAAAGGTCGTGTAAGCAGCTTATGTCACAAAATCAATTGCAACGTGGTTTAAAAGCCCGACACCTGACGATGATTGCCATCGGCGGCTCGATTGGGACGGGATTGTTTCTCGCGAGCGGAGGCTCGATTCATTCCGCCGGACCTGGTGGAGCTTTAGTCGCCTATCTCGCCATTAGTATCATGGTTTACTTTTTAATGACCAGCTTGGGGGAAATGGCGGCCTTCATGCCTGTTTCAGGTTCGTTTTCAACTTATGCCACACGGTTCGTCGATCCATCTCTCGGCTTTGCTCTCGGCTGGAACTACTGGTACAACTGGGCGATTACCATTGCCGTCGAGCTGTCGGCTTCCGCACTCATTATGAAATTTTGGTTTCCGGATACCCCAGCGATATTGTGGAGCGCTTTGTTCCTTGGATTGCTGTTTGCCTTGAATCTCCTGTCCGTGAAAGCCTATGGGGAATCTGAATATTGGTTCGCCTTGATTAAAGTAGTAACGGTTATCGTCTTTATTATTATCGGTGTGTTGATGATTTTTGGCATTATGGGCGGCCAAGCAGTCGGCCTCCAAAACTTCACCAAAGGCGACGCGCCATTCAATGGCGGCTTCATGGCCCTGCTCGGTGTCTTTATGATTGCCGGATTCTCTTTCCAAGGGACAGAGCTAGTTGGTGTCGCGGCTGGGGAGAGCGAAGACCCTGCCCGGAACATTCCGAAGGCCATCCGTCAAATTTTTTGGCGTATCCTGATCTTCTATATCCTCGCTATTTTGATCATCGGGTTGCTCGTTCCATATGATAACCCAAATCTGATCAGTGGCGACATTACGGATATTGCGATCAGTCCGTTTACGATTGTTTTTGAAAATGCCGGATTTGCTTTTGCAGCATCCGTCATGAACGCCGTTATTCTCACGTCTGTATTGTCTGCTGGTAACTCTGGCATGTACGCCTCTACACGCATGCTGTGGAACTTGGCGAAAGAAGGAAACGCACCAAAATGGTTCGCAAAAGTAACAAGTAATGGCGTACCGATCAATGCCTTGATCTTGACTGCGCTCATCGGTGCTCTTGCTTTTCTGTCCTCCCTGTTTGGGGAAGGCGAAGTGTATGTCTGGCTTTTGAATGCGTCTGGTATGTCAGGCTTCATCGCTTGGCTGGGAATTGCCATTAGCCACTACCGTTTCCGTAAAGCGTTTATCGCTCAGGGGCGTGACTTAAGCGAATTGCCTTATCGGGCAAAGTGGTTCCCGTTTGGACCGATTTTTGCCTTCATCATTTGCTGTATCGTTATTTTGGGGCAAAACTACTCGGCATTCATGGGTGGAACGATCGACTGGAATGGCGTCCTGGTCTCTTACATTGGCCTGCCACTCTTCTTAATCATTTGGCTCGCTTATAAAATCACGCAAAAAACCAAGCTCGTCCCTCTTGAACAAGTTGACTTCAACATGGATGAACACACGAAATAATCGAAGAAAAAATACGGACTTCCGTTATCTGAACGGGAGTCCTTTTTCATGCTAGCTAATGTATTAAAAATTACTCCGAAAGAGCCGATAGTATAGACAAGAAGCCATTTGAGATCTGTTTCCTTTCCGTTCTCACACCTCATCCAAGTCATCTGATAAAAGGTAATCATGATCTCCTTCCATCACGACTGAACATGAATCCATGTGAGGAGAGTAGAACATGCACATCCAATCGAATAACCGCTATCTAACACCCCAGTTAACAACTAACCAACCTGCACCGAAAATGGTGACAGGAACTCGTCTAGGATTGCCCCGATTGCCCGAGCACGATACAGTAGACCTTCGTTCTCACAAGGCACGCGAGCTACCTGCTGATGCCATCGAACATCACAGCGTCCAATTTTTCTTTAGCACAGAGATTAATGAGCGTTTGGATAAAATTTTCGCAGATAAACCACCCGAGGCTCGCAAGGCCTTTGACCACATCCTGGAGAAAAATTTTTTCAACTCCACCTACACCTACACCGATGAAGAAAGAGCTGCTTTAGTAGAAGTCGGTTTAACCCAAGGCAAATATTTGGCAAGCCAGTTCATGGATGATGAAAATGCTGCTGAATTTTTGGATAGCCTCCATCTGCTCGCAGGCGTTGCTAAAACAAGAAAGGTTGACCCCGCAACTGGCAGTGTCAGCTACGTAGAGCTTCCGCAAAGACCGCATGGGGCGCCAGCCGACTATGTCAATCCATCCAAGCTGATGGAGCGGTATGACCCGGAAGCCTACAAAAAAATGCAAGCGGACACGACCAATCAAACAGAGAAAGTAAGCACGCTGATTCAGTTCGTCAAAAAGCTGCAACATCGTCCAGACTGGATCTCACAATACCGAAACGAACAAGCTACTCTTCTCTCCGATTTAAAAAATACAAAAATCGCTAATCGCTTTGAGAATGTAAATTCAAAGGACGCCACTGAATTTGTTCGTCAAATGAATACGCTCGCTGAAAATGCTTCCTTTTCTGCCTTTACACCATTGCTACAGACGAATCTTACCTCTTTCATGAACATCCTGGCCAAGAAAACGAGTTAACTGCCCAAAGATGATCGTCACAGCCTCCGCCCTCATGGACATACTAACCCGTAAAGGAGGAGACGAATATGTATGACAATGGCGAAAACGACCTGCCTGATTTCAAACAACTGGATGACAGACTGATCGCTCAACCTCCGACTAGCCCAATATTCGCAATCCGTACCAATCTGGACAAGGAACCAAATGACGTCGACAATCCGTATGTGCAGCAAGACTCTAAACCCACTGGACAATACAAGGGGGAAGCAAATGACTGATCACATCTCAAAGGAAAAGCCGGACATGGGTTATAACGGAAGCAATATGCATGGTTATTCCCTTACACCAAAGGAAGGGACATTGGATCAAACTGCCAAGTCGGCAGCGGAAAACAAAGAAAATAGAGATAAAGAATAGTTCTTTCCCATTACGAAAAACAAATCCCCTTTGGGGAAACAGGCAGATGCTCACTTTTCCTGTTTCCCAAAGGGGATTCCTTTTGGATTTCTGACCAAGAATATGGGGAAAGACATTTTGTTATTGACGAAATTCTACTGGAAATATATACTTTTCATAAATTGCAAATGAGAATCATTATCAGATTCTTGTGTATATGCTCAGGAGGTTGCCCCATGAAATCCAGGCTTTTCAAACACATTTATAGCACAACATTAGTCACTTCTCTCCTCACAGGTGGCGTCCATTTGGCTCAGGCCGCTCCTCTCGTGGCTACTTCTGAACAGACGGATGATTCCCCTTTATCGCTAGATTTCGCAATTGAACAGGCACTAAAAAATAGCATCGATTTCGAGCTGCTTCGGCTTGAGCTAGATATTACAAAATACGAAACATCCATCATACTAAGAGAAAAAGAAGGAATCAAAAAAGCCGACATCATGACGCTGGCTGACGCAAAAAAGAAATTCGAAGACGCTGCCAAAGCGATCAAAGAAGTGATTGTCGATGAAGTCGCCCTGAATACGCAAAAAAACAACATCCAGTTGCAAGTGCAAAAAGCTTTCTTCGAAGTCCAATCATTAGAGGCCAAAATCAAAGCGCAAAAGAAAAGCTTGCAAAGACAGTACTGGTTGGACTCCCAAGAAACAGAAGCTCACAAAAATCTTGCTACCCTTGAAGCCAGCTACAAACAAGCATTGGCCAAGCTCAACGATTTATTGAATGAAAAAGCAGACAAAAAATGGAAAATAGTCACCACTGATCTGACCCAGCACGAGCTGCTTTCCCTTGAGCAATTGCAAGCAAAAGCTTATGAAAAACGTCCTGAGATGATCAAAGCACAAGCAGAAATAGACTTTACCCAAGTCAGAATTGATTACACGGCAGAGTATACCGCACTCAGCACACATAAAGGGATAATCGCAAGAAATGAGCACAAAAAAGCGGAACTGCAAAAACAAAAAACACAGAAGAAAATCGGTCAGGAAGTAAGTGACAACTATACGAAGGCACTAGCAGCGCAAAAGGCATTAGGGGAAAATACAACAAAGAAAGAAACCGCATGGGAGCGCTATCAGGCAACACTCGATCAATATAGATTAGGAAAAGCATCGATGAAAGAACTGATGGAGGTCGAAGCAAACCTATTTGAATCCGAAACAAAAGCAATCGAATCGATTTATCAATACAATCTCGCTGCTACTACCTTGAATCAATCAACTGGCTATTAATATTTCGTGTCACGAAATATCGCATTCATTCATTTCAAATAGAGAAGGCTTCATCCCACAGGGTGAAGCCTTTACTCATTGATTAGCCTCTCAAAAGCTCCCGGCATCACCAAACGACCACCGTCCGCGCCAAAATCCTCTATGAACCACCAAGCCGATAGTACACTGTGGCAATAGGCCCACGCCAACACTCTCTCTTTTTGCAAAGACAGTGCCCTCGTCAGCCCATCGACCCGCTGTTTCACCACTTCTTCTACCCCATCCTCAGGCAAATGGTTCAGCAAAAACGGAATCACCTCGTATTCCGTCTCCCCGATCAGTCCTTTTGGATCAATTGCCAACCACGGCTCTCTTTCGGCGCGCAAAATATTTTCATGATGAAGATCACCATGCAGCAGACATGGTTCTTTTTGTGTGGAGAGAAGCTTTTTGTACCATTTCATGGCTCGCTCCACCATTTGCTCGGGAATCGATCCTGTCCCCCCTTGGAAATGAGGGCGAATCTGTTCCAGTCCCACAGCCCAGTCTGCGATCGTCGGAAACGTAGACGCAAGCTTGCCACCTTTCGAAACGGGTGTATGCATTCTTTTGATCACGTCCGCCAAGCATTGTATTCGCTCATCTTCGCTACTCAGCTTGTCCAGTGTCTCTCCTGGCATGATGCGCTCCAAAAGCATGATCCCTTTTTCCTCGTCAGCATCGAGTAGCTGCACCATTCCCCTGCCTGCAAAAGCCCGAATCGCTGCCAGCTCTCTCTGCCAATCCAGTCCAGGCACTCCCAGCTTCAGCACTGCGTTTCTCCCATCCTGCAACACAACTGGTGCTACAAAGTTATAGGAGAGTGGAAACGGCTCTAGTACCTTCAAAGACCACCGCACTTCGCAATCAGCAATCAACTCATGAAAGGAATCGAGCCAGAGACGACCTGCTTCTTTATGTACGCCCGTAATTGTTTGCGTAAAATGGGTTGGCAATAAAATCATTAGGAATCTCCTCCTAAAAAGCTTGTGGCTTTTAAACTTCTTGCCCTACCTTCACTCATCTTCTTGCACCAGCTTTCAAGCTGCTCCCTTACCGCAGCCGCGTAAGAAGAAGTGCATTTCCAGTCAAGCGCCTCTGGAGCCCATCCCAGCCTTGGAAAAAATGGTGGGGAATTTCAGCTTCACCTATGAAACACTTCATCGAAACTTCTACGTTTGAAGCACTCCCACCATTTTTTCCGAGGCGGCCAGTGAATCCCCCCTTGCGGGGCGTAGGCCGAAGCGTAGACTGGAAATGCGCTTCTTCCCCACCACAGCCACTTCACCAAAAAGGGAGCAGCATGAAAGCCGCCCCCCCTTTATTTCCCTGAAAATATTAGGACAGTCGTCCCATCAAGCGCTCCATACGTTCAAGCGCCTTCTTTAACTGCTCCATCGATGTTGCATAAGAACAACGGATATGTCCCTTCCCGCTTTCGCCGAATACATCTCCAGGTACGACAGCTACCTTTTCCTCCATGAGCAACTTCTCCGCAAATTCAGAAGAGCTAAGACCTGTAGAAGCTACAGACGGGAATGCGTAGAAGGCTCCGTCTGGCTCATGGCAAGTCAATCCGATATGACGGAATCCATCTACCACATAATTGCGGCGCTGACGGTAGCTCTCGATCATTCGTTCCATATCAGAACGTCCATGACGCAGGGCTTCCAATGCAGCCATCTGAGCCATTGTCGGAGCACACAGCATAGTGTACTGATGGATTTTCAGCATGCCTGCGAGCAAATCAGGCGATGCGCAGACATACCCCAGACGCCAGCCGGTCATCGCGAACGCTTTGGAAAAACCGGAGATCAGGATCGTCCGATCTTTCATTCCTGGCAGTGCCGCGATACTATCGTGCATGCGACCATAGGTAAGTTCCGCATAAATCTCATCGGAGATCACCATGAGGTCGTGCTTTTCAATGATCGGCAAAAGTGTTTTCCACTCTTCAGCCGTCATCGTCCCCCCGGTCGGGTTATTTGGATAGCAGAAAATGATTGCTTTTGTACGCGCGGTGATGTGCGTCTCCAACTCTTGCGGTGTCAGCTTGAACTCGTTTTCCATCGTTGTTTTCAGGAATACCGGCACCCCACCAGCCAAGCGAATAACAGGTTCATAGGAGACGTAGCAAGGTTCCACGACCAATACTTCATCACCTGGATCGAGAATAGCACGCAGTGCGATATCAATCGCTTCGCTGGCACCAACCGTCACGAGAATTTCTGTCTCTGGATGATAGCTGACCGAAAAACGTTCCTCCAAGTATTTCTGAATTTCCACACGCAATGGCAGCATACCTGCATTGGATGTATAAGCTGTATGTCCACGCTCCAACGAAGAAATCGAAGCTTCTCTCATGCGCCAAGGAGTGACGAAATCAGGCTCCCCTACACCTAAGGAAATGACTCCCTCCATCGATGCTGCCAAATCGAAAAAGCGGCGAATGCCTGATGGCTTCAACGATTGAACTGTACTGGATAAACGGTTTTTGACTTCAACTTGTGTACTCACGGCGTAACCACCATCCTGTGATCTTCGTCACGATCTTCCAGCTCAATGCCATCGTGCTTGTAACGTTTCAAAATAAAATGTGTAGCTGTTGAGACAACTGAATCAAGAGTGGACAGCTTTTGCGAAACAAAAGTCGCTACCTCTTTCATCGTTTTGCCTTCCAAAATAATCGACAAGTCATAGCTTGCACCAGACATCAAATAAACAGCCTTCACTTCTGGGAAACGGCAGATTCGCTCCGCTACTTCATCAAAGCCGACGTCGCGCTTGGGCGTCACTTTCACATCAATCATCGCGTTCACGTACGGATGATCGTCCACACGCTCCCAGTTGACCAGCGCTGGATATTTGACAATAACCTTCTCGGCTTCCAATGCTGCAATCGTCTGCTCAACGACCTCGGTCGGCTCTCCGATCATCTTTCCGATTTGCTCGGCGCTCATGCGACTGTCTTCTTCCAACAGGTGCAACAGCTCTCTTTGCTTCAAGCGATCCATGCCCCACCACTCCAGTTTTCTCTTTATTTTTTACATAAGTACGTGTTCAATTAGTCGACTTTTTGAACGACGTCAGAAAGCAAAAAGCCCCAGCAACCAGACTCATGATTTCCATGAATCTCGGTTGCTGAGGCGAAGGTATCGCGGTACCACTCAGCTTTTTTGCCTCTCTCACAAAAGGCAAACTTGTGCTGTCTACGTAGACATGCGCCCCATAACGTGGGCCATCCGCTGCTTTCTACTTGGCATTTTCAAAAGCAGAGCTCCAAGGTGGCTTTCAAAAAGAGTTCGCGGTCGCCCTCTCAGCTAACAGGCAACTCTCTGGACGTCAAAATCCCTTTTTTACTTTCCTTTTCACGGCTGTGTTGATTGTTTTATTGAATGTCTCAGATTATAAATGACGGTTTCTCTCATTGTCAACCAACAACTTCTGTCTGCTGAACCTCTTTCAAACCGTTAGGCAACCAAACACGAAACACCGTCCCAGTCCCCAAGCTGCTTTGTACGTCAATTTTTCCACGATGATTTTCTACGATGGATTGGGTGATCGACAGCCCCAGTCCAGCCCCTCCGCTTTTGCGTGCGCGTGAGGATTCAATCCGATAGAAACGGTCGAATACATGCGGGACATGCTCCGGTGCTATCCCGGCTCCATTATCTCTGATCGTCATTTCAATCCCATTGGCAATCTTGCTTAATATAAGCTCGATCTCACCATTCACAGGGTCAGTATGCTGCACCGCATTTTGAAACAGATTGAGGATAACTTGCTTTATTCCGTCACAGTCGAAAGCAACCGTAACATTCGGTTCTACACGGAAATGAATGTTTCGTTCACCAGCCAGGACCATAAGCTGTGATTCCATACTGTGCACGACCGTGTCCAACTGTCCTTCTTGCAAAAGGAAAGCTGGTTCCCGATCCATCCGAGCCAGGTACAGCAAATCGTTGACGAGTTTGTTCAGCCGCTCTGTCTCGCCGTGCATGCTTTTCAATGCTTTCTGTAAATGTTCGGGATTTGCCGCCGCGCCGCGCAACAGCACCTCCAAAAAACCATGGATGGATGTCAGCGGTGTTCGCAACTCGTGCGAAGCGTCCGCTACAAAGCGCCTCATCCGCTCCCCAGCTTCCTGCTCAGTTTTAAAGGAGGTTTCCAACCGTTCCAGCATTCCGTTAAAGACCGCCGATAATTGATCAATCTCCATTTGGCCTTGATCCATCGGAAGTCGCTCATCCAAATTCCCCGCATTAATCCGCTCAACTGTTACCTCAATACGCGAAAGTGGGTTCAGCGTACGGCGGAGAACAGGCACATAGGTTAACAAACCGATAAGCAAGGCGAGTGCAGATGCAGAAAAGAAAATGATCAACTGCGGAAACAGCACTTCTCGCATCGAGCCAACAGGGGTACTTAGCTGTACAATTCCTTGTAGCTGTTCAGGTGAACGGATTGGTGCTAACACGACCAAATAATCCTTCCCCGTGCTACCTTCCAAGATTTTGTATTTAAAACTACATACGCCACTAGCCAAGATCTCGCGGTATAGACTCTCCGGAAAGCGTGGCGAATACCCTTCGCTCGGATTCGCAAACAGCTCCGTCACATTTGCGTCGTTGTCAATAAAGGCAAACTTGATATCGGGAGTACGCAAGGAAAGCAACGCACTGACATACTGATCGTTCTTTGGGAGCGTTTCCGTGTCCTCCAAGACCTGATAAGGAACGGTAACTCCCAGATTTAACAAGCTTTCCGCTTTGCTGCGATACAAGAATTGCTCCATCAATATGTATTGAATCATGCCGATTAGAAGCAGCAACCCCGATAAGATAAATAACGAACGAGAAAGCAGCTGATATCGTAAAGAGTTCGGTTCTAGAAAAGGGGCCCATAGATTGTTTCGATTCTTCTTCATACAAAATCAACCCGATAGCCCGCACCGCGCAATGTGCGAATAATCCGATGCTGACGATCATTCAATTTGTCGCGCAGGGAACGAATATACACCTCGACAATATTCTCCTCCCCACCGAAATCATAGCCCCACACGTTGTCCAGAATCATTGGTTTACTTAGCACCAAGCCGTGATTTGTCACCAAATATTTCAGCAAAGAGTATTCCGTTGGCGATAGCTCCAGAAGCTTGTCCCCGTAGGTAATTTCTTTTCGCCTGTCATCGATCTGAAATGGACCGAGGAGTACCTTAGAGAGCAGATGTGGATAATGATTACGAATGCGCGCATGGATACGAGCAAGCAGCTCTTCAAAGCTAAACGGCTTAATCATATAATCATCGGCACCGAGAGTCAGCCCTTTTACCCGATCCTCCACGTCCTCCCTCGCTGTCAGCATAATCGTCGCTACATTCTGTATCTTTTTAAGCATCCGGCATACCTCGAAGCCATCCATGCCAGGCATCATCACATCGAGAATAACGACATGCGGCTGATGCTCCTTCACCATGGTCACGGCTGTCATCCCATCTTGTGCCGTCAATACTTGGAATCCTTCATTCTCAAGACCCATCTCCAAAAATTGCAGGATGGTCGGCTCATCATCGACAAGCAATATTTTAATGCCTTTGTTTAGGCTCATTTCTTTCACCTCAGCTCTATTTTACCTGAACAGGATAAGCGTAGCTGAATGTTTGCTGAATATGCCCTGAGTACAAGCTGAAAGCTTTTTGTAAAATAATAAACCAAAAAATGTAAATCCAATATAAAAAACGTTGATAATTCTCTTCCCCTTGCGCATTCAACAAACTTTCAGCCAGCTTTCAAGACCCACTCAGCTTCCTCTCTCATAATGATCCCTGCGAAGCCAAATACATACGACCCAAGTCTGAACACTTCAAAAACATGGAGGTTATTCAATAATGAAAAAGAATTCAGTTATCCTGACTGCCTCAGTTGCCACGCTCGTGGTTGGTATCGGGGGTTACATGCTCTATGACTATTTTGCGGGAAACCATGTGGAGATCCGGCCTGCAGCTGCGGTAGCCGTAGCCTCATCTACCACTTCCTCTACGCCTTTGACAGCAGATCAACTGAATAAAAAATGGACGATCAATGACCAGTCCAAAGTCTATTTCTCCGTAACGACGTCGAAAGAAACGGTAAACTTTGAAATGGACGGCATTACTGGCAGTTGGGATGTGAACCTCTCTGCACCCGACCAAATGAAAGCAACAGCTTCCGCTGACTTGAATAAGCTGAACTCCGGTAATGAAAAACGCGACACCCATATCAAATCTCCTGATTACTTTGATACAGCCGTCCATCCAGCTGCTACTTTTGAAGCGAAATCCTTTGAGAACTGGCCATCCACATGGACAGAAGGACAAAAGGCTTCGTTCACCATCAATGGCGTCCTGACCGTAAGAGGAATTGCCAAAGATGTGAAAATTGATGCTGACTCGATTTATTCCCAAGGCAAGCTGCAATTGGAGGGAACTTCCGTCGTAACGTTTGGTGACTTCGGATTGACTAGCCCTCATACGATCGTCGCCAAAACAGAGGAAAACATTACTATTACACTGCGACTCGCGTTGGATGCTGTTTAATCAGTCCTTTTCGCGCGAACTGCTTACAGGGACGTCTGACCTTCACAGACGTCTTTTTTCACAGTTTTTTACATTGTAATATTGACATTGTTAAAACAATATCATAGCATGAAAATATGAGAACAGATTCGAGCAAACGGAAAGGATGATCTTGTGAGTACGTCTCCCCTTCGAGCCAAACGCATCCACTTTCGGACCAAAAAGTACCGCTCGCCGGATGGACTTCCTACAGATATTTGCCTCTTTACGCTCCTTTCCATCCCGCGCCAAACGAAAACCAAATCGTTGCCACTCAAGCAATTGGCCGTTCTTCTGATCAAGCGAAAAAGCAATATATTTGGAGAGCAATGGGCCTTGCCTGGCGGTTTTTCCCATGAATCGGAGACACTGGACGAATGCGCCTATCGTGAGTTAAAAGAAGAGACGAATATTGACCGCGATGTACACATCGAACAGCTGAAGACATACTACAAGCCGGGAAGAGACCCTCGTGGTTGGATCCCAAGCGTTGCCTATGTCTCCCTCGTTCATGAAGACTTATTGAAGCACGCACAGGCAAACGACGATGCATCAGACGCGCAGCTGTTTCCGATTGAGGAAGCCTTTGCCCTCAACCTCGCTTTTGATCATCGTGAAATTTTGACTGACGCCTTACAGCGCGTTCGTGAGCAGATGCTACAAACAACTATCGCCAAAGCTTTTTTGCCAGATGAGTTTACCTTGAGTGAATTACTGCAAGTGATCGAGACCGTCGTTCCATCCTTTTTGGCAAAAGATCGCGGCAATTTTGAGCGGCGCCTGCTTGCGACAACCAGACGGCAAGGACTTCTCGAGCCAGTTCTATCGGCTGACGGACAGCCTGTCTACTCGACCGAGTTTTCGAATTCGCCAGCCAAGCTCTATCGCTTTACCGGCTTTACGCCAATCGCCATGATTTACTGAAAAAGTCCACATTCAGGAGGTTTTTGCTATGAAAGCTTTGATTGTGATCGACTACACGAATGATTTTGTCGCGACAGATGGTGCATTGACTTGTGGGGAGCCTGGTCAGGCTATTGAAGGACGCATTGGAGAGTTGATCCGCGACTTCCTCGCAGAAGGCGACTTTGTCGTCATGGCAGTGGACGCTCATCGAGAACAGGACCCGTACCATCCTGAGACTGGACTCTACCCTCCGCACAACATTATCGGTTCGACTGGCCGGAATTTGTATGGCAGCATTCAGGACATTTACGAGGAATTTGAAGATACCGTTCACTGGATGGATAAGACGCGCTACAGTGCTTTCCAAGGCACCGACCTTGCATTATTGTTGCGCACGAGAGGTATTACTGAGATTCATCTGGTAGGTGTCTGCACAGACATTTGTGTGCTGCATACAGCGATTGAAGGCTTTTATAACGGCTTTTCTGTCGTCATCCACGAGGATGCCGTAGCGAGCTTTCTTCCCGAAGGTCACAAATGGGCTCTCAGTCATTTTCAAAACCAGCTTGGCATGACTGTTCGAAAAAAATAACAGGCTCATGACGATAGGAGGCTATTTTTATGCGAATCGGCGTTTATGGTAGCAGCTTTGACCCCATCACGTACAGCCATTTGTTCACGGCTGCAACCGTCGCTCACCGGAGACGACTGGACAAAATCATTTTCGTACCCTGCTCTTCGAAGCGTCATGACAAAAAATTGCAGACAGAGGATGCCCATCGCTTGCACATGCTCAAACTGGCTTTGGCTGGCTGTGAACACAAAACAAACAAAGATGGCGAACCCCTTTTCGAGATTTCAACAGTCGAAATGGATGCCTTGCCAGGTGAAACCTATACGTACGATACGATGATGCACATGAAAAAGAAGTACCCGAGCGACGAGCTCTTTTTCATCATGGGATCGGATTTGTTAGAGGGACTGTCGAACTGGGGCAACGCTGAAAAGCTGGTCGCAGGCTTCAACTTCATCGTGATGTCGCGCGAAGGCTATCCGACCGCTGACCTGATCGCGGAGGACGCGCTGCTACGCAATCATGACGAGCATTTCCTCATTATGAGCAAGGGCATCAACATGGGAATCAGCTCTACCTACATCCGCGACGAAATCCGCAAAGGCGGCGATCCCAGCTTCCTGTTGCCCGATGCTTGCCTTCAGTACATTTATGAAAATGGAATCTACAAAGAACCCTACGTATAGTCTCCATAAGAAAAACAGCCGAACCTGTGTGAAGTGTCGGCTGTTTTCTTTGTCGTCTCCATCAACGATTGAGATGATTGGCAATTGCAGGTTGTCGTATCTTTTTCTGATAGTTCACCAAGCAAATACTGCACACGATCAATACGAGACCTGCGATAAGCGAATACGTAACCGGCTCGTCCATGAAAATGGTGCCAGTGACGACTGCGATGAGCGGCACGAGAAACGTAAAGGCGGCCACCTTGCTCGCTTCTCCTGCATTTACAAGCCCAAAGTAAATGACAATGGCAATCGGCACACCAAATGTAGCGCCATAGCCAAGACCGATCAGATATGGAGCATTCCAGACAATGTCAGACCAGCTCTCTACGCCTGTCCCCAAAAGAGTTAAGGCCGCGCCACCAATGATGCATTGCATGGCAACCATCCACAGCGAATCTACCTTGGCACTGACTTTTTTCACATAGATCACGCCCAGCGCCCACGTAAGAGCCGTCAACAAACCTAAAATGACGCCCACGATGGAAACCTGACCAGTGAGTCCATCTGCACTGACCGCCAGTATCCCTATGAATCCCATGATCAGCCCAATGATCTTGAGCACCGTCATGCTCTCACCCAGCCACAACCAGGCAAAGAGCCCAATCAGGATTGGCTGGAAATACACCAATACAGAGAATAATCCACCTGGCAAATACACAAGTCCAACTGTCTGAATGCCGTAAAAGCACAATGTATTCAGAAGAGCAGATATACAATAACGCAACCAGTTTTCACTCCAGTTGATCTTTTTCCATTTCGGTAAAATGAATAAAGCGAGCAAAAGTCCGCCAATCAGCGAACGCATTCCTGCGAATAAAATCGGTGGCGTATAGGCGAGTGACATTTTGTAGATCGACCAGCTTAATCCCCACATCAACACTAAACTTGCAATAGCGACTACAGTCTTACCCGAAAACTTTCCCACGAGGGGCCTCCCTTTCTAGCTGCACACTTGCACTTATGTTTTTGTCCGCCTCTTATCGTACCACACAAAAGAAGAAGCCGGATGTTCTCACCCGGCTTTCCTTTCTGCCATATTATTGCAGCTCTTGTCGCAGGAACTGGTCGAAAGCATCTGTCGGAAGCGGCCTACTGAACAGGTAGCCTTGACCGTGGTCGCAGCCATTTTCCTTCAAAGCTGCTACTTGATCATGGAGCTCAATTCCCTCTGCGATGACATTCATATTGAGACTTTGTGCGATGGTGACAATTGCTTTTACAATTGCTTGACTCTCTTGATTATGATGAATGTCACGAATAAACGAGGCGTCAATTTTGATTGTATCAACTGGCAAGCTTTTAATATAACTAAACGAGCTATAGCCTGTCCCAAAATCATCAATCGAAATTTGGATACCGATATCCCGAATCTGTTGCAGGACTGCCGTCGCCTCTTCCATTTTGACAAAAATACTCTCCGTAATCTCGAGCTCCAGCCAATCAGGTGACAGATTTGTTTCCTGAAGAATATCCTTGATCATCTCGATCAGATCCTTTTGATAGATCTGTCTCGCTGACAAATTCACAGAGACTCTTAGCGTATATCCTTGATCGTGCCAGATTTTATTTTGTTTGCACGCCTGTTTCAAAATCCATTCTCCGAGCGCCAGGATCATCCCTGTCTCCTCGGCGATTGGAATAAAGCGATTCGGCGGAATGATGCCCAGCTCTGGATGCACCCATCTGACGAGCGCCTCCATGCCTGTCATCGCGCTTGTCGCGATATCGATTTTGGGCTGATAGTAAATTTGGAACTGCTCTTGTTCAATGGCTTTCCGCATCTCATTTTCCATCAAGATACGCTCCAGCGACTTCGCCTCCATCGTCGGATCGAAAAAGTCATAGCCATTCTTCCCGCGCGATTTTACGGTATACAATGCCGTATCGGCCCTTTTCAACAAATCTTCGGGATTGTCTCCATCCTGCGGGTACAGGGCGATGCCGACGCTGCACGACACGGTGAATACATGACCAGCCAATTCAAACGGCCGCTGCAGCTGATACATGATCTGCTCTGCCAATGCAGTCACTTCGTTGCGATCTTGCACCTGGTTCTGCATGATCGTAAATTCGTCTCCACCTAGCCTGGCCACGACATCTCCTGGCTTGAGGCATGCCTGTAGACGCTTTGCTGCTTTGATCAGCAACATATCCCCTACGTCATGACCAAACGAATCGTTCACATCCTTGAAGCGATCCAAATCCAAAAACAGCACAGCCAGATTCGATTGGAAACGCTTGGCCTGAATCATTTCCTTGCTGAGCTGTTGGACATACATCCGTCGATTCGGCAGGTCTGTCAACGCATCGTGATAAGCCAAGTGGTGAATCGTCTCTTCGGACCGTTTTCGGTCTGTGACGTCACGGGTAACGAGGAGAAGCTTGGTCACATTTCCTTCCTCATCCATAATCGGATTGATTTTGCTTTCTGTCCAGATCACATCGTTTCTTTGGGTATTAATCCGGCATTCTACCATGTACTCCTTACGAGTAGAGAAGGCATGATGAATCGCATAAGCAAAAATATCCCGGTCATCCTCCACAATCCACTCGAACAGGTTTAGGATTTCCTCATCAGGAACGGTATGCTCCCATACACGCTTGTGAGACGGGGACAAATAAAGAAATTCCCCATCCAGGTTGATGATGCTGATGATATCCGACGTGTTTTCCGCGATGATACGATACTTTTCTTCACTCCGCTTGAGCTCGTCTTCCATCTGCTTACGAGCTGTGATATCACTGCGAATGGAAAGGTATTGGTAGATTTCGCCCGCTTGGTTCTTAAATGGCACGATGGTGGTATCGACCCAATAATAGCCGTCATCTTTTGCGCGATTCCGAATTTCTCCCCGCCAGACCTGGCCAGATCTAATACAAGACCACATTTCTTTAAAAAAGCTTTTCGGATGGTAACCCGAATTAAGAATACGATGGTCATTTCCAATCAATTCGCTTCGATCGTATTTCGATATGCGGCAAAATTGCTCATTTGCCCGCAAAATAATCCCCTTATGGTCCGTAATTGCTAAGATCGTGGATTGGTCCAAAGCGTATTTGACATCTGCCAGCTCATTCACAACCATGTTCAGCTCACCATCTTTTTCGCGTAGTAGCCCTACCCAATCTTGTGGTGTCAGTGAAGACATCATTTGGTTTTTCATTTCTATCACCTGCTTTGGATACAGTCAAAAAAAATGATCCTTACAGAAGGATCGTAACGTTCAGATTACAAGTTCGTTCCATTTTACCATGTTTTACCGAAAGATCAACGAGAACACTGCGGTAGAAACAACATTTTTGCAAAAAAATGAACCAGTGCATGTAGCCCGGCTCACTTTTTTCAACAATGGGTATGTACGGGCTGCATCGCTTACAATCGGGCAAGAATGCTGCGATTGAGGTCTGCAACAGAATTGCTGCCAGACAGCGCCATCGCGACGTCAAATTCATGGATGAGTGTATCTAACACACTCGCTACGCCTTGCTCTCCGGCAACAGCCAGTCCATACAGGAATGGGCGACCAATCAGGATGGCATTGGCCCCTAAAGCAATCGCTTTAACAACATCTGCTCCTGTACGCACGCCACTGTCGAGCAAGACAGGTATTTTGCCCGCTACCACCTCAGCAATCGCTGGCAACGCATCCAGCGTAGAAATAGCGCCATCCATCTGCCGCCCACCGTGATTGGAGACAATGATTCCATCTACACCATGCTCTAAAGCAAGTCGCGCATCATCCGGATGCAAAATGCCTTTTACCAAAATCGGCAGACGGGTATGCTCACGCAAAAAAGCGATATCGTTCCAATTCAACGCTGGATGATAAATGTTTTTCAACACTTCCTCCACTGCATTCTCCGGCGTTACCTCAGGGAGTCTCGAGCAAAAAACAGGGTCTGTCAAGTAATTTGCCAGTCCTCTTCCTTCGCGCAATGGCGAATACCCGTTGCGGAAGTCTCTGCGCTTCCACCCTAGCATAACGGTATCTACCGTGAGGACAATGGCAGAATAGCCAGACTTTTCCGCTCGTCTGACCATGCTCGCCGAAACCTCTCGATCATTCGACCAATAGAGCTGGAACCAGCGATAGGTATCGCCCATCACTTCGGCAATCTGTTCGAGTGAGTGAGCCGAAACCGTACTGGCTACGAACGGCACTCCGGCTGCTACTGCTGCCTTGGCCGACGCCAGCTCTCCATCGGGATGTGAAATCGTCTGCATGCCAACAGGGGCCAAGAAGAGCGGCGTGCGCAGCGCTTGATTGTACATCGAAATACCGAGCGTGCGATTCGTCACATCCCTCATCATCCGCGGAATGATTGCCCAACGAGAAAAAGCTGTCCGGTTTTCTACCAGCGTTTCCTCTGCCCCTGATCCCCCGGCAACGTAATCAAATGGTCCATCCGGCAAAACCTCTCGCGCCTTTTTCTCCCAATCTTCAATGGAAATCGGCAGTGCCTGCGTTTCCTTGTTCACACGGGTAAATAAGAGTGATTCCTCATTTGTTTTTGTCATCTGGTTTGCTTCCTTTCTGCGATCATCTTTCATCTTTTTTATCTCAATTCACGTAAATTCTCAATAGTCTTAATCTAAACTCTATTATTGAGCTTGTCCACTTTCACACACGCCTTTTTCAAGGCTACTTTTTCTTTTTGCCTTTTCGGGCTTTGCGACGGATTTGTTTCTTTGCTTTTTTTGCCTTCATTCCACGGGAAATTGAACCCACCCATGTGATGGTCTGACTATTTTCATTGATGACCTTCACTACATTACCGCTATTATTTCCACCAGAGCCAGCAAACGCTTTGGTTACGCTTTTCGGGGAGTTGTTTGCCGTATCGCCAAAGTTGATATTCCCGACATTATTGGTAATTGTCACCGTGCCCACAAAAGTCGGCAAAACTCCTCCCTCCCCGTTGCGTAATGGCTTATTTCCATCATATTCGAACGGTTTTGAGCCCGCTTGGACGATGGTTGAGGGCATTTGTCCGATGTAATCTTGCGAAAAAAAATCTCCCCGAGTAGACAAAGCTACGCGAGGAGAAGGACCTTTTTATTGCGTGGTATAACACCGCCATCGACCAGCAGGGTTGTCCCTGTGACGAAGGAAGCATCGTCGCTGGCAAGGAACAGAGCAGCCTTTTTCATTGTTCCTACTGCGCTGGGGCTAGGAAGGTCTGTTTATCATTCCCGTCGATGATAAGCGCTGATCTGGCCTTCATCACTTGACCCTCGTACGTGAAATCTTGCTGGGAGAAATTGACGATCACTTGCAGATCATCCCCATAAACCGACTTCTGCACGAGCCTGTCTTCGGACAACACGCGATAATCGGTCATTTCTTGCTGCACAGCTTTTTTATGGAAAGGAGACCATACCTTCAGATAGTTCATGATCAACTCTTGTTCAGCATCCCACATCTTTTTATCCAGATGATAGAGTGGAGGTACATTATAAAGCAGCTCCTTGAGCATACGGGTGCCGACTTCACCCTTGATCTTCAGGCTGCCCCACTCCCAATGATGGCTCGTGATCACCGCGTTATTGTAGACCAGCTTGTACAGTGGCAATGAATACACAGGATCAATGTATACCTGGCGATACTCTTCCTTGATCGGAACCTGTTTGGCGTATCGTTCCGGAATCTCTCCCGCCGGAGACCAGTAGCCTCCTACATAATACGGGCTTTGCTTATTTTTTCGCATGTCCGGATCTGCCCATTTGATGACAGGTGTCTCAATGCCATGGGCAAAGGCGATACTCCGGCTGGCGAAGTCATTTCCAGTCTCAGAGCCGATGACCAAATTCTTTTCATCACGAATATAGTCCATCCGGGCAAGCTTCGCCTTCATATCCTCTGCCTCAGTCGTCGTGTGCTGTGGCGAATAATCATCGTTAAAATCACCGGCTGCATCCACATCAATAAACCACGAGTTAAAAGCGACATCGTTACTCATGATTTCATCCATTCGCTGTTTGACACTCGGCAGTGATAGAGTCGGATTCAGCAATCTGCCCTGTTGGAGAAAACCAGCTTTCTTCTCTCCATTTTTCTTCGTGATCGTCGCATTCTCATACAAGCTCTTATCCTTGAAAATAGCCGTATTCCAATCGGGATTTTCTTCCTGATGAATCGAATGGTAGGAATCGTAGCTGGCGATCAAATAGCCTGTCTCATTCGCTTCTTGGATGAATGCTGGCTTCATGTAGGCAGCCGTCCAATTCGGCAAACCGATCCATGCCTGATCAATCCCTGCCGCTTTCATTTCTTTCAAGAGATCCGTAGAGTCGGCATTCCCCCACTGTTCCACAGGTGGAACGACATCTTGCAGCACACTTTTTAGCACCTTTTTGTTCAAGTCGTACAGCTGTGAGTCCGTCAACGTGTCGATCCCTTTTCCAAACGATTTTTTTGCCTCTTCACTGACCTGTGGAAATAGCTGCAGATTGTAAAATTCACGGGAACACAAAGCGTAATTCAACCCGCTGAGGATCGCTTTCTTTTGAAAATCCGCGACGTAATCCTGCTTTTGAATCTCGCGGAATTGCTGGATGCTCTCTTTTCCGTCCACCCCATTGGAAGCCAAGATTTGCTCGAGTGCCCCGATGAAGTTCGCATTCAGTTTCGTTTTCAGCGCATTCCATTTCACATCGTTGACCGATAGGAAGCTCTTATTCCACAAGTAAAAATGAGGAGCCCCGTAAAGCTTTTCGATACTCGGATTGGCTTTGGCTTTGGCTTTTTCTGCCAGGGGCAGCAGTTCTCCCTGCTCCTTGACATATTGCTTGTAAACACCCGCTACGCTAACCGGATCGTTATCTGTGACATACAAGCGGAACCCGTAGGTCTTGTCCGGATTAATCGTCGGGAACTCGTGCGCAAACGTAAACGCAATCGTCGGATCAACGGAAAAATCGACGGTGTTGTTAAACAAATTATCTACGACGTACATCAGCGCATACTTGCTCTTGTTCACAGCAAAAAAGCGCATGGAAAAAGACTCAGCAAAGCTAAGACTCTCTTCTTTTAAAAATGACTGCCACTTGCTGTCATCCGCAGGAACCCATTTCCCCTCTCCCAAGGGCAACATGTAACTTGCTCCTTTTACGGCCGGCCAGGAAAAGCTCCCTGTTCCTGTGGAGGTCAGGGTGATTTGCAAATGATCCTCTTTCTTTTTGATCGAGACATCCAGCTGATCGTCTGGGTAGCTCCAAGCAATCTCTTGTTCACCTTTTTGTACATTCGTTACCTTGCGCGCAAGAATCGGCTCCGAAGCAATTTCCTTCACTCCGTCTCTCTCGACGAACACTTCGAAGGTCTCTGGCTTCACCTCAAAAGTAAAATCTGCATGCTGCTTCGTCTGCACCTGCTCGGTAGCCTTATTGCTCTCACAGCCAACGACGACTTGGAGCAGGAGTACAACTACCATGAGAAAAATCGTTGTTCGTTTCATAAAACCCTCCTAAATCGATTCACTATGTATATCGTATTACGATGTACATGTACAAAAAAAATGACCAAAGCCTTTGCCAAGGCCGCCTTACAACTGTACGACCTCGGTCAACCAATAGGCTTTTACAACTCTTGTCCTGCTAAAAAGATGAGGCAGACAGATCGTCATCAAATTTGTTGTTCCGTCGCTTGTGGATCAGCACCGCCCCTACTCGAAACATCCCATAGCCAATCAGTCCGCCGAGTACATTTAGTAGCAAATCATCGACATCAAAGCTGCCTAACGAAAACAATAGCTGCAAGGTTTCGACGATGAGACTGGCCGAAAGCGTGAGAAAAAACACACGATGCACGCTTTGAAAGGATAGAAATATCAGCGGCAGCAACAGCCCGAGCGGAACAAACAGCATGACATTGCCAATCAGGTTATACATGACAGTGCCAAAGTTGTAATTATCATAATGAAAAACGTAATCCACCAAGGTTTGAAATGGTTTCGTATTTTGGAACAAATGCGTATATTGCGGGACGCCGTATTCCAGCATCCTTTGCTTCCATTCCAAGGTAAAAGCTCTGCGTCGGAAGCGGTCCGGTGACAATAACAAGAGATAACTGGAGATAGCTACATACAAGAAAAACAAGGACAGGAGCCATTTACGGATGTATTTATCAATAAGCGGCATGGACTCAGACAGTTGCCGACTGATTGCTTTCGCCGAACCAAATCGTTGAATGGTCAGTAAAACGGCTTCCTGCTCTTCATAGCCTTCTTCGACCAGCTCACTTTTCATGCTGTTCAAATGATCCATCAGCTCATCTTTAATATCCCGCTTCTCC
Organism: Brevibacillus antibioticus; assembly: GCF_005217615.1. Classification (NCBI taxonomy): domain Bacteria; kingdom Bacillati; phylum Bacillota; class Bacilli; order Caryophanales; family Paenibacillaceae; genus Brevibacillus; species Brevibacillus antibioticus. Next base: position 3,695,927 of record NZ_SZNK01000001.1, read on the forward strand.
CATTTCGAGCACGGCAAGCGACTGACAACCTGCTCTGCATATTCTTCGAGTTTCATTCGTTTACTCACTTCCCTCATTGCAAAGCAAAATGAGTCTGCTCAAGCTCTGCCAATCCTTCATTTTGTCTTGAAGAAGTCCCTGGCCGGTCTTGGTAATCCGATAATATTTGCGGCGTCCGCCTTCACTGGCTTCCCCCCAGTAAGACTCCACTGCCTTCTGCGTCTCCAGTCGCTTTAGGGCAGGGTATAGTGTGCCTTCACCGATTTCATACAGCTCATCGCTTTTATCGCGAATCTTCTTGGCCAACTCGTAGCCATACTGATCTTTCTGCGCGATCAGCGAGAGAAGCAGTAGATCGATGCTTCCTTTCAACAGCTCCTTGTTCACAAAAGCATCTCCTCCTCGTGCATGCCTAGAGATTATCACACTATACCTCGTGATACAAGGTAGTTAACCAAGGAATTTTGCGGATAATAGTTTTGGTTCCATGTAATTATTGACAATAACAAAATAGGTAATATAGACTATATTCCACAACGTATTTCATGAGTCGACATACTTTCGGATGATGATTCTTTTCTACACACAACCAGATTATAGGTCCGTAGAATGAAGCAAAAGAAGATTTTCACTTTTTGGAGCAGGTTACTTTCAATTCGTGACTTCATTCTCTCTAACAGGAGGCACTTACATGCTTGCCGACTTTTCGATGATCGTTCTGAATACGGTTCTCTTAGCCTATTTTGCAATCGGTGTGTTATTTTTGTATTCCGAATCAAAATTTTTGCGTAAAATGAAGACTCGTAGAAATAGATAAGCTGATTTTTAGATAAAGGAGTTTGCACGTACATTGAGATCTTTTTTCCGCCAATTTCTGCCACGTCAGAATCAACCCCAAGAAATTACCTACAAGGAACTGGATTCGAAATTGATCAAAGCTGCTCGCTACAATCTGGCTACGAGCCACCTCTACATCCGTTTTCACGATGGACGCGAGGTCGTTTACTGTCGGGTCACTCCTTACGCTTATAATGCGTTTTTAAATGCTGACTCGTTCAGCGATCATTTTCATTCGTTCATCAGCCAACGTTACTTGAACTATCAGGTGATGTAGCCTATCTATACAAAATGCCCTCAGTCTGTCTTCGCGACACTGAGGGCATTTGTTGTTGATCATACTATTTTAATGCGCGATGCAAAAAAGATTTGGTCCGCTCAAATTTAGCGTTTGTAAACAATTGCTCCGGTGTCCCCGACTCTACGAATTCCCCTTTGTCCATAAACATGATTTGGTTCGCCACCTCGCGTGCGAATCCCATCTCATGCGTCACAACCATCATCGTCATATGCTCCTGTGCAAGCTGCTTGATGACTTGCAGGACCTCACCCGTCAGTTCGGGATCAAGTGCAGACGTAGGCTCGTCAAACAACAAGATTTGCGGGTTCATCATCAGAGCTCTGGCGATCGCCACACGCTGCTTCTGTCCGCCTGAGAGCTTCGCCGGATACGCGTCTGCCTTATCAGACAGGCCGACCTTTTCCAAGAGCTCTGCACTCTTTCGCTGAATGTCCGAAGACGCCTCACCTTTGACTACGCGTGGTGCGATCTCCAGATTTTCTTTTACTGTGAGATGAGGAAACAGATTAAAATGCTGAAAGACCATGCCCATTCTCGATGTGATCTGCTTGATTTCCTGGTTGCTGGCATAAGCGCCGTCCTTCACCAGATAATCATCCTGCACACGAATGCTGCCTCCATTCACCTGCTCCAGATTGACCAAGCTGCGTAGCATCGTGCTCTTGCCGGAGCCAGAAGGCCCGATTACTGCCACGACTTCGTTCTTTTTCACCGAAAACGAGACATCTCGCAAGACTTCCTGATTGCCAAATGATTTCTTTAGATTCGATACTTGTATGATATCCATATTGTGCCAGCCCTTTATTCGAATTTGAACCTTTTTTCCAGCCACTTAAAGAATAACGTCAACAATAGCGTCATCAACAAATAAATGATTCCAGCAATAAAAAACGGAACGATGGTAAAGTCGCGATTCACAGCCGTTTGTGCAAAGTGAAGCAATTCTGGGACGGCAACCGCATAGAGTAACGCTGTGTCTTTTACAAGAGTGATTGATTCATTTGCGACGGCAGGCAAAGCCACGCGGAACATTTGCGGCAAAATTATCTTGTTCGTTGTCTGCCATTTGCTAAAGCCGAGGACCTGCGCTGCCTCGTACTGTCCTTTATCGATTGACAGCAGTCCTCCACGGAAAATCTCCGCGAAATACGCTGCGTAGTTCAGCACAAAGCCGAGGCATGCAGCTACGAATCGATCCATAACCAAGTATTCTCCGATCACTGGCAAGAGAGGGAGACCAAAGACAAAAAACAATAGCTGTAATAATAGAGGCGTTCCACGCATGACATACACATAGGTGTGCGCGAACCAAGACAGACCTCTGTTGCTGCTATTCGCCATTAAGGTAATGAGAAATCCCAATGGAATCGATGCAAGGATAGCGATAAAGAACAGCAACACCGTCATCTGCGCCCCTTCTAGCATGGGCACGGTAATGGAGATAATATAGTCTAAGCTCATCTGATATGCTCCTAATCCTTATAATAAAGCGTGGCTTCGCCAATCATTCGGCGAAGCCATCGTATCTTCCGTTTATTTCAACACGCGATTTTCGCCAAACCATTTTTCCGATATTTTAGCTGCGGTTCCATCCTGATTCATGGTATCCAACGCTTTTTGAAGTTCGTTCAATAACGCCTCGTTCCCTTTTTTGACGCCCACTCCATACTCCTCAGGTGCAAGTGATTCTTCCATCACCTTAAAGGCTCCAGGTTCTTTTGCCATGTAGTAATCGGCTACAACCTGGTCGATGACAACTGCTTCCACGCGGCCAATCTTCATATCACTCAAAGCCAGTACATTATCAGGATACTCTGTAATGGATTTGACCTGATTTTTCATGTCACTTGCATTGACAGCGTCAGCTGCCGAAGACAGCTTTTGCAAACCAATTGCTTTACCGGCCAAGTCTGACAGCTTGGTCAAGTTGCTATTTGCCATCGTGACCACTACTTGCGCGTTTTTCAGATAAGGCTTGGTAAAGAGAACCTTCTCTTTTCTCACATCTGTAATCGTATATCCATTCCAGATCAAGTCAATACGACCGCTATTTAGTTCAGACTCTTTTGCACTCCAATCGATTGGTTGAAACTCGACTTGTTTTCCCATTTTTTCGCTAGCTGCACGCGCATAATCAATATCAAAACCGACTAGCTCATTTTTTTCATCCCGGAATCCCATTGGTGCAAACTTATCATCAATTCCAATAATCAGCTTGTTCGCGTCAGCGCCAGTTTTTGCGCTGGAACAGCCCACTACCAATGAAACCATCGCACTCAACAACAATGACATCCATGCTATTTTCTTCATCGTGATGATCCCCCTCGTTGCCCTATTCTATATTTCACTCTGATAAAGTGGTAATACGTTAACAAGGTATCATGATAGCACATTAGCAAGGAATAGTCGATACTTTAGTAAACAAAAGCACCTTAGAAATATACGCCAAATGAATGAGTAAAATGCCCGACTAGCAGATGCACGTCTTTTTCTTTTTTCCGACATTCCCTCGTTCCTCTGATTCGATCCATTCCCGTGCCAACTCCATCGCAAAATGGCTCTCAGCGGCTACACTTGCAACCGTATATTCGGCGGGCGCGTACCAAGACGCTTCCTTAACCCAAGCCTGCAGCCGCTCTTTTGTCATGCGCTTCGGGTCAACCGTCAATCCGGCCAAGTACATGGCATCGTAGTTTCCCGTATCGTACAGCGCCTGGACGAGCTGCTGATCACGCGTTACCTCCTTGACCAGCTTTTTCATATCGCCGACTCGCACGCCAAACAAAGGCTCTTTCGCCCCATGCCGCAATAACGTTTTTTTCGTCTGTTCCGTCCCCATCGCTTCGAGCTTCTGCATAACTTCTTCCAGCGTCAATCTTGCCACCCACCCTTTTCTTCTATTAATAGGATAACCAGCAACGCTACCTCCAATACGAAAAAGCCCTCCACATTAAAGGAGAGCTTTTTCGTGTTGGAGCTTTACGCCCTTTTCCTATCCTTACGCCTGACTACGTACCTTGATATACGAAACATTTCTAACGTTGATGACAACATCATCGTACTGTAACCATCCACCGTCTTGATTAGCGACCATTTGAATGATCTCTTCCGGTTCCGTCGTTTCGACGCTAATCGTTTCACCGCCTCCGGAAAAGTAGAATTCAATCACTTTTACTTCCTTCATAAAATCCCCTCCTATTCCTTCTAGTTATCGGATGGTTGGAAATTTTTTGTTACGGGTGATTTTTATGTATACTTTTGTTGCAGCCATTCCGTTTTGAATGTCTACCATTTCTGTGAAAAGGGAGTTGTTGAAAATGCCTGATTCAGTACACACGAGAAAAGGAGCAAGTAAAGCCTCGCTCATCCCTGAGAATGTATTAGCACTCCTTCATGCTGGAGAATTAGAAAGTGTCAATTTGACTGAATGGCAGGCTGTTGATCATATTCATCTGTTACGAAGCGTTCTGCCTCATGTTCTATTAGGCGCGTATGTCTCTCCTCTAGTTGATCAATTAGAAGAAACGGGATCTACGAGCGGAATGAAAGCGATCCGTCTGATTGGACAAGAACTACTTGCGATCTTACACAAATCGGGTGAACCCATAGCTACGTCTCCTGTTTTCCTATCGTTGGCCACTCACAAGTCAGACAGTGTGCGTTGCTGGAGTGCCTATATCATTGGCTTGGACAACACATTATCAGTCGAAGAAAAACTCAGGCAAATAAGAAAGTTCGCGGCTGATCATCATTTTGGAGTGAGAGAGATTGCATGGATGGCGATTCGGGATTCTCTCGTGCATGATCTGAACCATTCCATTCAACTCCTGAGCGAATGGGTACTTGATACTGACGAGAATATACGCCGATTTGCGGTAGAAGCCACCCGCCCACGCGGCGTCTGGTGTAAGCATATTGACGCATTGAAAAATGAGCCTGCTCGCTGCGTGCCTTTGCTCACGCCATTGATGTCAGATGCATCTAAATATGTTCAAGACTCTGTAGGGAATTGGTTGAACGATGCGAGTAAATCACAACCAGACTGGGTGACGCAGCTTTGTGACAAGTGGCTAAGAATCTCGGATACAAAGGAAACGAAGAGAATTGTCACCAAAGCGAAAAGAACCATCCTGAAGACCCGAACCGAACAGAAATGATGAACCGAATCACATATTTATCCCAATTTTATTTGTTGAATTCATTATCCGAGGAAAGTTTGCGCTTAATCGATCAATTAACCTCCTTAACACCTTTCCCCAAAAATACGTGCATCCAAACACCAGAAACTTTTTCAGAGGGCTTCTACTTCATCAAACAGGGGAAAGTACGTTTATATAAAGTGAATCGGGATGGGCGACAGTTCACATTCGATATCCTCGGAGAAGGCAATGTGTTTGGAGAAGTGGATCTGCTCTCATTAGGTACGCGAGAGATGTATATAGAAACCATCGAAGACTGCCTCATTTGTAAAATGAGTAAAGCCAAATTTGAGAGCTACATAATCGAACATCCGCAACTAATGCTGAAGATCATGAAGCTCATTAGCGATAGAATGGTTTCGATCAGCCAATCAGCCGAAAATCTTGCCCTTCTCCCTTTACAAGATCGCATTATTTCCACGTTAGTAAAGCTTGCCGATCAATTTGGCAATCCTAACAGTTCGGCGTTTCAAAAAATTGACTTACCTCTTTCCCATCAAGAGCTCGCCCATTTTGTCGGGGCATCCAGGGAAGCTGTGACGGTAGCATTACGTGCATTAGCAAGAGAAGAACTGATTCAAACAAGCTTTAAATCCATTTCCATTCATCGGGACAGAATTTTGAAGAAAATGTAATCCAGTTTACATCTTTCCCTCCAAACGAAAGATATCGTATAGCTATGGCTTCTACTATTCTTTCGAAAAAGAGGGGAACGACATATGGATAAACCACATTTTCAGAGCCTGCGCGAAGAACTAGATTTTACAACCTTACAAATAGCGGACTTGCTCACTCGTGAAGTAACAGATGCATTTACAAGATCAATCGAGGAGCTGCGGACCTCTTGGCATGCAAAGGGCTTGCCGATTGGTTCGATTGCACCTGATTTCACCTTGAACGATCACATTGGCAAGACCATTGCCTTGTCGGAAGAAGTCGTAAAAGGTCCCGTCGTCCTGACATTTTTCCGTGGATCATGGTGTCCCTACTGCAATTTGGAGCTGCAAGCATACCAACAACAGGTCGATACGATAACTTCACTGGGTGCCCAATTGTTTGCCATTAGTCCACAATCTCCTGCACACTCTCTTGCAATGCAAGAGAAAAACGGACTGAGCTTTCCCGTGCTATGCGATACCAATAACCGGGTAGCAGAAAAATATAAACTCAGATTCAGATTACCTGATCATTTCCAGGATACCTACCGAACATTGGATATCGATCTCAAGCATTTTAATAGCGACGATTCCTGGACACTCCCCATACCAGCTACTTATATCCTCGACAACCAGGGCGTAATCCGATCAGCATACTTAGATCCCGATTACAAAAAACGCATGGAGCCTACTGAAGTTTTAGACATTCTACGTACCCTAACCTAACGCCTATAAGGAAGAACCAGTTGATACCACAACTGGTTCTTTGTACGTCTATCCGTTACGAGCAATTAGTTTCTTTCCCCTACCAAAACTTGACAAGGATATATCTTATGTCTTATATTTTGCATGATTATATCTTTCAAATTTCGACACTCATTTACAAATTATACTAAAAACTGCAAAGGCAAAGTCATCGAAAGGTGGCGACGCAAAACCACGGGTCTACAGTCTTTGACCATGATAGCCGGGTTGCCATCATCTTGATACCATTTTTTTGATGTTGGTAGCTTCGGTTGTTCCATTTCGATGGAACGGCCTTTTTTTGTGTTTCGTTTTTTGAAAGGAGGATGAAAGCACTTTCATTTTTGTAACAGATGGAAAAGCATAACTTTTGAGACGTCAAGCATACACAACACAGTTCAATCAGAGAAAATGATGGAGTGGAGAAGTTATGTACAAACAAGTAGAAACCGTACAAGAATTAGCTACATTTCATGAAATCAAAGAAACAGTATGGACAAGCATGGGTTTCGAGATGGAGTACGCAAAAGAAGGCTCCGCACAATTCCTCCTACTTGCCGATGATGGTGAAGCAGGTGGAACATTTGAAATGATACCCTTTTCCAAATCAAGTGCTTATATGAAATCGCTATTTCAGGATGTTGTTACAGAAGATATGAAAGTAATGGAGGTAGACAGTCTCGCTGTTTTGCCGAAATACCGTGGACAATTAGGGCAAAAAGGAATTTGCTTGATGATAGATTACGCTGAAAAGCATGGTTATACCCACGCAATCGGTGTATCAGATCCGACTTTTTTTACGTTCATTAACAAGAAGTATCATGTAAAGGCGATTCAGACCAAAGATATCGTCTTTTATAAAGGGGCCGATGCTATTCCGACCCTCTTCCATCTAAAAGATGTCTATGACAATAAGCACGATTCGAAATATTCCTGGTACAATTCGTCGTCATCCAACCAAGTAAAAGTCGAGGTAGGTGGGTAAAACATGGATAACATTGATCTATTGAGAAGAAGAAACAATTGGGTCGTAATCGTATTCGCAAGTATTATTACGGTTGTTCAGGTCTTAAACCTCTTTCTAGGCGTACCGTACGCATTCGTTCTCACTGTACTGGGTATTTTGTATGGCGTGCTGGCACCTTTTACTTACATCTCCAATCGCCCGAGCTTCCGTGAAAAAGCAGCGCCTTTCATGAAGTTTTTCAACTTCGCTGTAATCGGAATCTTCATGTTCATCATTGTTGGACTAGACCCGCATATGATCAATATCATGACCATTATGTTCTTTGTAGCAGTTATGGGAATTTATCAAGACCGACTCATCAATATTTTGACCATTGTATCGACATTAGGCATTGTCTCTTACTACTTCCTGACACAGAGAGAATTGATTTTCCATTCGACCAGCAATCTTGACCTGATGTACTTCCTGCTTACCTTCTGCTTCGTCTCTGTCACGAGCATGATGCATGCTGTATTCAATAACAAGCTGCAAAAGGAAAGTGAGCAACAAAAGCAAGAAGCGATTGCCTCGAAGGAATCGTTGCAACGTGTTCTGGATCAGATCAATGAATCACTCACCTCTATGCAAGACTATCAAGAGAATTTGAACAAGGTAACGGACGGTGTAAATGTTCGCGCTGTCGAAACCGTTGCTTCCCTGCAAGACATTATGGAGTCCTTTACGGTCCAGACCAGCAATACGGACGAGCTGCGTCGGGAAATGAGCTCGACGAATCTGCAAGTTGAGGATATGACCCGCTCTGTTACGGAGATGCATGAATACGTAGAATCGACCAAAGAAGCCACTAACGAGAGCGGTAAACGCATTGGCAACATCGGCAATGATTTTGAACGATTCATCAAGGACATCCAAGGTACGAACCAGCTGATTCAAGAGCTCAATAAAGAAACCGAATCGATTGGGAAAATCATTCAAACCATTTCCGAGATTTCTGCACAAACCAATCTTCTGGCACTCAATGCCACGATTGAAGCGTCTCGTGCAGGTGAACACGGCCGTGGATTTGCTGTCGTAGCAGATGAAGTACGGAAGCTGGCTGAATCCTCCAAGCTATCCTCAGAGTCGATTTCGAACCTGCTCATGACCATTCGCGAAAAAATGAAGCTCGTATCCGATATGATTTCTGAGTCACAGACTTCTTTTGAGAAAAATAGCGAGGGTATCCTCGAAGTACAAGAAATGTTCACCAATATGGACAACTACATGCAAAACTTCGCGGATAAAACGAAAAACCTGCAAGAGTTCATCATCCATGTTCACAGCATGATTCAGGAAGTCGGCGCAAAAGTTGAAGTCAATGCAGATATTACCGACAAGAACAAAGAGAACCTGGAAGAAGTGCTAGTTCTCGTTTCTGAGCAAAAAGACGAAGTCGTTAAGGTATCTGGCGGCTTTGAGAGAATCGAACAACAGATGCGTGGTCTCCATATGTAACCTTCCTGCAACCGCCTTTCACGGGCGGTTGTTTTCTTTTCTCATTTTGTAACCGAATAGATATATAATAGAAATATTCTGATATTAAAAGTTCGAAAGGAGGCACATCATTGATGGATGCACGAATCGAAACCAAAACGATTCAGACCGATCGACTGCTCATTTCCTATCTGACAGCAGGTGTACCGGAAGGAGAACCGCTTCTCCTCATTCACGGTAATGCATCAGCTAACTTGTTCTGGGATGATACCATTGCGGCTCTATGTGACCAGTACCGTGTGTATGCACCTGATATGCGTGGCTATGGAGCAAGTGAAGCATTGCCCCTCGATGCGACACGCGGTTTGCGAGACTGGTCGGATGACCTTTATTCGTTTATTCGGGCATTGGATTTGCCAACACCCGTCCATCTTGCCGGCTGGTCGTTGGGCGGTGGGATCGTGATGCAGTTTGCCATCGATCACCCGCAGGAAGTGCGCTCTCTGATTCTCATCGCCCCCATGTCCCCTTACGGCTTTGGCGGAACCAAGGATTTAGCTGGCACTCCGTGCTACAGTAGCTTCTCAGGCTCCGGTGGAGGAGCCGCCAACTCCGAGCTGGTCAAAAGGATTGCAGCCAAAGATATGGGCAATGAATCTCCCTCCAGTCCTCGCAATGTCATGAATCAGCTTTATTTCAAGCCGCCGTTCCAGGTTGACTCAGAGCGGGAAGACCGTTATGTGAGTGCGATAATCTCTACAAGAACGGGAGAGGGCTTTTACCCCGGTGCCTTTGAATACGTAAACGATTGGCCCGGTGTCGCTCCTGGAACGACAGGGATTACGAATGCGATTTCTCCCAAATACGTAAATTTGTCCGGTATTGTCCAAATTGAGCCGAAGTGTCCGATTTTATGGATTCGCGGTGCGGATGATGCCATTGTCTCAGATCAGTCGCTAGCTGATTTCGGTACGCTGGGCAAGCTTGGCTATGTCCCCGGATGGCCGGGCGAAGACGAATACCCCCCGCAGCCGATGGTCTCCCAAATTCGTGACGTGCTTGAACAATATCAGCGCGCTGGTGGTTCCTATCAGGAGATTGTCATGGAAAATGTGGGGCACGCTCCACACATTGAAAAGGCAGAGGAGTTTGTAGAGCTCATTCGAAAAAGGAGGAGACTGAGGTGAACTCAGCTTTCTCCCGTCTTCGTTTATCCGATGTAGCGGTTTTCTTCTTTAATGTATGAAAAAAGGCTCTCCGGGAGGAGAACCTTCATTCGATATTCGCACGTGTTCTCTGATAATCTTAATTATTCGTGTATCCCTTTAACGGATTTAGGTATGAATATTACGATTTGAAATTAGTGTCCTCATTATTTTGAAGCAAACCAACTTTGGACAGACTACCAAACATCAAAATCCCTGCACCAACTAATAACAACCCACCAGATAGGTTAAAAACAAACCGTACACCAAGTTGATCGGTTAAATAGCCAAATAGCATTGTTGCAACACCGTACAGAGCAAAATTAAGAGCATCTTGAGCTGAATAGACTTTGGGTAACACTGATTCTGGCGTAGATATTTGAACGAGGGTTCCGTGCGACACCCCCTTCAGTTGGCTAAACAAACCGAATAAAAATGATACTGTGACAGCTATCCAAGGGTTTGTCAATTGTGCGAATAACAAAATTAACCCTGACGATATAACTGCACCGATCCGCACGATTATTACGAGATTACGCTGAATACGATCTTCATACTTAAATCCAAGCATCCCACCGAGTAATAGCCCCGCAAAGAACAGAGAGTTGAGATAGCCCCACCATTCTTCTCCAGAACGTAGAGCATCTTCGATGAAGACATAGATAATAGCAGCAATCCACACCACATTAGCAATAGAATCAAGTAATTCCGCTATTGTGAGCGTTCGAATGGTAGGGGTTCGGAAAATATATTTGAATCCTTCCTTTGCTCCTTTGAACCGCTTTCCATCATCTGTGCTTATGTCAGTAGGCTCTGTTTCATTTGCCATGCGACGAATCAAAACCATCATTATTGATGATAATACATAAAGCCCGAATGTTAACCAGAAGATAGTGCTTGATCCAAGCCAAACTAATAGTATAGAAGAAATCGGCCAACCTCCTAGTTGAATTGTTCTATCGACAATTGATAAGAAGCTGTTGTATTTAATCAATTTATCTTCGTGCACTAATCTAGGAATCAGTGAATCCCTGGCTGGGGATGCCCATCCATCAAAGAAGCCAATCAATGATGTCATCAAGAGAAGAACAATTAAGGTGGATGTATTGTGCATATCTGCAATAATAAAAAGAGCGAGCAGAAGAATAAACCATGTTTTTCCGATCTGTGAAAAGGAAATCAAACTTTTAAGTGAATATCGTTCAAATAAAAGAGGTGCGATGAGTGCTCCTAAAAATCGAGAGATCATCGTGATGAAAGGTACCATCGCCATTTGAAACGTTGAACCATTAAGGCTGTGAATCACTGCGATTAGACCAACAATGTACAAGATGTCGCCAAAATTCGCAAAAGATTGTCCGATCCAAAGCAACCTAAATGACTTGATATCTTTCATAGAGAATCTCCTCTATATTAATTTAACATTTATATTTTATATAAGCATACGTAAAATAAATCTTTGATTGCCATTCGGCTTCCCCTCCTTATTCCTATCTAATCTCTATCGATTTACTATATATGAAGTTAAGATGTTCTTTTCCAAAGAGATATTCTAATGATTCCTGCTCTTCTATAAATAAAGGCTTAAATTTTTCAACTTTATATATTTCATTGGGGATATCCCCTTTGTAGAAATCATCTTCTTTACAAGAAGCAATAAACTCACTTCTTTTAGTTAAATTAACACAAAGATGCTTTAAATCATTTTGAGTCCACCTGCTAAACCCTTTATTATCGGACATAATGCCGTATTGCAATCCCGAATCATTCTCAAACGAATAGAGATTTAAAGCGTTGCTCTCATCTAAACCAAAGACAAAATATCCTCCGTTATCTAAAGTTAAAATATCTATTGGATATAATAAACATCCATCTAGTTTAAGATCAGTATAAGAAATATTATTTTTCAAAGAATACGCATGGATTGAACATCCAAACGAAGAACTACCTTCAATTTCATTAAAGAACATGCAATTTCCACAGTCTGTTGTAACACTGCCTTCTTCATTGATTAGTCCTATATTATTTATAATTTCCGATTTCCTGTTGTATTCGTTTGCATTTAATGTAGACTTTAACACTTCATCATATATTTCGTTAACTCGGAGAATTTCTTTTGTTTCAAGAGGGTATGGCGATCCAGCACAACACAATCGTTTATGTGCAGTATGACAATTCATACAATCTAAATTAACGAGGTTGTTCAAAGTTTTCACATCATACAAATTACCACCAAATTCAAATATGGTTTTATTATAGTTATTTAATATGTATTTTTGAGCCAAACCTCTGAGGTATAGATGCATAGGATGAGTAGTAAACGCATACCCAGTAACCTTAAAATTCATTAATCACACCACTCTCACAAAAAAATACGACCAACATACATGACTTATTCAGTTCGCTGCAGTAACCTTGCTCGCTTACGCATTTTTGCAAGTAAACAAAGAAAAAACGAGTGATGAAAGCTGCACCCACGGCCAAATGGTTAGCGGCTTCTTCTACACTCGTTGTCAGGTTCGCATCAGAAACCACAAGGGATCTGAGCGAATCTACATTGATTTTGACACAGCAGTCCGCCGCTTTGCTACGCTTATTTCAGCTTTTTGGTCTTCTTAGCTCGCCATGACCTGGTGGCCGGTTTATTCAAGCATAGATTCTCATCATTTCCGATTGAACTGCATAAGTCATGCACCATATTGGTCGTTTCTAAATATTGCAAATTATCAATACTTAAAATCATCACTCCTTTTTGTTTTCCAGAAGTCTTAATAGGAGCAACACCCTAAAAGAGTATTTGTTTCATTTATTTTCGCAAACTTCTCGATATATCCTCAAAAGAAGGGTTTGCACAAAACTGATTTAGCTTCTCGAGAATAAGTATCCCTTGTTTTCCGAGCAAATAAGTTTTTTGGTTAAGCTCATTAAGTGTAACCGCTAATTCAGGAAAATAGTTGCGATCTTTTCGTCGGTCTCTCAACATATAGTATAAATGCATAATGCTTACAGCAACATTCGCAGCGTGATAAGAACGATCCAATGGTCTTTTAATTTTTAGGATCGTAGAAGTTACTAGACCATCTTCCTCAGCACACGCGGCTGGATCTGGAAAAATGGAATTCACCATATCATCTACAAACAAGGAGTTGTGAACAAATTCATGATAGATGTGTTCTGCCAAATCAACAATTGACCAATGTGAATGAGCATTGATCCAGATAAAGCCAACGAATCCTGACACAGACCCTCCGCCAAATCCACTCTTTTTCACTACCAGTATGGTACTGATATATTGGTTAATCAAATTGTATAAATCGTTATGTAGCAATTTGATAAGACCTAATGCTGACTCGATTTTATAGCGTATTTCTAATTGATCCTGCTCGCTAAAAAGATGGTTGTCGTTAACGAGATCTTCTTCCTCAATCAATCCGTTGTCAAGCATTTTTTTGACATGCATTTCATTATCAAACTCAATAATGATTTTTTCTTGCACCTTTAATTCAGAGTTCTGGAGTTGATTTAACGCCTCAATAAAATGGCGTTTCAGATCAAACTCACTCATACCAAGACAGAAATCTTTGCCATTAAGATATTCCACAATATCAATCAAGTTTTTTTGAAGATGATGATAGTTCAAAAAAGGAAAGTCAACAAATTCAGCACCCTCTTGTTTTGAAAGCATTTCGACTTCAGACATTTCGAACCCTCCTAAGATAAAAAGATCGTTAAAACCTAGCTGTCTACTTAGCTCACTAATGAACATCTGGTTAAAGAATCAAGCGGCAGTCTCCGCACAGCATGTCGTCAGCGATATGACTCAAGCCATTTATCAAATGAAGATAATGCCCATGAGCTTATCCTTTTCAATGGATTTATGGACAGGTCTACCTCTCCAATCTATTTGTAAAGAAGATTCATATAACATTAATGCAACGCTAGTGAGTATAAGAATATAGTCGTAGGCAATTCTCATCCCGCAATAATAATGAAAGACGGAGAGCTACCTACGACTAAGTTGAAAGCATCATATTTTCAACTTTCAGAAACTAGCTTTCTTTCTTTGTATTTTCCTCTTCTTGCTCTGGCAAATCGTGAAGCGCCATACGAACAACAACGGTGACTCTCTGTTTGCCTTCGAAATGGGTATTGACAAAATGCGAGATGTTCATTTTTTTTTCTTCCATCGATCTCAACCTCCTAAACTATTCTTGACAGAATTTTGTTTCAATTTGATTTTAACTAGCAAATTGAATATTTGTCAATAATTACCTTTAAATATAAGTGAACCTTAATCCCCGTAAACGGCAATAGCGAAACCCCTGGAGCTATTTAGCATCCGCGAAGCTTCGCTCAATGGTTTCTTTTCTTTTTTTGTAGAGTTTCTTACCTGCTTTACTCAATCGGTTTAATCGCACCCAATCCTTGCTGTCTTCCCAAACATGTCGAGTCACCACTTTTCGGTGGCTCTTGGATCGAGTGCATTTTGAAAGGTAGGGGCACGTTTTGCAAACCTCTAAATTCGACTTGTAATGGCGATACCCATGGCGATCCGTCGTGCTGTACAGCAATTCTTGCTGATTTGGGCATGTATAGCTGTTTCTTTCAGCGTTGTATGTAAACTGCCACGGTTTCCCCCGCTAGCTGCTTTTTCAACACGCCAGCAAGCCCAAATCCAAAGCATCTTGCAACTGGTTGGCTTTCCTCCTTTGGGCGTATCTGGGGCGAATTTTAGCGAAGTAAATGTGAGAATTAGTGAGGTCAACACCGTTAACGCCGCGCCAGTAACAGCGAATAATGCGGCAATCTATGGATACGGCTACGTCAATGTTCCCTATAACTCTCCCGTACCTTTTTTAGAAGCCGAGGTCATCAACGGCTCAGGTATTTCTTTCTCGCAAACAACCCCAACCGTTATCTCGTTAGCTCCCAATGCTACTTACTTTGCCTCGTACAATTTTATCGAATGTCCGTTAATCGCGAACTTGCCTGTTCGCTTACTGTTAACACTAAATGATGTTCCGCTGTATCAAAGCTTGTCCGTCGCTCCTCCACTCACAGATGGAGAATCTCGCTCTGGCGGTGCAGGCTCTGCTGTCTTTAATACAGGTCCAGGTACGAACGAACTGAAGCTAGTGAATACCAACTTGGAAGAAATCAAGTTTGTCGCAGCAAACGTAAACATTATGCAAATCAGCTGAGAGAAACAACAAGTAAGAGCCGAACATACCTACTAAGGGATGAAAACGATTCGTTATACGCGACTTGGTTATTCTATAGGAATATCCGCTTTCGAGACTTTCAAGTTACATTCTCATTCCTGCTCCTCCATAATCGCTCGAGCCTCTGTATTATCTCTCCCTACTTTTGGCGTCACAATCGATTCAACTGCTACCAGAAGCATACACGCGATATAATACCCCTTTTCGTGCAGCTAAAGACCCGTCGCATTGTATAAACCGATGGAAAATAGCAGTACACCTGCGCTCAATGTAAATCATGTGGCTCATGCCAACAAATATAAGACAACCGGACGATTTCTCGCCCGGTTGCTTCTATGGATTACTTCACAGCTTCTTTCTTGCCAAAGAAAGTACGCAACGCCTTGTATACCTCGCCCTTTTCCCGAATGACACAATGCATGAATTTCGGCTCTTTGATGTGGCGATACGCTGACATGAGGGTTGAATGACGATTATACTGATTCACTTCGCCATAGCCAAACATGTTGCATCTCTCCATGAGCTCCTTTACCAGCTTCACGCAGCGCTCATTGTCAGACGTGAGATTGTCGCCATCGGAAAAATGGAACGGATAAATGTTGTACTGCGATGTCGGATAGCGGCTATCAATGATCTCCAACGCTTTCTTGTAGGCTGAGGAGCAGATCGTTCCCCCGCTTTCCCCTTTCGAGAAAAAGGTGTCCTCTGTTACTTCCTTCGCATCCGTATGATGGGCAATGAAGACAATCTCGACCTTCTCGTACTTGGTGCGCAGAAAACGTACCATCCAGAAAAAAAAGCTGCGGGCGATATACTTTTCAAACACGCCCATACTTCCCGACGTATCCATCATCGCAATAATGACAGCATTGGAATGAGGCTTGATAATCTCTTCCCACGTCTTGAAGCGCAGGTCATCATCGGTGATCCCCAGCTCCATATCACTGTAGCCTGCCAGCGCATTTCGGCGGATGGCCGCGATCAGCGTACGTTTTTTATCTATGTTGCCCATCAGGCCTTTTTTCCTGACATCATTGAACCGAGTCTCTTCCACGACGATTTGTTCCTCGTCTTTTTGTTGAAGGTTCGGCAGCTCCAGCTCGGCGAAAAGCATCTCCTGCAATTCTTCTACGCTGATTTCAGCCTCGTAGTAGTCTACACCTGGCTGATCGCCCGCTCCCTGACCCTTTCCTGGCCCTTGCGCCGGATCGCCGTCACGAGCTACGACATCGCCTACTTTACTGTTTCCTTTACCTTGACCGCCATGTTTTCCCTTTTGGAAGTTAAAACGCAATCGGTATTCATCCAGGGAGCGAATAGGGATCTTAATGACTTCCCGACCATTCGACATGATGATGTTTTCTTCGCTGACGAGATCGGGCAGATTTTTTTTGATCGCTTCTTTCACTTTTTCCTGGTGTCGATTTTGGTCCTGGTACCCTTTGCGGTGCAGCGACCAGTCTTCCCGGGAGACAATGAACGATGATTCATCTTTCATGCCGTCTCCTCCTAGCAACTGGCGCAATCTGCGCCGAATATGATTATGACGTTCCCCTCATGTCGCCAACGTTCTGTCATCTGTTCAACAAACTTCCCACGTAGCGCAGCAGCTCATTTGCGCAAACCGGGCAATATTGATGCTCTTCGATAAGCCGCTTGGTAACCTCATTAATTTTCTTGAGCTGATGCTCATCCGGTGTTTTGTTCGAGGTCGTAATCTTGACGACATCCTTCAGATCAGCAAACAGCTTCTTCTCGATCGCTTCCCGCAGACGATCGTGCGTGCTGTAGTCAAAACGCTTCCCTTTACGCGCATAGGCGGAGATACGGATGAGAATTTCTTCACGGAAGGCCCGCTTGGCATTTTCCGAGATGCCAATTTGCTCCTCGATGGAACGCATCAGGCGCTCGTCTGGATCCATCTCCTCGCCTGTGACGGGGTCCCGAATTTTATTCTATGTTAAATGATATGCACTTTAAGTCCTCTCTCGCCTTCCCTTATTTTAAAGCCCTTTCCATTAAGTGGAGAGGGCTTTTTTCATAAATCATAAGCAAACCCGTCTCCTCAAAACAGGGACGGGTTTGCTATTTCTTGAATACATTCTGGCATGTCGTTTTTCGGACTGCCAACCATTGCTGGAACAGGGTAGGCTTTCATCTGTTCGTGATCATATGGTACAAGTAGCGATTGTAACAGATCAGCATCGAACTTTTCGCGATCTAACCATATTCCCTCGTCTTCCTGTCTCAGTATCACAGGCATCCGGTCATGAATTGGCCCTACAATCTCGTTTGGGCGTGTTGTGATGATAGTACAGGTATGCAACTTCTCGCCAGCTGGATTCATCCAGGTATCAAACAAACCCGCGAACGAGAACGGCTCTCCGTTTTTCATCATGATTCGCATCGGTTGTTTGCCCGATTCACGTTGCTCCCATTCATAAAAGCCGTCAGCTGGTATGATGCACCGTTTTCGCTCGAAAAGTCTTCGGAATGCCGGCTTTTGAGTTAACGTCTCAGCCCGCGCATTTATCATCTTGTACCCGCTCTTCTCATCTTGTGCCCACGAGGGAACTAATCCCCATTTCAACTGTCCAAGTCGCCGCTTACCTTGATCGGAAATAATAGCAGGGATTAATTGACCTGGAGCGATATTATATCGTGGCTGCATATCAAAAGGTATAACCTCGATTTGGAACCTTGCATTCCATAACTCAAGATTGGTCACTAGCGTAAAGCGTCCGCACATACTATCACCTCTAAGTACAATCATAGCCGAATGACTACTTGGTATACCAGCTCTAAGCAGTCAGAATGAAATCAACAAATACTGGTGATCGGAGCATACCACTTTTCGTCCAATTCCGCATTTTGGCAGTACTTTAATTTGATACAGGATGAAACGAAATCTCGATCCTCTCCGGTAACCAATGATTTCGCAACTCCGTAAAACGACTTCTTATGCGTAGAGCGCACGCCAAGATCAATGACACCTACGGGCCGACCATCATGGTGTGCGATCCAGCCAAAATCACCTTTTCTGTAGCCTGCGACCTGGACGTCTACATACGTATAATTGATGATCTTGATGAAATCGTCCCGTTAAACTAACCGGCAGGATAGTATAATCACTCAGCGAATCATTCTATACAATCCAATTTGCGAGTTCGTAAAAATGACGTTATAGAAGAGAGGAAAGTGACTCCAGACATGTATTATGCACGCTTAGTTTTCTTTGTAACTAATGACTATGACTTGGATATAGAAGAAGAACAATGTTTGTTTCAAACTGATAGTATTGTTTGTAAAGTGAAGATCGACCGTAGAATGGAAAACGTAAAAGTTATATTTTCGTACGGTGCGTTCAGTACTGAAGAAATTGCTAAACAAGAAGGAGAAAAGCTCTTTTATAATGTAAAAAAGGAATTTATTAGACGGGGGATTCCAATAAATATTTCTGGAGGACTCCGCATTCTTGATACACTCCAGACATCTTTTGATACTGGTGGTTTAACAAAGGTTGGCTTAGCCAATATTCATTTAAGGATTCCGGAATTGGTAAATACGACAGTGGAAAACGAAACTCTAGGATTGAGAATTTATCAATTAGACAAAGAAATTTCAGAGGTCAAATTCATATCACAGAGCATACAACTCAAAGTAAAAGTAAAGTTCCCTGATATAAAGTTGGAGGATTTTAAAGATAATGAAAAACTTAAAATAGCTTACTCTTTATTAAATTCTAGTAATGCAATTAACGACATAAGAGCTAGTTTTTTATTAAAAGTTAGTTCAATTGAATCGTTAGTTCCAGAGGACGAATATAAAGATACAAACTATTGTGATGTCATAAATCAAATTAATAAAATGATAACAATGAAAAATATTAAGGTTGAGCTACCAGATAATGAATTAGAGGGTATTATTCAAAAGGTAAAAGGTTCTGTTGGTGCTCTTAAGAAAAAATCCATTGGTGACAAGTGCAGAGACTTAATTCAGCATTGTAATATTCAAAAACAATATAAAAATATGGATGTATTTGCTTTTTTTAATGATTGTTACAAGTTAAGAAGTGAATTTGTACATACTGGGACTTTCAGAAATGAAGATGATGAAACTAAAAAAATACGCAATATGGAAATCTATTTGAGTGAATTGAATAGTTTAGTTCTTGATATTCTCGACTATTATGAAAAAAACATTATCTGATTGCATTTCAGATGCGTCTTGAACTTCGATGTCCGCTGGCTATCTTCATCGATTAGTGAAGCAAAGAACCCGCCTCTTTTTCTTATTGGCGGGTTCTTTGCTGCTGTATCCTCAGTACGCATACTATGCACGCCCTTGCGCTTGCTGTTTGGCGTCGTACAGATAATTGTTAAGCCGTACCTGACTTCAGCTTTAAGTTGCACCACATTATAGATACATTCTTCCTGTCTCCCTCGAACAGTAACAAGTACTCGGTATAAAAAACCGTCAGGAGACCTTTGTGAGTGTATCTTGCCACCGATGCGTCCAAACTGACTTCGATATTCGTGGTGTTTCCTCTCCGCCCACATCGATACCGTATCGAGCATGGGACGGTATGACATTTTGAGCTGATCCTGATTAAGACTTTCTGCATCAAAGGCGATAGCCTTAAAAAGCATGCCATACAATATCGTTTCGTGTAGTATCTCTCGCCATTGGTCAGGTTGAATCATTGTCGCTACACCCGCTCTACCTGCAGCATTTTTTCCAAGGGCACCCACCATACACCATCGACTCGAACAAGTTTGATCTTGTTCTCAATTCGGTCGATATCCTTGACCACTCCCCATTCTCGACGGATGCAGTCTTCAAGCCAGCTGACGTTGATCGCATAGTCTTTACGTACTGAGTCGTAAATCATGACGTTCATTTCAGCCAAGGCATCTGAATCGATGAGTGGTAACGGAGTTACTACAGGCTCATAGTGATGTTCATAGAGCAAATTCATGTGCAGTCTCCTCCACCAATCCAGCTTCAACCAGATCCCGAAGAATGTCTGGCGCACATCCAGGAATTACACCAGTACGGATATTACTGATAGCTATGAGATGCCTTGCAGTTAAAACGGGAACAGCTTGGAGTTGTCCATCAATCACTGCTTTGATTGTCTCCATGTTTATCACTCTTTTACGCGAGCGTTTGTTCCTATTTTATGAGAACACCATGCGAACGTGCAACCACAATTTTTTCCAAACAGGAAGCTGCAAAGGCTTAATTGTTTTTGCCAACAACAAATCAATAAATCCAAAAACCAAACGACAAATTTCGTCAATATAATCAGAACTTTAGTTGTATAATTATTCCACCCAAAGTTTTCCAATATAACTATTTGTAACAAAATAAAATAGATAACTGCATTCATTAATCAAATTCAAGATTGGAGGAATGTACATGGTAAGGTATTTCCTTGTTTTTCTGCTCAGTTGCGTCGTTTTCATCTCAGGATGTACACAAGAAAGTCAAACTGCAACGAATCAGGCTATCCCTGAAGGATTTGAGGCATTAACATTAACAGATCAGCAGAAAAAAGAGATTTTTGAAGCTGCGGAAAAAGTAGGGGTGGATAAAGTCTTTGTGCCCGCGTTTGTTAGTAAAGGACAGAAGTTAGAAAAGATTGAAACAAGTACGGAGCAGGTAAACTTCTTCATATTAATTTTTGCTGATGAGAATGAGAGTACTTACTTGGAGATTTTAGAGGCATCTGAGGAGATCTTGCTGGGTGGTGTTGTCATCGAAGAGACGGAGACTACAATAAACAACGATATTCCAGCCAAATGGATATCTTTTTCAAATCATAAAGACAATATCGAAGCAGCCTCGGCTGGATTATACTTTAAAAAGGATACGTCATTTATTCGAGTTAGGGAACAAAAAGACAATCAAACCTTTAGAGTTTCAAAATCTGTTGAAGAAATAGCTTCATCTTTACAACCTCTTACTAGATAAAAGAAAACCCAACGGGTTCGAGAATTCTATCCGTTGGGTTCTCCTTTATTAGACTTGGAATCCACCCGCGCTTCCATTTGATTCGCAAAAATCCACGGTGATGGTATTTCCGTTATTTAACTTCAGTGATTTATCAATACTGTATTGATACAAGTCGCGTGTTTTGAAATCCTCGTTGTTACTCCACGCTTTACACTGCCAAAAATAGGTGACATCATCGACAGTATTATTAATATGTTCTAAAACATAGTAACTTCCATATACACCAATTAAATATTTGTCTCCATTATCACGTTTGTAATTGCTCATTTCTTTTGCGATACCACTGAAGTAATCCTCAATCGCATCAAAATAATCTTTATTTCTGATATCCATGTCTACTGCAAAATAGATAGGCGTATCATATGGCTGACCAACTTCCTCTGCTTGTCGAATAGCACTCCTGCAAGCCTGCTTTCCGTTACTATACGTGAACTCATCAATATCACGTCCACCATTCTGATAAACAGCTACAATATTTAATCCAGCATTAGAAATGAGCCTTGCCTCTTCTCTGGTCAGACGCTTCCAATCCGACTCACCATAATAACGTCCGATAAATTTGTACCCCTCATCCTTAATAGCTCTCAAATTACTTTTCGTTGAGTTATTCTTACCTGCGTAATCAATGCCTTTCGCCATTTTTCATTTCTCCTTTTTAATGTGATAAGCAACAGTTTTTGACCGGTCATCGTCGCTTTCACCTATCTAGGTAAAAAACAGGGACAAAACGGAACAGCTTTTCTAAAAAAATTAAAAAAAGATTTTCACCCCCTGATTTTCTCAATAAACTGCGTCGTAATTTCTTGAATTCCCTCTTCTTTCGGTAGCTTGAGAAAACCAGCTAGGGAGTCAATTTCAGGTTGCATTTCCTCCAAGACTTTGAGTAACGCCTCGTTATCACCATTTTTTGCTTGCTCAGCTATTAGACTGAATGCGTGATTAGATAATTGTGCAGTTTCTTCAGGCTCCGATTTTTGCATTGATTCACTCCTCTTTCTCCCATGTGTAGGTCTTCTCCGACTTCTCTTGCTGTGAAGCCTTCCAATACGATCTTGCGAATGACGTGCCTTTCCTTTTCATTAGGGAGTTGCTGTAATAGCTCTTCAACAAAAAGGTTATCGTCGCTTCCGATCGTACTCTGCTGCCTTCCAAAGTCGTCCAGGATCGGGCATTCATTACGCAGCCTCTTTCTCTCTCGATTGTTCAGGTTCCAAGCAATGCGCCGCAGTATTTGTCTACACTCCTCTCTCGTCAATCAATCACCTGCTTTCCACTTAATTAATGTCAAACAAGAGCGTACGTTCGTTTTTCAAACAAAAAAATAGACGTACCAGATTCACACTGGCACGCCTCAACCCCCAATTGCTTATATCAATTTTACTAAATATTACAATTCGATTACTGAAAACGCCCGTTGTGTAAACTTTTGTAAATAAATGTATTTGCCCTATTGAGACAAACCTACGCTCTATGGAAGTACCTATTCAATCGCTTTTAGAATCTGCGTTTGTGCTTCCTCATCAATACCGATATAAGCGCCCGCGATAGCCAGCGTGCCCGTGACGATGAGCAACACTGATTCCTTGTGCTTTTTCAAAAAGTCTTTCATGAATTAACACTCCCTTTCAGCTTTACAATTTTATTTGATCCGTCCCATTCCACTTGTAAGCCGAGTACGCTAGCCAACTCCCGAGCAGGAGCATAAGCCGATCCATCAATCACCTTTTCATTCAGATCCTTCCCGTTCACGCGAACATCCTTCGTCTGTTCGATCCACTCCACTTTTCCACCATCAGCATTGGCTACCGCACGGACTGGCAGCATAGAAATGCCTTCCTGCAAAAAGCCAGTTGACGCGAGTAAAGTACCATTCAGACTGATAGCAACCGGAATCCGCTTAGGCTTATCCACTTTACCCACAGCTCTTTGCAAGAATTGTGAGTAATTTGTGCGGAATGTGTCCATCGGGAATGCAGGGCAGTTTTTCCACGCGTAGCCGGGGTACTCCTGGTGACCAAGCACCTGCTTCATGGAGTGAAGGCTTCCGTGTTGCGCATCCGATGTTTTTGTGGATACATTCACATTTTGTTCATCCGACTCATGCAAACAAATACAAGTCAACCGGACGATTTCTCGCCCGGTTGACTCTATCGATTACTTCACAGCTTCCTTCTTGCCAAAGAAAGTACGCAACGCCTTGTATACCTCGCCCTTTTCCCGAATGACACAATGCATGAATTTCGGCTCTTTGATGTGACGATACGCTGACATGAGGGTTGAATGACGATTGTACTGATTCACTTCGCCATAGCCGAACATGTTGCATCTCTCCATGAGCTCCTTTACCAGCTTCACGCAGCGCTCATTGTCAGACGTGAGATTGTCGCCATCGGAAAAATGGAACGGATAAATGTTGTACTGCGATGTCGGATAGCGACTATCAATGATCTCCAACGCTTTCTTGTAGGCTGAGGAGCAGATCGTTCCCCCGCTTTCCCCTTTCGAGAAAAAGGTGTCCTCTGTTACTTCCTTCGCATCCGTATGATGGGCAATGAAGACAATCTCGACCTTCTCGTACTTGGTGCGCAGAAAACGTACCATCCAGAAGAAAAAGCTGCGGGCGATATACTTTTCAAACACGCCCATACTTCCCGACGTATCCATCATCGCAATAATGACAGCATTGGAATGAGGCTTGATAATCTCTTCCCACGTCTTGAAGCGCAGGTCATCATCGGTGATCCCCAGCTCCATATCACTGTAGCCTGCCAGCGCATTTCGGCGGATGGCCGCGATCAGCGTACGTTTTTTATCTATGTTGCCCATTAGGCCTTTTTTCCTGACATCATTGAACCGAGTCTCTTCCACGACGATTTGTTCCTCATCTTTTTGTTGAAGGTTCGGCAGCTCCAGCTCGGCGAAAAGCATCTCCTGCAATTCTTCTACGCTGATTTCAGCCTCATAGTAGTCTACACCTGGCTGATCCCCTGCTCCTTGACCTTTTCCTGGCCCTTGCGCCGGATCGCCGTCACGGGCGACGACATCGCCTACTTTACTGTTTCCTTTACCTTGACCGCCATGTTTTCCCTTTTGGAAGTTAAAACGCAATCGGTATTCATCCAGGGAGCGAATAGGGATCTTAATGACTTCCCGACCATTCGACATGATGATGTTTTCTTCGCTGACGAGATCGGGCAGATTTTTTTTGATCGCTTCTTTCACTTTTTCCTGGTGTCGATTTTGGTCCTGGTACCCTTTGCGGTGCAGCGACCAGTCTTCCCGGGAGACAATGAACGATGATTCATCTTTCATGCCGTCTCCTCCTAGCAACTGGCGCAATCTGCGCCGAATATGATTATGACGTTGTCCTCATGTCGCCAACGTTCTGTCATCTGTTCAACAAACTTCCCACGTAGCGCAGCAGCTCATTTGCGCAAACCGGGCAATATTGATGCTCTTCGATAAGCCGCTTGGTAACTTCATTAATCTTCTTGAGCTGATGTTCATCCGGCGTTTTGTTCGAGGTCGTAATCTTGACCACATCCTTCAGATCGGCAAACAGCTTTTTCTCGATGGCTTCCCGCAGACGATCGTGCGTGCTGTAGTCAAAACGCTTCCCTTTACGCGCATAGGCCGAGATACGGATGAGAATTTCTTCACGGAAGGCCCGCTTGGCATTTTCCGAGATGCCAATTTGCTCCTCGATGGAACGCATCAGGCGCTCGTCTGGATCCATCTCCTCGCCTGTGACGGGGTCCCGAATTTTGTTCATATTGCAATAAGCTTCGACATTGTCCAAGTAATTGTCCATGAGCGTTTTTGCTGACTCTTCGTAGCTGTAGACAAATGCCTTTTGCACTTCTTTTTTAGCCAGCTCGTCGTATTCCTTGCGCGCAATGGAGATAAAGTTCATATACCGCTCCCGCTGCTCCTTGGTAATCGACGGATGCTGGTCAAAGCCTTCTTTTAGCGCACGAAGAATATCGAGTGCATTGATGCACTCGGTGTCGCGGCGAATCAGCGCACTGGAGATACGATTGATGACATATCGCGGATCAATACCGGACATCCCTTCATCAGCATGCTCGTTTCGTAGCTCTTCCAGATCGGCACCTTTGAAGCCTTCCACCGACTCGCCGTCATACAGCCGCATCTTTTTCAGCAGATCGGCCCCTTGTTTTTTCGATTCTTTCAGGCGCGTCATAATGGAAAAGACTGCCGCTGACCGGAGCGCATGCGGTGCAATATGCACATGCCCCAAGTCGGATTGCTTGATTAATTTCGCATATATTTTTTCTTCATCACTGACACGCAGATTATACGGCATCGGCATGACGATAATCCGAGATTGCAGTGCCTCATTTTTCTTATTCCCAATAAAAGCCTTGTACTCCGATTC
This sequence comes from Brevibacillus antibioticus, assembly GCF_005217615.1. Taxonomy (NCBI): domain Bacteria; kingdom Bacillati; phylum Bacillota; class Bacilli; order Caryophanales; family Paenibacillaceae; genus Brevibacillus; species Brevibacillus antibioticus. The sequence continues at coordinate 3,721,948 of NZ_SZNK01000001.1, forward strand.
GTTCGTATGCGCTACAATCAACTCATCTGCCGAAATGAGGGCAAAACGACCTGCCTTAAAGTTTCCTTCCTGTGTCAGCGACAGGAGATGCCACAAAAATTTCTCGTCGCATTTCAACATTTCCTGAAACTCCATCAATCCACGATTGGCTTTGTTCAGCTCCCCATCAAAGCGATAAGCACGAGGGTCGGACTCAGAGCCGTACTTCGTAATCGTCGAGAAGTCGATGCTTCCCGTCAAATCGGCAATGTCCTGTGACTTCGGATCGGAAGGGCTAAATGTACCGATCCCGACACGATTGGCTTCGGAAAACAAAATCCGGTGAACAGGGAAATGCTCGATGCACCCACCAAATTCGGATTCCAACCTCATCCGGTTATAGGGCGTCAATTCTCCTTCAATCTTGATTCCCAGCTCTTCTTCTATCTCTGGACGCAGCTCGTGCGGGATAAGATGTAGTGGTTCTTCGTGCATGGGGCAGCCATCGAGTGCATAGATCGCTCCGGCTTCCGTCCGAGAATACTCTTCCAGTCCTCGCTTGAGCATCGTCACGAGCGTAGACTTACCACCACTGACAGGTCCCATCAAGAGCAAGATGCGTTTGCGAACATCCAGACGCCGTGCAGCCGAGTGGAAATATTCCTCCACTAGGCGCTCCACTGAACGATCCAATCCGAAGATTTCACGACTAAAAAATTGATACGAACGTGAGCCGTCCTCGTTCTCTTCAACCCCCGCGCTTTTAATCATGTTGTAGACGCGTGAATGCGCCGTCTGGGCAATTTGCGGATTTTTACGTACCAGCTCCAAATATTCGCCGAATGTTCCTCTCCACATCAGGTTTTCTTCGCGGGCCCGGTGCTCAGCGATCCGTTTTAAAATGTCCATGTTCGACACTCCTCCCTCTTAAGCCCCTCTCTCTTCCCAACGCCAATGTAATCTCATGTATATGTCCGCCTGCGGTCACGCATTCACGTGCAAGCCGTTTTCTCCGGTTGCCAACAGGCTCTTACAGCCTTTACATATGTGTATGCGCGACATCAGCACAAGTTTCAGCAATCTTCCCATAAAAATACGGCACACTGCTTTTTTACCACTTGGTAGATTACGGAATTGTAAGGTTTAACGAGCGGAGCTGTAAGCTGATTCGATGGTTTGTAATCCCTACTCCCCTGTAAAATACAATCATAAGCAACATACACGGAAAGCCAATATGGATTGGCGTAAAATAACGGGAGGAACGAACATGGACATCCAAACAGAACGCATTCAAGTGAAAAAAGGACTTTATTTGACCGGCATCGCAACCTTGGTGATTCTTTCGGTATTTATTTACCAAGCAGTTACAGGAATGGAACTTGATACGGGAGAAATACTGAGTGTGCCGATATCGCTTACTGCTTTCTTAAAACTCGTGAATGACCATCGAAAATTGTCACTCACGTAGGTGTACAACAGCTTTAATTCGTTTGCAAAGTGGGCAGGCTACGCTATAATGAGAGTAGTTTGTTTACGAAAGGAGCTGTCAAACGTGGGTACATTTATCGTAGCATTGGTCTTCGGAGCTTTTCTGTTTTTCATGCTGACAGCTGGCTACAACGAGGACAAAACCTGGAACATGTAAGAATCATCCAGGGAAAAAAGCAGGCTGCCTACTGTGGCAACCTGCTTTTTTTGTTTTCTTGTTATTTCTTATTCTCTTTCTTTTCTGCTTTCTTCACTTCGATTTCAGCTTTGATTTCTTTTGCGCTCTTACCTGCTATGTCAACGCCCCACTTGGCCGCCTTTTCTTTCAGGTTCGCGAGCTGTTCTTGCTTCTTCGCTTCTTTTGCTGCCTTTTTCTCAGCGTTTTCTGCTTTTTTTGCTACTTTTGCTTCTTTAATAGCCGCTTTTACTTCCTTCGCTGTTTTACCTGCCGTATCAACGCCCAGCTTTACGGCCTTATCGTTTAGCTTGACGAGTTGTTCTTGCTTCTTCGCTTCTTTTGCCGCTTTTTTCTCAGCGTTTTCTGCTTTCTTTGCTGCTTTTGCTTCTTGAATGGCTGCTTTTACTACCTTATTTGTTTGATCCGTGGTTTCGACGCCCCATTTGGCAGCCTTCGCGTTCAGCTTTGCTCTGTTTTCTTCCCTTTTCTCCGCTTTCGAGTGCGTAACTGTAGAATCCGTTGCTTTATCCGCCGCAGTCACTACAGAGATACCGCTAAACAGCAAGGTAGCCATTACCAGGGACGAAACAAGTCTTTTCATGCAGATTTCCTCCCTTATTATGTAAAACGTGATCGTACACCCCTAGCCTACCTGATGATTTTGGGAAAAGTATGTGAAAAAGCAGGCTTAACCATTTTTTCAAACGGACAGCCTGCTTCTCATTTGTTAACCCACAAACACACCGCTTTTTTCAGAAATCGCCGTAAACAGCTCTTCTAATGATCCCCGCTGATCTACCTGATACTGAGGCTCACCACGGTCTTCCATCCAATTGGTTACCAGAAACGTTTTCATTCCCAGCTTGGATGCGACCATGTCCTCCTGCATGTGATTCCCGACCATGACACAGTCTGTCGGCTCAACCCCAAGCTTTTGGCAAATCTCTTTGTAATAACCAGGATTCGGCTTTGTGAAATGCGACTCCTCATAGACTGTAACCAACTCGAAATCATCCGGGGACATCCCAATCCAAGCGAGACGATGGTGAATCGCATCACGCGGGAAAACAGGATTCGTCGCTACTGCAACCCGAAATCCTTGCCCTTTGGCGGCAGCAATAATCTGCTTTGCCCATGGAGAAGGATACGTAAGGTGAGAAAGTGTCGGAAATACATCTCGATAAAACGAATCGAACAGAGGCCATATTTCCTCTCGCTCCCACTCACTGTGTTCCATAAAATGTTCGATAAAAACTTGCTCGTTCGTCTTGTCCGGCTCTTGGTTCATGATCATAGCCTTGGTCGCATCCCAAATCAACGCCAACAGCTTTTCGGTATCGTACTTATCTCCGACATGACGGCCTACTTCAACCAAGTAACTTTTGACAAAGGGTTCTGTCTGCATCTCTAATAACGTACCGTCCAAATCAAACAGGATGGTGTTCACAGTCATAATGAATCTCTCCCTCCCAAATGCCTTACGATAACGATGGAAAACCTAACTGGCGAAGTCCTTCAAACAAGACAATAGCTGCACAATTGGACAGGTTCACAGAACGGGTCGCGCCGCCCATCGGGATGCGAATAGTCTGTTCCCGATATTTTTCTGTCAGCTCTTCCGGCAAGCCCGTCGTCTCCTTGCCCAAGATAATGTAGTCGCCATCTCGGAAAGAAACGTCCGTATACAACTTTTCCCCCCAAGTCTCCACAAAGTAAAAGGTGCCCGCACCGTCTCCTTGTGCCGCAGCAAAATGCTCAAAGCTCTCATGATGGTGGACATTAACCGCATGCCAATAATCGAGACCAGCCCGCTTCAGATAGCGATCGTCCGTTGAAAATCCGAGCGGATGAATCAGATGTAAATGGGCTCCTGTCGCTGCACAGGAACGGGCGATATTTCCCGTATTGGCAGGGATGAGCGGCTCATGCAAAACAATATGTAACGGCATATCTGAAAATCTCCTTGTAAATTGCGAACTTGTTACCTGTACACGTCTTATTATACCACCGTACCCAGCTTCTGTAACAAATGGAGTGCCTGCTGCATCTAATCAGAAAACTTTAGCAATGAAAGGAGTGATGATTAGATGGGGATACCCATTTCATTTGGGCGACGCCTTGTCGCACATGTAAGCCTACTGAGTTTGATCCTGTTAGGCGTCAGTTGGATGTGGGCTGATTTTTCTTCGTTTCCTCCCCTAGAAACATGGAGCATGATTCTCGGCTATCTCTCATTTATTTTGATTGGCTGCACCTTATTGATCGGTCCACTCCAGTCCTGGCTCCCTGCTCGCTGGATGGCTATCAACTTGTCCATCCGCCGAGATATCGGCATATGGGCTGGACTAACGGGACTGCTGCACGTCATTCTTGTGCTCGTCCTTTTTGAGAGTGAGCCTCGCCTGATGATCCTACAAGAAAACCGTTCTGAAAAGACTGATGGATGGCTGGGTCTGTTCTTTTTCGCTTCCTCTGATCTGACCATGTGGCCATCTCCCAACTGGACCCTCGCAGGCGTAGCGAACTATCTTGGGCTGCTTGCTTTTTTCATTCTACTAGCCCTGTGGCTGACTTCTTCTGCACGCGCAGAAAAATGGCTGGGTGGCTCCAGTTGGAAAAGGCTTCATCTCGCCAATCCATGGCTTTTTGTCATCGTCTTGTTCCATGGCTTGATTTACATCCATTCCATCAAAGGAGAACCGCATACCTTTTCAGACATGCTCGTTTTCGCAGCAATGATTTGGGTGATTCGCAGCATCTCTTTTATACAAAGAGCTTTTTTTCGCAAGCGGTAATTACCCCCCTCTTATATGAAAGAAGGCATAACGCATTTTGGGCGTATAGGCAGTGGAATCCTCATATGCCCAATAACGCATGCTGCTATCTGTCGTATGGGCGTTCACTAACGGCATCTGATTCGGGTCTTTTGCGACCACAATCGTATTGTGCTGAAAACGCCCATCCCCGTTAAAATCATAACAAATGATATCACCTGGGACCAACTCGGCAGCTGAGCTTTTCGTAACCGCCCGCATAGGTGGTCCACCCGATTTCAAAAGCAAATACAAGCTATGCGCTACCGTCCAGCTATAGCTCCAAGAGGAGCCTTTTCCCGCGCGAATCCACCAGCCCTTGCCCAGCTCTTTCGACATCAGCATAGGGATTCCGCCAGCATGTAAACATTGCGAAATAAAATTCGTGCAGTCATCCGTAAAACGAGGATAGACGGGATTAGTCGTGTTCCAGTAGCGTTCCGCATACGCGACTGCATTTGCAGGGTTATAGCCTCCCGCACCATGCACAACCAGCATAGGCTGATCAAGGGCATCCTCGACGCCTGACACAACGATGATAGGCTCTTCCTCTTCCTCTACCACCAATTTTTGATCACCGTTCGACTCCCTTGCCCCGATAATCGACCACTTTTCATTCGTCTTGAGCAACTGAAGCTGAAAAAATCGTTTGTTTGCCTCTTTATACTTGGTATGCTTGATTCCTAGGGTTTTATTTTCTTGCCATTGAACCGTTATTTCCATAGTGGTATCGGTATCTACCCAGCACATAGGCGTTACTTGTCCCTGGACAGCTAATAAATTGACTCCCCGCTCCTCGGCTCTCCGCTTCTCCCGATTCAGTCGATCCCATTCTTCTTGTACGCCGGACTCTCTTGTGCAATAAAAAGGCAGCAGCCGCTCATACTTTCCGTCCATAGATGACTGGTGAACTACTTGAAAGTATTGCTGAATAAATTCACGCCACTCCACTTTCCTTTCCTCCTCTCTGCCTCCAGACTGCGACATAGACCCATGAACCATTCATCTCAATGAAGAATATGTCACTCGTGGAGCATTCAGAAGAAAAAGAAAAGCTGCCCGAGCAAGCAGACAGCTTATTTGGAAGAAGCGTGGGCAAATAGTGGACCTTCTTCTAAGGAAAGCAAGTATTCTTTAATGGATAAGCCACCCCCGTATCCAACCAAGGCACCATTCGAGCCAATGACACGATGGCACGGTATAATGACAGGAATCGGATTGCGATTGTTCGCACCGCCAATGGCCCGAACAGCTTTCGCCGCTCCAATAGCCAAGGCAATATCTTTATAAGAACGAGTTTCTCCATAGGGGATGTTAGATAGCTCATTCCATACAGCCTTTTGAAAGGGAGTACCGTACAATACGGTTGGAACATCAAACGCCTTGCGCTTGCCTGCAAAATACTCTTCTAGCTGTATTTTTGCAGGCTCATTGAGCGCATCGTTACGCGTTGGGGTAATTCCTACGAACGTTTTTTTGCACCAGCGCACCAGAGGCGCCAATCCGTCTTGTTCATTGGCAAACTGAATGTAGCACAGCCCTTCTTCTGTAGAAGCCAAGAGCAATGGTCCAATCGGTGAATCCATCATGCTATAGCCTAATTCCTTTGCCATTTTACGTCCTCCCTCTCACATTCAAACTAAGCCTGTGCACGAATCATGCTCATGCCTTTTTCTATCTCTTCCACCACTTCTGGTGATGCCTCTTTTGTTTTTGCGGTAATGAGCGCCCCTTGTGCCTGCTCTCCCCCGATTTTTCCAAGCGCCCACGCAGCAGTTCCACGGATGACTGGACGAGGGTCCTCGAATAAAAGACGCTCCAAATGAGGAACAGCCGTCCGATCCTTGAAATGTGCAAGCGCTAGTATGGCATTGCGCTGAATGGGCTTTTTGCCCCGCCAAGATGAAGAGGATTGGCCAAACTTTTCCTTGAACTCCTTATTGCTCATCTGAAGCAGAGGAATCAACAAAGGCTTGGCAATCTCCGGATCAGGCTGAAATTCAGCATGATGGTCGTTGTCGATGCGACGATTCTTCGGACATACCGTCTGACAAGTGTCGCAACCATACAACCGATTCCCGATTTTCCCGCGGAATTCATCGGGAATAAAGTCTTTCACCTGTGTCAAATAAGCTACACATCGCTGTGCATCAAGCTGCCCTCCCTGAATCAAGGCACCGGTCGGACAAGCGTCTACACATATATTGCAGTCACCACAGCCCTCTTCGATCGGCAGGTCGCTTGGCAACGGAAGATTCGTTACCAGTTCCCCCAAGTACACCCACGATCCGAACTCCGGCGTTATGACGGCGCAGTTTTTTCCTACAAACCCAATCCCAGCCCGCTCGGCAACCGCACGATCAGACAATGCTCCCGTGTCCACCATGGATTCGATCCGAGCCCCTGGCTCCAGCTCCATAATAAATCGAGTCAGCTTGTCCAGCTTGTCGCGCAGAACGTGATGGTAATCAGTTCCCCATGCAGCACGGCATAAGATTCCCCGATACGCACCAGGCTCTGACTTTGGTGGATTTTTGAGCTTGGATGGATAGGCCAGTGCTATAGAAATCAGCGAACGTGCCCCGTCCAACAACAATTCCGGGTTCGTCCTCTTTTCTAAATCAGGCTCTTCAAATCCAGATTCATAACCCTTTTCCCGGTGTACAAGAAGCCGTTCTTTTAAGGTCGTGAATGGATCGGCACTGGCAAACCCAATCTTATCGATTCCGATTTCCTTGGCATAGTCAATGATGGACTGCTTTGTCTGCTCCCAGTACTGCAAGTCGTTCACAGTTGTTTAATCGCTCCTGTCGCCAATTCGTCGCAGCGGTTGTTCCATTTGTTGTCGGCGTGTCCTTTGACTTTTACGTACTCTACCTTGTGAGTGTCCATCAATTGCAGCAGTTCTTTCCATAAGTCCTGATTTTCAACCTGCTGGCCTTTGCTGTTTTTCCAGCCGTTTTTCAGCCAGCCTTTATACCAGCCTTGTTTGAAGCAGTTAACCAAGTATGCACTGTCGCTATACAGCGTCACCTTACAAGGCTCCTTCAATGTAGAGAGCGCCTTGATGGCTGCCAACAGCTCCATTCTGTTATTCGTTGTATGCGGTTCGGCACCGGACATTTCCTTGATGTGTTGGCCGTACATCAGTACAGCTCCCCAACCACCTGGTCCTGGATTGCCGGAACAAGCTCCGTCTGTATAAATTTCAACCTCACGCATCGTCATCGTCAGGATTTCCCTCCTCTGTTCTCTTCTATTGTATCGAAGCTTAGTCGCTTCCACAAAAATTTTTTGTTATACTACCAAAAATAGGTTTAGTAAGGAGTGTCTATAGATGAAAGTTCAGCTAGATTGTTCCGTGTCCGAGCGTCTGCCGCAATTTTCTCTCGGCATATTACAATACAACAATGCTTCCGTAAGTGACTCCCCCAAAATGTTGCAGGGACGCATTAATTATTATGTGGAGAGCTTGCGGCTGGATCACGACACTGCAAACCTGACAGAAATCGAAGGCGTCCGCGAGTGGAGGGCCTGCTTTAAGCAAGTTGGCATTGATCCGTCCAGATACCGCCCTTCCTCAGAAGCATTACTGCGTCGTCTGCTGCAAGGAAATCCTTTTTTCTGGATTAATAGCGCTGTTGATGTTAATAATTTTTTCTCCGTTTTGCATGCGCTTCCTTTTGGGATTTATGACGTCAATCACTTAGCGGGTGATATCACTTGTCGTCTTGGCCACGCCAATGATGCCTATGAAGGATTAAATGGACGCGAAGTCAACATGGAAGGAAAACTGCTACTCGCTGATGGCAACGGAGCATTTGGGAGTCCCATTGTTGATTCCAAGCGTTCATGCGTGACGGAACAAAGCAGCACGCTCCTCCAAGTCATCTTTTTCCATGAAAAAATGGAACAATCTAAAAAAGAAGAAATCGTAGGTTCAGTTGGTCGCATGTTTACGGAAATCAACGGTGGCGAGCTGACTCACTTCTCTATTGTTACCGCCTAAGAAAAAGACGGCCCATCATGCAACTTGGCCGTCTTTTTTTACGCTATCTTCTTCCTTTTTTCTAAAAACAATATGCTCCAGGACTAGGCACACAATAACTCCGAGCAATAAGCCATTGCCGAACAAAAAGCTGACTAGTGCAGGAAGTTGCTGCCAAGCTATAGCAGGTACGAACATGACTCCGATCCCGATCAGCAGCGAGCTGCCCCCAACAATAATCGTACGTTCGTCCATCTTCACATTTACGTAATCCTTCAAGCCGAAGCCAAGCAGTTGCGTATAGGAAATGAACATCGCCGCATATGCCACTGGAGTAGGTAAAGCTGCCAAAAAATGAGCAACAGTGGGAATCAGCCCAATCAGCATCATCCCCAGCATCGCTATCACAAATGGAAGGCGCGAAGCCATTTTCGTCGTTTGAATAACCGCTGCTGCCAAAGAAAGTGGAATCATACCAACCACACCGCTCAAGCCCGATAGTAAATGGGATACCCCTGTAAAAATACCACCGCGATTGTACTGCTTTTCAGTAGGTACAGTGTCTGTCGCTTTTCCCATGACCGACAAACTCGTCATGAGATTTGTCAACAGAACGAATCCTGTCAGCATACTCGTTAATACAACGCCCCAATCCCAGCGTGGGGGTCCCCAAAAGAAAATCGAAGGCCATGAAAATAATTGCTCAGTAGGTCGAACTGGTTCTGTCCATCCAAGAAGCGCGTACACGATCCAGCCCCCAACCATGCCAAACAAAACGGCAAAACTGGAGAAGCGCTTCGTTCGCATAATGAACACAACAAGTGCTACGATCCCTATGGACACAAGTGCTACACCCGGTTGTACCTCTTTTGAATGCTGAAAACCAATACCGAGCATGCCCGTGAGAATATTACTACACAAAGAAACAGCAAGCAAAATCATATACGTTCCTGAAACCAGCGGCGTAAACCACCTCTGTAATTTTCCAATCCATCCTAATAAGCCAAAAATGAAAAAGAGTAGACCTGCTAATATCATACCCACTTGAAAGGATTGACCAATTTCTTGTGGATGGAGACCCATGCTCGTTCCGAGTTGAGCCAAAATGATAAAGATCCCCCACCATAATCCAGCGGGTCCTTCTATCATCGGATAGCGGTGTCCAATCCATACTTGCAGTAGTGACGCGAGTCCAATGTAAAACATGGTCTGCTGCATCAGCCTTCCCATTTCATCAGCCTGCAAGCCGTACATATCTCCAATCATTAGTGGTACCGCTACACTGCTGGAAACAGTTACGATCATCCATTGTAATACGGACAGCGTCGTGATCCCCATTGGGGGTTTATCTTGTAGTTTGTAAAACACCTCAACCACCTCGTCCTGTTACTTACACACGTTGTCTATTTATCCTGTCTACACTATGCGCCGATCAAAGCAGAAAAAAACCCCAATCATCAAGAAATCTTGACATTCAGGGTTAGCTTGTAAATGTATGGTGCCGGTGAAGGGACTTGAACCCCCACGGTTTCCCTCACGATTTTGAGTCGCGCGCGTCTGCCATTCCGCCACACCGGCAAATACTTTGGAGGAGGCACCCGGATTTGAACCGGGGGTGAGGGTTTTGCAGACCCGTGCCTTACCACTTGGCTATGCCTCCATGATATAAGGTGAAACAATTTGAGAAATGGAGCGGACGAAGGGTCTCGAACCCTCGACCTTCGCCTTGGCAAGGCGACGCTCTACCAATTGAGCTACGTCCGCATTTTAATGGCTGGGGTACTAGGATTTGAACCTAGGAATGACGGAGTCAAAGTCCGTTGCCTTACCGCTTGGCTATACCCCAATAAGTAATCCCCAACTATAAATTTATGGGGCGATCGATGGGACTTGAACCCACGAGTGCCGGAGCCACAATCCGGTGCGTTAACCCCTTCGCCACGACCGCCATGATTACTACTATTGTCTTAAAAAATGGCAGGGGCAGTAGGAATCGAACCCACACCAAAGGTTTTGGAGACCTTCGTTCTACCGTTAAACTATGCCCCTATAAAGGTGGCTCGGGACGGAATCGAACCGCCGACACGAGGATTTTCAGTCCTCTGCT
>NZ_SZNK01000001.1:3740000-3962500 GCF_005217615.1 Brevibacillus antibioticus
AAGCTTTGGAGCTCACTTTCACAGTGCCATCTGCCTGCTTGGCTTCGGTCCACAAGCGTGTGTAAAAAGGTACACCCAGCAGCAGTTTTTCGTTAGGGACCTCTTCCAGCACTCCTTGCAAGCCCCGCTCCACCCATGGTAGTGATGCGACAGAACCAGCTTTTGGACTCGCTGCCCAATGCTCATCATATGTCATCACCGCAACATAATCGACGACCTCAGCCAAAGCTTTCCGATCCAGGAACATGGACCATTGCTTAGCATTTGACTTGATCGTCACATCTATGGAAACGGTCAGTCCTTGCTGATGGAGATACGGCGTCAGCTCTCGAACAAACTGAACGAGTTCCTCTTTCTCTTCTAAATATACGTTCTCAAAATCGATGTTGATGCCATCGAGATCATAAAGATGAGCGTAGTACAGGAGTTGGGCAATTAATTGATCGCGCTTGTCATAGCTACCGAGAACGGACTTGGTCCAATCGGGATTAAAGCCGTTTGTAACTAGCCCCCAAACCTTGTAGCCCCTCTTGTGGGCCCATTTGACGTATGCAGAATCGGCCCTGTTCAACAGATTTCCTTCTGCATCCTTCATTTCAAACCAAGTAGGAGAAACTACATTTACCCCTGGTAATGCATCAATTTTTGAAACATCCGGATTTTTACTGACGACGTGCTCCCATACGAGGTTGATCTTACCCTCAGGCTTCCAAGCTGCGTGTTGTTGTCCGTTAGCAGTCGTGTGCTCCAGCTGGACTTTGCGCACATCCATCATTTCAATACTTCTCTCTGAAATATATCCCCCTACACCCGAGGTGGTTAAAACATGATACCAGTTTTCCTTCTTTCCAAGAACGTCGACAATCTCACCCGCAGACAGCTCTGCTACAATCGGGGTTCGGTGAGAAGCACCGGTACGAACTGCTTGTTTTTCCTCGGCAGCGATCACTTTTGCTCGCTGGATTTCGTAGCCCTCTTTTTCGACGACTAGGACACCCGTATCTGCTTTTCGCTCAAATGAATAAGGATACAGCTTTTCCAAAGGGTCCAGCGGGACATAGCGTGTACCTTCGACCTCTTTTACTGGAACGAGTAAATCCACAGGTTTTTTGTTCAGATAAGCGACAACTTCTCCGCTCTCCATCCGAAGCACCTTATCCTTCGTCGTGACGATAACGGAACGTGTAGGTTCATCCCAAAAAATCGCTGGATCAATGTTTTCTTTAATGAAATCAAAGGGCAACAATATTTGCTCTGATTCCAATATATACGTAGACTCTTTCTGCGATCCTTCGTATACAATCACATTTTTATCACCATCATACGGCTGCACATGCTCGGTTGAGGCACGGAGTACAAAAAACCAGTAAATGCTGCCAAAGATAGCCAACAAGAAAAAGCTTAACAAAAACAGCCTGCCAAAGGCCCTTCTTCTTCTTCGTCTTGGTCGCAGAGCTCTACCAGACTCCCTGCTCATAATCTCCACCTGCTTCCCGGTACATAAGCCTGTCTTCTGACTTGGGCTGTATGATTTGACTCATTATTTCGATCATAGCGTTGGTTCAATACATTCACAACCTTTTGTATTCTGGTAATTCACGGACAAGCTTCTACCAAAAAGAAGACGTATGAGAAGCCAAAAGGTTACAGATATCGACAGAAAGGGTTATGTCCTCCATAAGCAAACACCCCCTGCATCACCGGGATTATCCGATTCAAGCAGGAGGTGCTCATCCATCAAATACATTTTTAGTGGGGATTCTTTTGACAGGAATCACAAACGCCATAAACTTCCATACGATGTCCGGTTACTTTGAAGCCAATGTCCTTGGAAGCAGCTACTTCTGCATCCCGCAAATACGGAAAGTGGAAGTCACTGATTGCCCCACAGGTGGTACAGATCGCGTGATAATGATCTTCTTCCACATTGGCATCGAATCGGCTGGACGCATCCCCGTAAGTGAGCTCTGTAACCAATCCAGCATCTTTAAAGACTCGTAGATTGTTATAAATCGTTGCAACGCTCATATTCGGGAATTTGCCTTCAAGGGCTTTATATATTTCGTCAGCCGTCGGGTGAGTCATCGTTTCCAGCAAATAGGTCAAAATTGCATGGCGCTGTGGTGTCATACGAACCCCGGTATTCTTCAGGATTTCAACAGCTTTCTCCACACGTTGTACCATCTTGTTACACCCCACAGTCTTTCGCAAGACAAAAGAACAAGCTTCTCTAATGTCATTGATTAGAATTACTATAAATAAGTGTACGTCTAGTCGGCGAAAACTGTCAATATCCATTCATTCGATTTGAACAGAAAGAAGTGGAAAATCAAGTTTTTCACTTTGCTTTTGCAGGCTTTTTGGTTGCAGTTTTTTTGGCTTTTTTGGCTTCCGCCTGTGCAAACTTACACATGGATTGAAGTGTACAGCTACCGCACTGTGGATTGCGCGACGAACATACACGTCTGCCGTGCCAAATTAGCCAATGATGCGCATCCGTCCACTTCTCTTTTGGAATGCGCTTCATGAGCTGACGCTCCACTTCGTCCACATTGTCGCTATTCGCAAGGCCTAACCGATTGCCTACGCGGAATACATGTGTATCCACTGCGATCGCAGGAATCCCGAATGCATTGGACAAAACGACATTTGCAGTCTTTCTCCCTACCCCTGGCAATGCTTCGAGCTCGGCATGCGTTTGTGGAACTTCGCTATTGTATTTTTCGTACAAGATTCTACAGGTCTCTAGAATGTTTTTACTCTTATTCTTATACAACCCGAGCCCTTTTATATGCTCTTCCATTTCTTCCTGTGTCAAATGAAGGTAATGCTCCGGCTGGTTTAGGTGCTGGAACATGGGTGCGGTAATCTCATTCACCCGTTTATCTGTACATTGGGCCGAAAGAATGGTCGCAATAAGAAGTTCAAACGGGGTTGTATAATTCAATTCACAGTGCGCATCCGGATAAAGCTGCTGCAAATTATCCAAAATGTCGGCCACAGGTACTTTGCGTTGTGCCATAAATATATCCCCCTTTTCCCTACATTATACCGTCTTGGTCAACACATCGATCGATAGCACCGCAGACTGCAACTGTTGTACAATGAGTCTGGAAGTATTTGACGGGAGGAGGTTTCCATGAAAGTATTCCTGACTGGTGCCACAGGTTTTGTTGGACGGGGTATACTCGAGCGCTTGCCGGCAGAAGGATATGAGACGGTTTGCCTCACCAGAGCTGGTTCAACAGGTAAGCTTCCCTACAACGAAACCGCCAATGCGCATATAACGGAAGCAACTGGCGATCTATTTGATAAAGAATCATTGATGAGAGCGATGCAAAGCTGCGATGCTGTCATCCACCTCGTTGGAATTATTCGCGAACAACCGGGGAAAGGCATTAGCTTTTCTCGTATCCATGTAGAGGGGACAAAAAATGTACTGGAGGCTGCCAAGCGAGCGGGAATCAAGCGCTTTGTCCATATGAGTGCTCTTGGTGCACGCGAAAACGCCACGAGCGCCTACCATCGTACCAAATACGAAGCGGAGCAGCTTGTACAAGCAAGCGGTATTCCGTACGTCATTTTCCGTCCATCTGTTATTTTTGGTCCTGGGGATGAATTCGTGAACATGCTCGCCGATCTAGTCCGGTTACCTGTCACACCGGTCATTGGCGATGGTTCCTACCCTTTGCAGCCAGTCGCTCGCAAGACGGTGGCGGATGTATTCGTCCAAGCCTTGAGCAGACCCGAATCAACCAACCAAACCTACGAAACAGGTGGACCCGAACGGCTTTCCTACGGACAAATTCTCGATACGATTGGCGAGGCCATTGGAAAGCGAAAGGTCAATAAAATCCACATCCCTCTCGCTCTCATGAAGCCTGTGGTAAATATGTTGGAAAGATTTCCATTTTTCCCGATTACCAACACGCAGCTCACTATGCTGCTAGAAGGAAACGCATGTAAGGATGGAAAGCTTCTCTACGAGACTTTTCATACGGAGAAAATCGACTTTCTTCCGGGAATCACCTCTTACCTGCGTACCAAATAAGTGAAAGCCCCCTGTTTGATCCCAGGGGGCTTTTGCCTATTCGTGCAGTGTTTTTTCTACAGCACTTGTCTCTTTATTAACATGGCGAGCTACAACGAACAGAAAATCGGACAGTCGGTTGAGGTATTTGACCACGGACGGGTTTACCTGCTCCTGCTGTGCCACATGAACAGCTTTGCGCTCTGCACGTCGGACGACCGTACGGGAAACATGGAAAGCAGCCGCAGCTGGATGTCCGCCAGGCAAAATAAAATTGGTGAGCGGCGGCAACTTAGCATCTAGCATGTCAATTTGCTCTTCCAGAAAAGTAACGTCCTCTTCTGCAATCGGCCAACCGACCTTCTTGCCTTCTGGTGTCGCCAGCTCAGCTCCTACATGGAACAGCTTTGTCTGAATGACATGGAAGACATCCTGCAATTCCTTCCATTCTTCTGACGCAGGCAACATGGCCAGTGCCAATCCAATCTGCGAGTTGGCTTCATCGCACGTGCCGTATGCCTCTACACGGTCCGCAAACTTAGGCACGCGAACACCTGCGACCAGTGACGTCTCACCTTTATCCCCTGACTTTGTATAAATCTTCATTCCCTATCCCCTCCACAGGTTCCGTTTACAAGGCTTCTGCGACCAGAATCAATTCTGAGCTATTTGCATCAAAAGGTGTCTTTGCAAAAGAGCCGTATCGTTGTGTGACCTTCAAGCCGTTTAAACGAAGCAGGTGATGGAGTTCCGCAGGGAAAATGTAGCGGAGAGTAAATCGGCCTTTTACCCGTTCCGTCACAACTCCCTGTGCATCCGTACGCTCGTAAATACGTGTCACTTCGGACAGTTGCTGAAAATGGTCATAACGTGTGTAATCCCACATCGCAACCTCTTCCCCCGACGGAAGTGGATAGGTGCCACGCAAGGACATCTTTTCATTTTCCTCGTAAAAATGATGAATCTTGGGCACAAACACGTTCATGATGAACTTCCCACCTGGAGCCAGATGCTTGCGAATGCAGGTCAATGCCTTCATTTGCTCTTGAACATGCAACAGGTGCAAAAACGACCGAAACGGAATCATAATCAGCGAAAATGACTCCTGCAGATCAAAAGCACGCATATCCCCTTGCGATAGCTTCAAGCCAGATGTCACACCTTGTTCCTCTGCTTTTACCTGAGCCCTTGCCAGCATATCTTGGGATAAGTCAATTCCGGTAACGTCGATGCCAGCCTGCGCCATCGGAATACTGATTCTTCCGGTGCCGCAAGCGAGATCCAGCACTTTTCCCCCGGCCAGCTTGGCTTGTTCCAGATAGAACTCAACATCACCTGCAACTCCGCGTTGCGTGAGATCATAGTAGTCAGCCCATTGATACATATTGCTCATCGGGTCCTCCTATGCTTGCATTTCTTCTGATTGAAGGTAGGCCATCACGAGCTTTGCCGTGTTGTCGAGCGCTTCTTTATGTGTACGTTCATGGGAGTGGGATGCATCTACTCCCGGTCCGATCAAGCCATGGACAACGTCATATCCGGCTCTCAGTGCAGCACTTGCGTCAGAACCATAGTAGGGATAAATATCCACTTGGTAATTCAGATCATTCGCTTGTGCGAGCTTGGTCAGATGGCTGCGCAATCCGTAGTGGTAAGGTCCAGTGGAATCCTTCGCACAAATGGACACGCAATACTCATCTGTCGTCTGTCCGTCCCCAATCGCGCCCATGTCGACAGCCAGGTACTCCACTACATTGTCAGGGATGCTGGAGTTACCGCCGTAACCGATCTCTTCATTATTGCTGATAAAAAAGTACGTAGTGTAAGGCAGCTTCAAGCCGGATTCACTCAGTTCTTTCAGAACCCCCAGCAGCACAGCCACGCTTGCTTTATCGTCGATATGGCGGGACTTGATAAAGCCGCTATCCGTTACCGTCACGCGCGGATCGAAGGAGACAAAATCTCCGACGGAAATTCCAAGCGCAAGTACTTGTTCTTTGTTTGTGACCTTTTCATCCAGTCGGACTTCCATGTTCGCCTCATTGCGCTCAGCTTTGCCAGATTCTGAGCTGTATACGTGCACGGAAGCTTTGGTGGACAAAATGGTACCGGTTACAAGACGACCGCTGCTAGTCTCTACAACGCAGTGCTCCCCTTCAATCGCATTGAATGCAAAGCCGCCGATCAAGGTCAGCTTCAAGCGCCCGTTGCTCTTTATTTCTTTTACCATCGCGCCCAGCGTATCTACGTGAGCTGTCAAAAGTCTTGCTTTGTCGTTATTGGCCCCCGCTACTGTTGCAACGATTGCTCCTTTGTTTGTCCTTTTATAGGACACGCCAAGCTTCTCTAACTCTTGTGCAACCCAGGCCATTACTTTTTCTGTATTGCCAGATGGACTTGGGATGTTCGCCAATTGGCAAAAGCTTTGTACAACATATTCCGTGGATACACTCATCTGTATGTTCCTCCATTCGCGCTTTGCGAAATAAACGTTAGGATTGAAGTTCTTCCTTAATAAATTGAAGTACTTCCTGCACATGCCCTTTGACCTTTACTTTTGGCCATGCTTTTGCGATGTTGCCTTCTTTGTCGATGACGAACGTCGTGCGTTCTATGCCCATGTACTCTCGTCCGTACATTTTTTTCAACACCCACACACCATAAGCCTCGGCCACCTGGTGATCCGGATCTGCCAGAAGTGGAAACGGCAATTCGTGCTTTGCGATAAATTTGTCATGCGATTTCACAGAATCCGGACTGATTCCCAGAACAACTGTATTCAGCTCAGCAAAGCTCGAATGGAAGTCACGGAAGTCGCATGCTTCTGTGGTACATGTCGGTGTTTGGTCCTTCGGATAAAAATAAAGCACCACATTTTGTCCATGAAATTGGGAAAGTGAGAGGGTCTGATTGTTGCTCGCCTGCAAAGTAAATGCAGGTGCAGCTTGTCCTACTGCCGTCAAACTTTTCCCTCCTCTCGATAATATCCTGTTTTCGCTGGTCCCATTTTACCACAATCTAGTATTCACTTCATCCGCATACAAGTTGCGCTTTGATTCAGAAAAGGATAGAATAAAAAAAAATAAAATTTGGCCTAGTCAGTTGGATGGTGAATTCGCATGAAAGAGTTTTTTGAAGTAACAGATCCAGAAGCGCTAAAATCGCTTGCTATAGCGGAACGGGTTAAAATTTTGGAACTCTTTGAAGATTTGGAGCCCAGAACAGCCAAACAAATCGCTACAGAACTAGGCGAAAATGCTGCACGGCTACATTATCATGTGAAGGAGCTCGTGCGTGTTGGGCTGCTCGAGCAAGTGGATACCCGGGTAAAAGGCTCTATTGTGGAGAAATACTATGAGCCCGTTGCCAAGGTCATTCAGGTCAAGCTCCAATTGATGATTGAAGAAAACGCTCAACAATTAAGTGATGTCATGTTTACACCGTTTCGTACTACGGAAAAGGACCTCATGCGAACGCTCAATCGCTTCGTCGCAAGCGACCAAGATGTTCGGAAAGAATACCAAAATACGTTCGCTTTTAATTTGACCGAATTTTATTTGAGTCAAGATGAACGTAATCAATTTGTAGAAGACATCTCTGAGCTGTTGCAAAAGTACAAAGGGTTCAAACCGGAATCTGGCCGTCGAAAATTCAAGTTTTTCGACATCCTGTTCCCAATGACTCCAGCTGACCCAACAGATGATACAAATGCTCCTTTTGATGATTCGGATGAGTAAGTCACCAAGAGAACCATCAGATACGATGGTTTTCTTTCATTTTCTAATCAAAGGAGAACCCCAATGCGGACGATCTTGTTTGATTTCGACGGCACAGTTGCCGATACCCTCCCCTTAATATTCACCGCTTTTCGTTCTACCTTTCAGGAGTTTTTGCAGGAGCATTATACAGACGAGCAGATTGTAGCTCTCTTTGGCCCCACAGAAACAGGCATTTTACAAAACAAGCTTCCCTCATATGCGCATGACAACGCCTTCGCTCATTTTTATCGTGTATACACAGATGAACACTCCCGCGTACAAAACCCGGAAAATATCCGAAGCATGCTCGACGAACTACACGCAGCAGGTATCCAAATGGGCATCGTAACAGGAAAAGGACGCAAAAGTGCTGACATCTCCCTTCGAGAATGGGGATTAGATTCGTATTTTTCCGTCGTGATCACAGGGGATGAGGTCACACATCCAAAGCCACATCCAGAAAGTATTTTTACCGCTATGAAACAGCTAGGCGCAACTCCTGCGGAAACCATTTTCGTAGGTGACAGTGATGCTGACGTGTTGGCTGGCCGAGCCGCTGGTTTGCGAACAATCGGTGTGGATTGGCTTTTGGTTACACAAAAGGCGGGAAAATTCGATCCCGAGCCTGACTACCACTTTACAGATGTACAAGCCTTTACTGATTGGATACTTGGACGCTAGTTGAAAAAAGGGTGTGCCCTGCGCCGAAGCGTGGACACACCCTTTTTTTGATTAATACGCCCTTCCGAACCAGACGCTATGCTGTGACTCTTTGCCGCAGCAAATGCAGGCTTTCTTTTGTACAGGAGGCTCAAACGGGATGTTGCGCGAGGTGAACCTGGTTTCTTCCTTGATCTTCGATTCACAAGCATCATCCCCGCACCAGCCAGCTAACACCCAGCCGCTCGTCTTTTTTTCGCTCTCGTTTTTGGCAATATGAGCGGATAGCTGCTCCAGTGTATCGATCCCCAAATATGAGTTCTCATCACGGAAGGCTAGTGCTTTTTGGAACATATTTTGCTGAATCTCTTCCAACAGTTGAACAACGGTCTGCCCGATACCGTCAAGTGAAACCGTCACCTTCTCTCCTGTATCACGACGAGCCAAAATCACTTGACCATTTTCCACGTCACGCGGGCCGAGCTCCAAACGCAGCGGAACTCCGCGCATTTCCCACTCATTGAACTTCCAGCCTGGTGTTTCTTCGCGAAGATCAGCACGGACGCGCACTCCTGCGGCCTTGATCTGGTCAAAGAGTGGATCAAACGCCTCCATGACTTTCTCGCGCAGCTTCATCGGACCGACTGGTATCATAATTACCTGTGTCGGAGCCATGCGAGGTGGCAACACGAGACCTCGGTCATCGCCATGCACCATGATCATCGAACCAATCAGTCGCGTAGAGGTTCCCCATGATGTGGTGTGAACGTACTTGAACTGATTGTCACGATCCAAAAACTTGATTTCAAAGCCGCGCGCGAATTTATCGCCCAAATAGTGCGAGGTGCCCGCTTGCACTGCTTTGCCATCCTTCATCATCGCTTCAATGGAATACGTGTCGACAGCACCAGCAAAGCGTTCACTTGGTGTTTTTTGTCCCTTCCAAACCGGAATCGCCAGCTCCTGCTCGACGACCTCTCGGTAAATCTCTAGCATTTGCATCGTTTCCTGACGAGCTTCTTCCTCTGTCGCATGTGCTGTGTGGCCTTCCTGCCAAAGAAATTCCGATGTCCGCAAGAACGGCATCGTCCGCTTCTCCCAGCGAAACACGTTTGCCCACTGGTTGATTAATACAGGTAGGTCACGATAACTCTGAATCCATTGGCTATACATATGTCCGATGATCGTCTCGGAAGTTGGACGTAGCGCGAGCTTTTCCTCTAGTGGCTCGCCACCAGCCTCTGTTACCCAAGGCAGTTCTGGATTGAAGCCCTCGATATGCTCTTTCTCTTTTTGAAAGAAGGACTCGGGGATTAGCATCGGGAAATAGGCATTGCGATGCCCTGTCTCTTTGAAGCGCTTATTCATCGCCTCTTGAATTCGCTCCCATAGCTCAAAGCCATCCGGCTTGAACACGATGCAGCCGCGTACCGGTGTGTAATCCATCAAATCCGCCTTTTTAATGGCATCGATGTACCAACGCGAAAAATCCTCCGATTGCGGTGTAATTTCTTTTACAAACGCTTTGTCCTCTTTCATCCGTCTACGCTCCTTTTTGTTCTTACGTAAAATGCAAAAAATCCCCCATCCCAAAAGGGACGGAGGATTAACTTCCGCGGTACCACCCTGATTGACCACAGCATACGCCATAGTCCTCTCGATAACCCGATAACGGTGGGCATCCGGCTCAGCTCTTCACCAGCGGCTTCAGGATGGGTTGCAGTTAACCTTTACGTATCAGCCTTCCAGACTAGGGCCGACTCTCTGTCACGTGGGTATAGCTGCGGGTCCTTTCATAGCCTTTTGTGACTATCTATTAACTAAACATATTAGCGAGTCACATCGTGGTTGTCAATTGCTGGTACGCGGAGCGATTCTGGAGCCGAGCTTCACATAGATCGGATACGCAACCACTGAAATCATAACACCTTTGAAGAGATTAAATGGTACGATTCCGTACAGAACCAATGACCAGATACTTGTCGCATTGAACATGGTCAAGAGCTGTTCAATCGGCATTTGATAAAGCACAGCGTATGCAGGCAACAGCACATATGCATTTGCCACAGCCATGACAATCGTCATCAAAATCGTTCCCAGAGCAAGACCAGTCAGGAAGCCTTTTTTGCCTTGGCCGAGACGCTGCATGTAAACAGCCGCAAAAATAAAGCTTGATCCTGCCACAATGTTTGCGAGCTCACCGATCAACAGACCGTCTGTATTTTTGAAGAGCATGTGCAATGTATTTTTTAGTACCTCGATAATAACGCCAGCTACAGGTCCGTACATGAGTCCCCCGATCAATGCCGGGAGTGTACTGAAGTCGAGCTTCAAAAAGCTTGGCATCAGCGGAACGGGAACCTCGAGATACTGCAGAATAAATGCAACGGCCGCCAGCATGGGAATCGTCA
This sequence comes from Brevibacillus antibioticus, assembly GCF_005217615.1. NCBI lineage: Bacteria > Bacillati > Bacillota > Bacilli > Caryophanales > Paenibacillaceae > Brevibacillus > Brevibacillus antibioticus. The sequence goes on from NZ_SZNK01000001.1 coordinate 3,750,860, forward strand.
CCAGCTTTTGGGTTGCACGTGTGCGCGAAGAATGCAGCGCTGTTTCTTTCATGTTTACCATCTCCTCATTTTTCTACTCCTTCTTGAGGAATGGCAACAGTCGTTGTACTCACACGTCTTGTTACACAAACAAAAATAAACCCTGTGGCTATAAGTTCCACAGGGCATTTGCAAGCGTATGACAAAACCGTGCGCAAATAAAAGGTACAAGAAACAAGAGGGCTGGCCTCTACGTTCTCATCCCGTTTGCACAGGCAAACAAGCACGTGTGATAAACGTACTGTCGTCATCCTTCTCCCATCCAGACTGTACTGTCGGCTCTGGAATCACACCAGATCCTGCACTCCGTCGCTATTTGCAGCTCGGGAGGCTCGCGGGCTTAACATGCATAAAGCATGATCACCGCCGGTCGGGAATTTCACCCTGCCCCGAAGGAATGTGTAGTTGTATACAGCATATTATACTGCTGTTTTTTGATTTGACAATAGAGGAATCTGCCAGCTCGATAATTTTTGCTTATTTTTCCGATTTGTTTAGTATGAATAATGAGTAAAAAAAGACACTTGCTAACTAGAGAGCACTTCATGCTATCATTCGCTTGTACAATAGAATCGGCTCCTCAAGGGTGGTCGCGGCTCATCCCCATTTGAAAGGGGGTGAGGCCTGTGGTAACGAATGAAACACTCGGACTGCTTTTCCAGTTTGGGTTGTTCCTGGTCGCTTTAATCGGCTTGGTTGTTACCTTGACCAAAAAGAAATAGACCGCCCTTGAGTTCGCACCTCAGCGGTCTATTTCACACCCAGATTTGAGCCGCACCCCTATGGGGGAAGCTCCTATTGTACCGACCGCTCCAGTTGCCGCCGGAACGGTCTTTTTTACTTTATGCTTGTGGATCTCGTTACATCCAATATTACCACAGCGAGGTCGAATTATAAATAATCAAGAACCTGCTCCCCGATACTTCGTAACTCCCCAGTTCCAGACTAACAGCCCGATCCCGAAAAAGATGACAGCAACTACCGGTGTCATTGCCGCATACGTGTACCAGACTTCCTTACGCAAAAAGTAAGCCGCCGGATAAACACCCACGAAGGCAAACGGCAGCACGTAAGTGAGCACAAAGCGAATAGCCTTGTTGTACACGTCTACCGGATAGCGCCCGTATTGCTGGATGTTGTAGATCATCGGGGCAATCCCTGTCCGCGAGTCAGAAAAGAAGCTAACCGCAGCAATCGCGGTATACACGCCACCGTAAATCAGTGCCCCGCTGATTGAGAGCCCGATAAAGATGAACACGTCGTACCAGTAAAACGACAAATCAAGTTGAATGGCTGCATACCCCATGATGATGATCCCGGTTATCACTCCAAAAATGCGGTCTGGCGCAATTGACTCGAGGCACACCTGTGCCAGATTGTGAATCGGTCTCGTTAAGATGCGATCCATCTCGCCCCGGATGATATAGCGCTCATTAAAGTCCCAAAAACCGAAGAACATCGAGAACAATGCGTATGGAACCAAAAAGAAACCATAGATAAAGATAATCTCGTCACGCGTCCAATCCCCCATAAGCGGAACATGCGTGAACACGACAATAATAAAGATGAGATTGATTAGCTCAGAAACCAGATTAGACACAAAGTCCCCGAGAAAATCCGTTCGATAGGCAAGCCTCGTCTTAAAGTACTGGCTCAGGTAGTCGGCAAAAATACTGAAAATATGTCTCATGTTTTGCATGCTCTACCCTCCTTGCACAACCAGCTTGTTGCGGGCAAGACGCCACATCACCAAGATGGGAACCAGTATGACAAACATCCAGATGAACTGAAAACCGATCAATTCCCAGGAACGTTCCGTTGTAATCGCACCTGTGAAGATCAGGCTCGGGTAGTAGTTAACGGCCTGAAATGGAAGGTAACCCATTACCGTTTGCGCCCAGCCCGGGAAAAAGCTGATCGGCAGCACGAGACCAGACAACAGATCCACCACGACCCGCTTGGCTCGCATCATGCCATCGTTTCGGAACAGGAAGAAAGTCAGTAAGCCTGTCACCAGATTGATTTGTGTATTAATCAAAAACGCACACATCAAGCTGATCAAATACAGCCCCCATCCAGTCGCTGTCGCCGGGAAGCTGAACGGAATGATCAGACTGATAAGGAAAATACCTGGACCCGCGAAAAAGAGAAACCGAAAGATCCCTTCCCCGAACGCCTGCGCCGTTTTCACGGACAAGTAATTATAAGGGCGTATCATTTCGATCGCGACCTTGCCTTCTCGGACGTCCTGGGCTATTTCTGTATCGATGTTGTTAAAATAAAACGCCCGCGACATCCAAGCAATCGCAACGTAGGAAGTCATCTGTTCCACCGTCAGCCCGCCGAGCTGCTGCTGCCCTCCGTAGATCGCTCCCCACAAAAAGTAGTACGCACCGATGTTAATCGCGTAGATAATGATCCCGCTGTAATAGTTCACACGATAGGCAAGCATCGTCAAGAACCTCATGCGGATGAGTTCCATATAAAGCTTACGCATGGTTAGCTACCTCTTGGTCTGAGGAATAAATGTTGCGAACGATATCCTCTGTGCTCGTCTCCTCAATTTTCACATCGCTGACTTCAAACGATGACATGACTGTCGACAAAACAAAGGGCAGCATTTCCTGACTTCGCGCTACTTTTACACTGAGGGTAAAATCATTGATTTGCTTGATCTCACAAGGCATCTCTCCCAATGCCTGACGAAGTGCGGCTGTTGAAGTGCGCTTTTTCATTTGGAAGGACACCTCTGTGCCATTGCCCCATTTTTCCTTGAGGTCATTCAACAATCCATCGAAGATCAGCTTCCCTTTGTCCATGACAAGCACGCGTTTACAGAGTGCTTCGATGTCTGACACATCGTGAGTCGTCAACAAGATCGTCATATTTTCCGTCTCGTTCAGATTGCGGAGAAACTCACGGATTTTTTGCTTAACGAGTACATCGAGTCCAACTGTCGGCTCATCGAGAAACAGCAGGCGTGGCTTATGAATCAACGAAGCAGCCACTTCACAGCGCATCCGTTGACCAAGACTCAGCTTGCGCACTGGCTGACTGACGAACGGAGAAATCTCCAGCTCCTCAATCAAACGCTCCAGCCACTTTTCTCCTTCTGCCTCATCTACTTTATAAACACTCTTCAACAGACGGAAGGACTCTATCGGAGAAAGGTCCCACCAAAGCTGAGAGCGCTGCCCGAAAACAACTCCGATGGAACGAACGTACTCTTCCCGCTGCTTGAAAGGCACATAGCCGTTAATGACGATTTCTCCGTCGCTCGGGGTCAAGATACCGGTCAGCATCTTGATCGTGGTCGATTTTCCGGCACCATTTTCCCCAATCAGCGCGAACATTTCCCCTTCCTGTACTGTAAAGGAAAGGTCATCCACCGCATTTACCGTCTTGTACTCCCGACTGAACAAATCACGAAAAGCACCACCAAGGCCCGGTCTGGACTGATGGATGCGGAAATCCTTTTGTAAATGATTTACTTGAATCATGGAAAACCGTCCTTTTTTCTTCGCTTAAATACCATTTGTAGTGTATATGAGCCAATCGAATTGTGCAAAAGGCAAACTGCACCAAACTGTTAATGAAGATAAAGGATCATGCCCGTTTTGTCGTCAGACTTTTTGAAGCGGATATACTGGATGCATTCGGGATCGTTGTTTTCCAGAGAGATGAGCTCGTCTGTGTAACGTTGCAGCCCTTTATGTACGATCGGCAGCACCGTCTCTTCCCACTTCGGCTGTGCTCCACCTAAAGCTCTCGGCATGAAAAGACCATCCGTTGCCAACACTAATGCCTTCACGCCAACTCGATTCATGCGTCCATACTCGATAAAGTCCCGACAGGCAACATCGCCATTCAACACGCCGTAGCCTCCTGGTCCATTCGCCTGATAGCGGTTATGGATCAGGATGTCCATACATCGTTCGTACAGCTCTGTTCGAGTACACAATCCTTCTTTGATTCCTTCTCCCCACTTCGCCATGACTGCCTGTTCCAAATGGCTGACTTGCGTATGCGTCAAGGGGCGTACCGTGTCATCATCATAAACGGCAAAAATCATGCAATCTCCCAATTGAGCGTACTCGATATGGGCATCTCCTACACGAACGACTGCACAGGCCGCTCCCCACAATGCTTCCTTTTTCTCAAGATCAATGCCGCTTTGCCGCATCTGCCCTTGAAGGGCTTCGTTTATCGTCTCCAAATACTCGTGCAAAGCTGCATCCTCCGGCATTGCTTCCAGCTGCTTTTTTACAAGCTCAGCCGCGATAGCTCCGCCTGTCTGTCCTGCTGCGTTCTCATACGGAATCAGCGAAGTAATACCGTCGATGACCGAATACACATGCTTGACCTGCTGAATCACATAGGCGTCCTCATTGCTTTTGCCGCTTCCTTTCATGGAGATGCTCTCAAGTTTCATGATGACCCCGCCTTTACCCAAGGAGTGATTTGCTTGAAAATTGTATCATTTTTCCTTTTCTTCATCTATAGCTCTCGTTCATATCCAGTTGTTGAACTGCTGTGGTAAGATAATGAAGGACTTTTTCCAAAAGAAAAGAGGGAATATGCATGAAACGTGAACGATCCGCGCAACTGCACGAGCAAGCACTCGACGTTATTCTAGGCGGGGTAAACAGCCCTTCCCGCTCTTTCAAGGCTGTAGGTGGGGGAGCACCCGTAACGATGGAACGTGCCCAGGGCGCGTATTTCTGGGACGTGGACGGCAATCGATATATTGACTATTTAGCAGCATATGGCCCCATCATTACTGGCCATGCACATCCACATGTAACCAAAGCGATTTGCGAAGCTGCTGCCAACGGAACCCTGTACGGTACACCTACTCCATGGGAAATTACCTTCGCAAACATGATCCGCGAAGCAATCCCATCGATGGAGCGCATTCGATTCAACAACTCTGGTACAGAAGCAGTCATGACATGCATTCGTGTAGCACGTGCCTATACCGGACGCGTCAAAGTCATCAAATTCGCAGGCTGCTACCACGGCCACTCCGATTTGGTGCTCGTTGCTGCTGGCTCTGGACCATCTACCTTGGGGATTCCGGACAGTGCAGGTATTCCACAAAGCATTGCCAGCGAAGTCATTACTGTACCTTTTAATAATATCGAAGCATTCGCAGATGCTATGAGCAAATGGGGAAGCGAAACGTCTTGCGTCCTCGTTGAACCGATTGTCGGCAACTTCGGTATCGTGGCACCTGAGCCTGGCTTCTTGGAAGAGGTTAACCGCATCACGCACGAAGCTGGTGCACTTGTTGTCTACGATGAAGTGATCACGGCCTTCCGCTTCTGCTATGGCGGAGCACAAAACCTCCTCGGAGTCGAGCCAGATCTGACTGCATTGGGCAAAATTATCGGTGGCGGTCTGCCAATCGGCGCTTATGGCGGTCGTCGGGAAATCATGGAGCAAGTCGCCCCACTCGGACCTGCGTATCAAGCAGGAACAATGGCTGGTAATCCTGCTTCCATCCGTGCGGGAATTGCGTGCCTGGAAGTATTGAAGCAGCCAGGCGTGTACGATGAATTCGAACGACTGGGCGCCATGCTTGCAAACGGCATCATCGAAGCGGCAACCAAACACGGCGTAACCATCCAGCTCAATCGTGTAAAAGGAGCTTTGGCTGTTTACTTTACGGACGAGCCTGTTCATGATTATGATGCAGCTCAGAAAGCGAACGGAGAAATATTTGCCCGCTTCTTCCAGCTGATGCTGAATGAAGGTGTATGCCTGGCACCATCCAAATATGAAGCTTGGTTCGTGACGACAGCTCATACAGAAGAAGACATTCAATACACCATCGCTGCTGTAGACCGCGCCTTTTCTCAGCTGTAAACCATTCCCACGTCCTTTCGCAACCGTCCGAGGAAATAATAAGCCTGTTCGCGATTATGTTTTCGAGGAGGATATCTCGGTGTCCAAAGGTGAAAAATCATATCCGCAGGCTCCAGAAAAGACGTTGGATTCCAAAATGAGCAGTAAAATGCTCGAGGTGACCGGCTTTCAAAACCCGCGAAAAACCGAGCATCACAAAACCCAAAATCACGACAGATAACCATCAAAATAGACACATTCCCAATCGTAATGACGAGGAGTGTGTCTGTTTTTTTCGCCTGCGGCAACATTGTCATTAATGGACACAGATTGTACAATAAAATAATGAAACTGTCATAGGACTTATTCGTATACATGAATATGGGCTAGAATGAAGTAGTATAGATTACAGCGAGGAGTGAGTGTGGAATGTTTTTCCATCCTATGGATTTCCTGATTCTGATTGCATTCGGACTGTCGCTCTGGGCACAGTTCCGTGTGAAAGGAACTTTTAACAAATTCGCCGAAGTTCCTACCTCCTCCGGTCTAACCGGTGCAGAGGCCGCCCGCCGCATGCTTGATGCCAACGGCTTGACGAACGTCCCTGTTCAGCATATTCCAGGTACATTGACTGACCACTACGACCCGACTGACCGTGTCGTACGCCTGTCTGATCCTGTATACCTTGGCAACTCGATTGCCTCTCTGTCCGTTGCTTGTCACGAGGTCGGCCATGCAATTCAGCATAAGGTCTCGTACCCGATGCTGGTAGCTCGCCATCGCATTTTCCCGGTAGTCAACCTGGTGTCCGGTGTGGCGCCATTGCTGCTGTTGGCTGGTTTCTTCTTTAAAATGGCTGGCCTCTTGCTCATCGGGATTATCTTCTTCTCCGGAGCAGTTGCCTTCCAGCTCGTCACACTGCCTGTGGAGTTTAACGCAAGTAGCCGTGCGAAAGACCTGATGCTCCAAATGGGCTTCATCCGCAATGAAGAAGAACGTGGGGCAAGCAAAGTACTGGGCGCAGCCGCTCTGACGTACGTAGCTGCCGCTCTGATCTCTGTTCTGGAATTGGCGAAATACATCATGATTTTCCGTAGCTCTGACGACTAATCCGTTTAACGAAACAGCAAAGGTACAGCTCTCTCATAGGGGAGGCTGTACCTTTTTTCATGAGGCTACGTTACAATAAGACGGGGGGTTTTGCACATGCGAATTGGAATCATTGGATTAGGCAGTATGGGACAAATGCTGGTGAAATCACTCTGTAAAAGCGGTGTGATCCAGCCCGAGTATATCACCGTCTTCAATCGAACAAGAGAAAAGGCTGAAAATGTGCAAGCATCACATGGCATTCTCATAGCCGAAAGTGCGCAAGAGGTATGCGACCAGGCAAAGCTAGTCTTTCTCTGCACAAAGCCACTCGATATCCTGCCTGTACTGCGTGAGTTGTCTATCCCTGAAAGTGTACATATCGTTTCTGTGGCAGCAGGTGTTAGCATCGATGATTTAGAAACCGTCCATGCTGGCGCCGTAAGCAAGGTAATTCCTACCGTCACTTCGCAAGAGCTGCATGGTGTATCTCTATTTACATGCAGCAGTCGAACAAGTGCAGAGGATCGCAATGAGCTCCTCACTCTCCTGTCTTCCATTAGTCAATCACAGGAAGTATCTGAGGTCGAGATCGAAACAGCGACGATCCTCACCAGCAGCGCCCCAGGACTGATCGCAGGAATTCTTGATTCGTTCGCGCAGGCAGCCGTTCGCAAAACACCAGAGCTTGACTTGGATACTGCCAGAAGCATGCTGGTGGAAACGATGCTGGGAACCGCTCTTTTGCTCAAAAACGAACAGCTTAGCTTCGACCAGCTGATCGAACGTGTTGCTACCAAAGGTGGCATTACCGAGGAAGGCTTGCGTGTTCTTGACAAGACGCTTCCTTCTGGATTTGACGAGTTGTTTGCAATGACAGAATCCAAGCACGCTGCTTTGAAGATACTTGTCCAAAAACAAATAAAAGCATAAATCGCGGATAGGAGAACTAGACGATGATCATCGGTTGGATTGGTTTGGGAAACATGGGCATACCAATGGCTAGCAATCTGCTGGCAGCAGGCTACGACGTACGTGTCTGGAACCGTACACCGGGAAAAGCTGCGCCATTGGTGGCATTGGGTGCGAAACAGATTGCGACTTTGTCCAAGCTGGTAGCACAAAGCGATGTACTGTTCACTATGGTAAGCGACGATGAGGCCGTAAAAGCAATCTATACAGGATCAGATGGTCTCTTGAGCCTTCCAGTGCAAGGAAAGCTGGCGGTGGACATGAGCACCGTTTCACCAGATACTTCCCGGTTTCTTGCCGAGCGGACCAAACATGCTGGGCTCCGCTTTCTCGATGCACCTGTCTCTGGCAGTGTAGGGCCTGCAAAAGAAGGGAAGCTCGTCATCATGGTAGGCGGAGAACAGGCTGATTTTGAGGTAGCCAAGCCTATGCTGGACAAGCTGGGCAAAGCCGCGTTTTATTTGGGACCAAACGGAGCGGGTACATCTGCGAAGCTGGCGATCAACCTGCTGCTCGGCATTACAGTACAAGGTGTGTCTGAAACATTACTATTCGCACGATCCCTCGGCATTGGTACAGAGCAGATGCTGGACATCATTTCCGAGAGCGCCGTAGGAACACCACTCATTCGCGGAAAAGCGGCTTCCATCCTCGCTGACGACTATCCGGCTGCCTTTGCCCTAAAGCATATGGCCAAGGACCTTCGCCTTGCGAATGAAGCAGGCGTCTCTACCCCATTGGCTGAATCCGTAAATGCGACCTATCGGCATGCACTGGAATCAGGACTGGGCGAGCTGGATTTGATGGCGATCCTGCGTCATCTCGAGGGAAAATAGTTTTCGTGGTTAGACTGACCCTACATAAAATGAAACAGCGGCTACCTAAGACCGGTAAATAAAGTCTTAGACTGACCGCTGTTTTTTGCATTCCACGCAGAGCATACGCCTACGTTTGACATATATTGCTTACAAAAGGAGGAGTATGATATGCATCCAGATTTTCAATATGTACAATACAGTCATCCACTCCCAATATACGCTGGTAGGACCTTTCGCTATGACTATGATGATGGCAATGTATTTATCATTCATTTCTTTGACGCTACTCATCGGCATGATGAAGGGATTGCTGGACCGCATAAAGGATTCAATGGTTACTATACATTCAACTACGTGGAGATAGATCCTTGCGTTTACTTTATGTATTGGCTAGAAGAAGTCTACACGGTCAGCCAAGTTGCTGATTTTAATAGAATGCTGGTCTATACCCATTATACCTATGATGAACAAGGTGTCCGAAAAAGTCTGTTCCATTCCGGCACCATAACCGAACTTTACTAGCTCCACCTCATAATCCGTGAAAGATGACGAAGCGAAAGACCGGAATTGCTTCCGGTCTTTTGTTGTCCAATCCGCTATTGTTTGGCCTTCAGCCATGCATTAAAAATCTTCGCTTCCTCTACTGCCCGTTGATCTGACATTATATCACTGGGTTTGTTGCCTTCCCCGATGATATAGCCCGCAAATGGCATGCCTACAAAAGAAAACACATACTGAAACTGCTGAATCAGCGGCAGCCCCTTCAATCTGGGCTGGTCTCCGCCAGTCGTAATGACATACGCTTGCTTTTGTCCGAGCGATTCTTTGAAGGAATAACGCTTGTCACGCAAGCTCTGCGACCAGCGATCCACATAGTTTTTCATATGCCCCGACATGCCATACCAATAGATCGGCGTAGAGAAAATCAGAAAATCATGGGTGAGCACCGCTTCTGTCACTTCATCGTAATCATCCGCGACTGCATTGAAGCCTCCCTCGTCATGCCTTTGGTCGTGAATCGGTTGGATCGTCTTCTCTCGCAACCGGATGCTGGTATGAGGCACTCCCTCCAATGCCAGATTGGTTAACTGTTCTGTGTTTCCTGCATCTCTGGAGCTTCCATGCAAAACGAGAATCTTCATATACTCACCATCCTTACATCTTTGTTTGCTCCTTTTATTGTATGGTGAAAGAAGGACTTTCTCAAACCTTTAAGCACCTAACCGAATCTTTAAACTGTCAGACCACCACCTCTAATCAAAAAGGCTGCCTTACCAGTAGAAAAGTCTACGGATAAGACAGCCTGTTCGTGTTTTAGTTTACGGAAACCCCACTAGAATGCTCCGTCTGCTTTTTTTGCAAACGCAGCGCAAAAAGGAAAGCAAGGAGTAACAAGCCAGCAGATACATAATAAACAACCCGGACGCCCTGCCATTCAGCAATAGCCCCCATCACCAGGGCAGAAGTGCCAAAAACGAGTAAATCAATCGTCCCCTTTGCTGACAAGACATAGGGCAGTACTGATTCCTCCGTCTCTTGCTGCAAAAGTGTCTGCTTGCTTACATGCACCATTTCCAAAAACGGTCCCAACGCAAACGAAAACAACAGTGCCACCAGAGCGTTCGTACTACCGCCAAAACAAAAGGTAAAAAATCCGACGCCAATCGTACCGCAAATGATCCAACGAAATAAATGACGCCGCATTCGCTCCGCATACATCAATAGCAGCGTCCCACCCGCAATGGCTCCGAGCATGTAACCGGCATTAATATAGCCCCACCATTCTTCCCCTTGTCCAAGCACATCGAGGACAAATGGCAGCATAATCGCGGCGATCCACACACCCCCGGACAAGCCGATCACGACATCCATCGCGACCAGCAGTCGCAGGACAGGTACATCGCGAATGGCTTTCCATCCAGTGAGCCAGTTGGTTGTCGCCCCAGCTGCCTGTTCTTCTCGCAGCTTTTCGCTTGCCGGTGCAATGCCTGTCATCGCGATCGTTGCCACAACATAGGCACCAACCGTTCCCCACAAAACAACACCTGCTCCCAGCCAAGAAACGAGCAATCCCCCTGCGGCCCAGCCAGCAAAATGAACGGTTTGATCCGAGGTAGCAAGCAAACCATTCGCTCGCATGAGGTCTTCTTGTCCGACCAGCTGCGGCACCATAGCATTGCGTGCAGGGTTTGCCCAGCCATCCATAAAGGCGATAGCTGCCCCCAATCCGAACAATAGCCAGATCCACTCTCCCTGCTCTCCTACACCGCTGCTGACAGCTAATGAGGCTACAGCCAACAGTATCGTCTTCAAGCCTTGCGACAGCACGAGCATTCCCGTCAACGACAATCGCTGAAACACTAACGGAGCCAACAAGCTGCTCACAGACTGCGAAGCTACGATGACAACCGGTATGAACGCCGTGTACATGACAGAGCCAGTTGCGGCGTAGATGATCGAAATAAACGCGACAATATAAAATACATCCCCAAGGTTGGCCAATGTCTGACCCGCCCAGAGGCAAATAAAGCGTCGATGCCACATAAAGCACACCCTCCTGTCGGTTCAGGACAGCCTATACGTCCTGATGGAATATGTTATTCACACCGACTCGCCATCACAATGGAGGTGCACCTCTTTTCGCGAAAATTACCTTTTATTCTATTCCAGAATCAGGATGCTGTACAGATTTGTTTCGAAAAAAGCTGTAGTACACCCAGCCTGCGTTAATAAACAAGAAAGCACTCGTCATGTAAAAGACTCCGCTAATGCTTACATAGCCTGCCAAAAAGCCACCAATCATCGGCCCAAGCATGCTACCAATACTGACGAAGCTGTTGTTATAGCCGTATACGCGGCTGACCATATGTACAGGTGTTGCACGTCGCAGCAAAGCATTGACGGATGGAAGCAATCCTCCCAGCGATAATCCTAACAAAAACCGGAGCGCGACCAATTGCCATACCGTATGTACCAGACCTTGTGGAATGAAGATGATTGCGGCAGCCAAAAGCGAGAACAAGAGCACTTTTTGCGAACCGAACCGATCTCCTAAACGCCCCAGCTGTGGGGAGGCAAAGACGTTTGCTACCCCCATGCACGCCTGGACAATACCGGCCCACAGCGCTACCTTTGCTCCCTCTGATCCAACCAATTGCGAAATGTAGATCGGCAACACAGGGATAATGCTAAACAACGCAAACTGGATCATTACGGTTACAAAAAAGAGCGCCGGGAGTTCTTTGGAAGAAAAGATCATCTGAAAGTCTTCGCGTAGACTCGACCGTTCCTTTTTTTCAGGTGGAACAAAATTCTCTTTCACCATAAACGTAATGACCAAGGTCGCCAGTAATAATACGCAACCGGTAATCACAAAAATCATCCGAAAGCCGATCTTCTCCGCGAGAACACCACCAAACAGCGGTCCCATAATCGTTCCGGCTGTAATAAAAGACTGAAGCAGCCCTGTTGCATAGCCAATTCGTTCTTTGGGTACAGAGGATGCTACCAATGCGGTACTGGCAGGGATGATTCCCCCAACAAGTCCATTGAGCAGACGAAGGGCCAAAAGCTGCCACAGACTTCCCGCAAAGCCGGTCAGTGCCATGGTAATAGACATGAAAAACCCCGAGCGCAAAATCATGATCTTGCGCCCGTGCTTATCGGCCAAATTTCCCCAAATAGGCGAGACGAGGCCCGCCGTCAAAAAGTTGGCTCCAAAAATAATCCCCGCCCAAGCCGTGACTTGATGTGGGTCTTCAATTCCGAAATCCTGCTGAATGTAAAGCGGTAAAAAAGGCATGATCATGCTCATCGCCACCATGACGAAAAACAACGATCCACAGAGCACATATAAATTACGGCGCCATATCTCCATCGGACTTCCTCCAATCCCATCTGCTTATCCCAGTTGAAGGTCGGATGTACTTCCTAAATCCTGCACACTCCAGAGGGCATAGTATGCTCCCTTTTTGGCAAGCAATTGCTCATGCGTGCCTTCCTCAACGATTTGTCCCTCTTTCATGACAATGATTTTGTCCGCATGGGTGATCGTTGAGAGTCGATGGGCCACGATCAGCGTAGTTCTTCCTTTTGCCAATCTGGACAAAGACTCCTGAATCGTGTGCTCTGATTCCAAGTCGAGTGCAGACGTCGCCTCATCCAGAATCAGAATACCCGGGTCACGCAGGAAAACACGCGCTATCGCGATTCGCTGCTTTTGCCCGCCAGAGAGCTTTACTCCGCGCTCTCCCAGTTCAGTATGGAAGCCATTCGGTAATTCGCTAATAAAGTCATGAGCATTTGCCGCCTTCGCAGCTTCTTGCACAGCACTGTCATCCGCCTCAGGATTGCCCATTAAAATATTCACTTTTGCTGATTCACTAAACAAAATATTATCTTGCTGTACCATTCCGATGTGATGACGCAAATTTTGCTGCTTCACATCGCGGATATCGATGCCATCAATCGTAATTTTCCCTTCTGTCACGTCCCAAAAACGCGGCAGCAAGCTAATCAGCGAAGACTTTCCTCCGCCTGACATCCCGACAATCGCAACGGTTTCACCAGAAGAGATGCTCAGATTCACATTGTTCAAGACGAGAGGGCCTTCCTCCCGATAACGGAAGGACACGTTCTCAAAGCGGATTTCTCCGCGAATTCGTTTGGTTGCAGGGTCTACAGGCAGCTCCCCCGCGTTTGGCTTGTCGACGATATCGTATGATTCATCGATAAACTCGAACATCCGGTCCATCGAGGCAATTGCCTGAGTCAATACCGTACTGGAATTGGCCAGACGTCGCAGCGGCGTGTACAAGCGCTCCAAATAAGCATAAAACGCTACGAGCGTCCCTACGCTCATGCTCCCGCCAATGACTTGGTAGCCAGCATAGGCAATGACCAAGAGCGGTGCGATATCCGTCACCGTATTGACCACGGCGAAGGTTCGTGCATTCCACCGCGTATGTGCCAGTGCCTTATCCAAAAACTGATTGTTCTCCTTGGCAAATTCCTTGCTCTCCTGCTTTTCTAATGCAAAGCTGCGGATGAGCGACATGCCGTTCACGCGTTCGTACAAATACCCTTGTAAACGCGCCAGTGCAGCAGAACGATCCTTTGTCAATTGACGCAAGCGCTTGTAGAAAAATTTGACGGAGATACTGTACAAAGGGAAAACGATAATCGCGACAATCGTCAGCTCCACGTCCATATAGAGCATAATCCCCATCGTCAGCGTAATCGTAATCAGGTCCAACCAAAGATTCATCAATCCTGTTTCCACGAAGCTTTTCGTGGATTCCACGTCGTTAATAACCCGAGAGATGACCTCACCTGTTTTTGTATTGTTGTAGTAACGCATCGACAGTCGTTGCAAATGAGAAAATAATTGATTGCGAATGTCAAACAAGATGCGACTAGATACCCACTGTGCATAGTATTGCCGGATGTACTCAACAGGAGCGCGAACGATTGTAAATAACAAAAAGGCCCCGAGCATCAGCCAAAATAACTGTTTCAGCTTTTCCTCTTGAGGAAGCGGACTGGGCAGCAGGTCATCAATGACGTATTTGATAAGAAGCGGCAGAGCAAGTGGGATCGCAAACTTAAGAATACCAATAAATATAGTGCCCAATATTTGTTTCCAATAGGGCAGGACATAAGCCAAATAGCGGCGTATGCTCAACCATCATACCTCCTTTGCAAACAAGGAAATCCCTCCCCCGGTCATTCGGGAAAGGGATTATTCCTCATCATCTCGTACTAAAAGATAACGCTCGTACCAACGTTGGACGAAACCGTTTTGAAAAGGGCCACGTCGTGCGCTTACCCAATCCAGCACCTCTCGCAATGCTGTCTGCACTCTTTCCACAACAAATGGAGGATAGTTCATCTGTTTGCTATGTAAAAGAAACTCCTCTTCGTCGAGAATCGAGTACGTCATATCGGGAAATACTTTTACGTCGAGATCATAGTCTATGTAGCTTAGCAATTGTCCCTTCATGCTGAAGGGCGAACCAATGTTGCAATAATAATAAATACCGTCATCACGAATCATGGCAATGGTATTGAACCACTGGCCTCTACCAAATGTACAAATGGCCGGTTCACGCGTACGCCATTCCCGCCCGTCTGCTTCTGTCACCTTGACCCGATCATTTCCCCCAATCACCACCGCATCACTGGTATGAATCAACGTAGATTTGTCCCATATGCGGTGCAGCGAATGGTCGTGTTTATAACTTTCTATGCGGATATTGGAGCCCGGAGCTGGTGACATGACTCTCCCCTTTCTTCTCTTCTCTATTTGAATGGGGACAAGCCTCCTTTAAGAAGAGAGCTTTTTGGAAAGTGTAACATATTTTTGTACTTCATAGCCAAGTGAAAGGTAAAACGGAAGGACTTCCGGATTTGATTGATTGACCATGATCAAGACGTTATTGACACCTCGTTGCTTGAAACGCTTTTCAATTGCTTCAACGAGTTCGCGACCAATACCTGAGCCTTGCATCTCAGGAAGTACAGCCAATCGGTAGAAATAGGCACGAGCGCCGTCAATCGTGCCAACCACGACCCCTACCACTCTGCCTTCAATTTCTGCAACCATTACCAGATCGCTGTCCCAAGCCAAATGCTGGGCCAAATCGTTCAATGACTCTTTGTCCGATTGGTCCAACCCCGTCTCCTGCCAAATACGTGTGATAGCCGAATAGTCACCGAGTCGAAACGGACGAATCAGCATGTGTTGCCTCCTTCGTAACCTTCTTCCTCTATTGTACAACACATGGACAACTTTGTCTTGTGTCGCAACACCACAAAGTCTCCAACTCCATACTCCATCTTCCATAAATAATTATGTCAAAAGAGAAATACCACCGTCTACAATCAATGTTTGTCCGCGAACCATCCACGCTTTGTCGGAGAGCAAGAACATCACAGCATTAGCCAAATCTTCTGGCTCCACAATGCGTCCTGCTGGCGTACGCTCTGCTGAGCTACCGAGCAATTCTTCACGATTCGGGAAATGTTTGAGTGCATCCGTATCCACCGCTCCGCCAGATACAGCGTTTACTACAATATTATGCGGTGCGAGCTCCACTGCCAAATAACGAGTAATCGCTTCTACAGCTGCCTTCGATACGCCAACCGCTGTATAGTTGTCGAGTACGCGAATGGACCCAAGGCTGGACAAGCTCACGATTTTTCCGCCGTTGCCGCCCTTGATCATTAGTTTTGCCGCTTCTTGCGCACAGAACAACAGCGCCTTGCTGTTAATTTCCATGGTCCAGTCCCAATGGCTTTCTTCCAGCTCCATCAGCGGACGCAGTACACCCGATGCCGCATTGTTCACAAAGACATCCAAGCGCCCGAATTCCTGGTCAATTTCTGCAAACAATTCTTTGATTTTTGCTACATCCCCTACATTGGCTTTGATCAGATGGACACGAGCGCCCTTTGCTTCCAGCTCTGCTGCTGCTTCTCTTGCCGCAGTGCGGTTACGCAAATAGTTCAGCACCAGGTCATAACCCTGTTCCGCCAATTGAAGAGCAATCGCTTTTCCGATCCCTCGGGTCCCGCCAGTAACCAGTGCAACTTTTTTCGTTGTATTCATAAAAAGATTACCTCCCAACCTGACCAACTATTAATAGCAGGTACTAATATGTAAAAATCACCTTTTCATTATACAACTCCACCTGCGCTTTTTCTACCTACGGAAAAAATCCAGGCATGACTTGATCCTCTCAACTATAGCCATACTAAGCTCGCGGTATCAGGCAACCACTACCACATAAGGAGGAATGGCAGGGTGTACATAGGTCGGGAATTATCCGAATTAACCATGGTGCCACTAGCTGATTGGGAAATGAATGAGCTGCTTTATTACCATCACAATTTTTCGCAATTGGCAGCTTACCTCAGTGCAGAAGGAGCCTCTCTTCACGTCAAAGTCATCCATGAGCTTGAATCCCGAGGGCCTGTGAATGGAGACAGCGGGGGATGGGATCATTCCTCGTCACCTATTTACGATTAAGTCAAAAGCCCGGCTGCTCGTGATGTAGACACGGCACCGGGCTTATTTTTAGATACGGAATTGGCCGATCTGGTTTTGCAATTCCTCCGCGAGGTGTTCGAGAGAAACGGCTGAGGAAGCGATCTCTTCCATAGAGGCTAGCTGCTCCTGGGCAGCTGCGGATACACTTTGTGTTCCATCAGATGCTTGCAGTGTCACTTCGGAAATATGACCAATGATCTCAACCACTTGCTGTGCCCGCGTGGAGAAATCACGCGTCGCCTCAGATACCTGGCCGATTTTCTCTGCCACTTCATTGACAGCTGATTGAATTTGTTCGAAGGACTGGCCAGCTTCGTTCACTTTTTCAATCCCTTCCGTGACTTCACGCTTGCTCTGATCCATTACTATCACAGCATGGTTTGTCTCTGCTTGAATCCCGGTGATGAGCTGACCAATTTGTTGTGCTGAGCTTGCGGATTGCTCTGCCAGCTTGCGTACCTCATCAGCCACCACAGCAAAGCCTCGTCCATACTCCCCTGCTCGAGCCGCTTCAATTGCTGCATTTAGTGCGAGCAGATTGGTTTGGTTTGCGATGGCAGTGATCACATCCACGATATTTCCGATTTCCTGAGAACGCGTACCCAAATTATCCACGACTTTCGCCAAACCGTGAATTGATTCGCTGGATGCGTTCATTTGCAGCACAGCCGATTGAATGGCTTTGTTTCCGGTCACTGCCAAGTCTGACGATTCCCGAGCTGCGATGAATACGTTTTGTGTATGCTCTGCGATTTGACCGATTCTTGCCGACATTTGTTCAACTGCTGCGTTACCCTCCTGCGTATGGGAGACTTGCTGCTCGGTTCCTTCCGCCATTTCTTGCATGGTCTCTGCGATCTGTTCTGTCGCTTTGCTTGTCTGATCCGCACTTGCAGCGAGCTGCTCTGCCGAAGCAGCCAGCTGCTGGACAGAATCATTCACAGAATGGAGCAAGGAACGAAGAGATTCCGCCATATGATTGAAGGCTTTGCCCAACGTCCCTAACTCATCGTCACTTCGTATATCTACTTGTTGTGTTACATCGCCTTGGCTCATTTTTTCCGCTGCTTCTGTCAACATGCGCAGAGGACGGAGTAAGGAGCGCAAAATCAGGAAAATGACTCCGCCAGCTACCACCAGTGCAGCAATGATAATCACGAGCATCGTGTAAAAAATCGGGTTCGCTGCTTCTGCTGCTTCGCTTTCATACATTACGCCTACCAGCTTCCAGCCCGTATTTTCATTGGTAGTAAACACAGCCTGTACGGGATTTCCCTCGTGATTAAATTGTAGACGTCCGGACTCTTCCGCATAAACAGTATCTGCCCAAGACTCTGCAACTTCAACGCCCGACTCTCCATTTGGATTGACAAGCATCTTGCGGTTTTTATCTAAAATAGCCATATATCCTTGCGTACCAATCTTCGCCTGCTTAACAGTTGTGTCCAGCGCAGTCAGTTGAATATCAATCCCAAAGACACCGGACCGATCAGGCAATGCCATGGCTATTCCCACCACGACTTTGCCCGTAATGGCATCAATGTATGGGTCCACAATAATGCTTTTCCCAGGATGCTTCATGGCTGCTATGTACCACTCTCTTTTTCGCGGGTCGAATCCGTCCGGGAGCTTGGAATCGGTTGCAGTTATCATGCCGCCATTCTGGTCCCCGATATACGCTTCACTCACTTCCGAATTTATAGCGAGAAAGCGCTGCAATTTCTTTTTCGTGTTCATTCTGGTCTCTTCCAGGATGTCATTGCGTACAATATCAGCAGCGATCCACTCCACATTTCTGGACTGCTCCATCAGTGTGTGATTCAAAAGCGCATCTATCAACCGAACATTTTCAGAGGCAGTCGTAAGTAATTCATCTGACAACTCTGACTTGGCACTCTGATAAGAGAGCAACCCGAGCAAAAGCATGGGGAACACTAATATGGTGGAAAATGTAGCGATTAGCTTAGATTTTACAGTAAGTCTGGGTGTTTTCATTCGCTAGCATCACCTTTCTGCGTGTCATGGTTGTCCTATATTGATACCCGCTATATGCCTAATGGTAAACCTTCATTTGCCCACCAAACTGCACATTTGTTTATTATTTATTATCTTTTATTATATTCAGAATATACTTTCTTCTAGAAATAGGTAAAAAATCGCTTTACAACAAGAAAAAAATGCCATATTCTAAGAGTACGTTCCACACACTACTACTACGGAAAGAAAGGAGGCAGCACCATGATGATGATAGCAATGTATCCAAATCCATCTCTTATTGATCGTCTTGTGGTTGTTCCAACTGAATATAGCAGCGCCTCCTGGGTCGACGAATTCCAGTAGTATTCGTACTCTTTAACGTTTCCATTTCGTCTATTACCGACCACAGGCGTTGTTGCTTGTGGTCTTTCTATGCCCTTCAAAACGGCAAGTCCGTTTGTTGATGCCAGAAGACCGCAGGCTTTCGCCCGTGGTCTTTTTATTTCTCACTAATTAACATTTTTAACCTTGAAAGGGGGTGATTGGTAATGGTACTAAACTTTTTGCTTTTCACAGTCAAGATTGAACGCAATAAGGAACAAGCGGAGACACTTTTCGGAGAATCTGCTCGCTGTCGCTATCTCGAAGAACGCGCTGAAGAACATGCTTTTGAAGCTGCACAATTTGTGAGCCGCATTTAATGGACACCACTACTTGACCATAGGAGGGATTTTGGTATGAAAAACAAACAACGGCGTCAGATGATGAGGTTTACAGGAGTCAAAGCGATAGATGGTAGCTGACTGCACCAAACTAACGGGATGGGAGGGATACACTCATGTACATTCCAATGATTTTCTTCACAATCATTATTGAGAAACGGAAATTGACACCAAAGCAAATTGAAGCAAAATACAAGCAACAGCAAACGCTGAAACGCATCGAAGAACAAAAGCATCAGATCGTGACACAATTTCCAGAGTTTTTAATTCGATAAAACGAAACACTTTCACAAAGATCATGTCTGCGGGGGCATGATCTTTTTATTTTCCACTGCTCCCCCCTCTCGCGAAGCTTTATAATGGATTCAGAAGAGAAACGTGGGGAGTGAAATCATGGAGTATCAAATCGTCTTTTTAGACATTGATGGAACACTCGTCAACGAAGAGAAAATCATACCACCAGATACACTCGAAGCCATTCAAGAGCTGCAAAGAAATAAGATCGAGGTCGTCTTAGCAACAGGCAGAGCTCATTATTATTTTGACGAGCTTGCCCAGCAGTGCGGCATCCACTCGTACGTCAGTTGCAATGGCGCATATGTTGTCTATCAGGGAAAAACCATTTATGATCGCCCCATCCCGACCAAAACACTCGATCAATTGCAACAGATCGCGGCCCAGCACGACCATCCCATCGTGTTTCAAGGCAGTACGGCGGGCTTTTCTACCCATAAGCGTCATCCATATTTGGATTGGACCTTTCAGCAATTGAAGCTCGATTCCCCTGATCACAATGCGGACTTCGCCCATTCTGAAAATATTTATCAGGCGCTGTTGTTTACACCAGATGCACACGAACAGCAGTACAAAGAAGAGATTTCCGCTCTCTCGTTTATACGCTGGCATGAATATTGTATGGATGTTTTTGCGAAAGGCGGTTCAAAAGCGCTTGGTATTGAAGCGCTCCTCTCACATATCGGCCTTGCGCCAAGTAAGGCAGTTGCTTTTGGAGATGGTCTAAATGACAAAGAGATGCTCTCTTATGTCGGGATGGGAATTGCGATGGGCAATGCGCATGAAGCTTTGTTGCCGTATGCCAATTACGTGACCCGCCATGTCGATGATGGCGGAATATCTCACGGCTTGCGTCACATCGGTCTGATGAAATAAATAAAAGCTGCCGAGGAATGCTCGACAGCTTTGCCTAATTGTTATTTTTGTCCCAACAGCTCGCGAATTTTTTGATGTGCCATCGGGATGGTGTAAGCATCTAATTCCTCCCAAGCTGCGTATCTTGTATGAGCGGGGAGCTCGTCCCCCTCGATCCAGTCACAGGACCATACCTGCATGTTCCACTGCAAATGTGAGAAGACGTGCTGAACCGTACCTAGCGGCTGTATGACTTCTACATCGATTCCGAATCGTTCACGCAAACCGACTGCAAGTGCCTCCTGCTTGGCAGCATCACTTTCCTGTTCGGTTTCAACAGTAGGGAATTCCCACATGCCGGCGAGAAGCCCTTGATCGGGACGCTTGTTCACCAAGACTTTGCCGTCGCGAATGATAATGCCTACTTGCAGATCTACAGGACGTGGGGGTTTGGCTTTGCCTTTGACCGGCAGCTCTTCTGCCACTCCCTCCTGACGCGCCATACAGTAGTCAAACACCGGACATGTCAAGCATTGCGGAGTGCGCGGCACGCAGACCATCGCTCCTAGCTCCATTAAAGCCTGATTGAAATCTCCCGCTCTTCCCTCTGGAATGACCTGGCGTACGAGATGCTCAATTTTGATTCTCGTAGCAGGCTTGGCGATGTCGTCGGTTAAATACAACAGGCGGGAAAAGACACGCATTACATTTCCATCCACAGCCGGCTCCGCCTTTTCATAGGCAATGCTAAGAATGGCACCTGCTGTATACGGACCGACACCTTTTAGTGTAGCGATTTCTTCTGGTGTATCCGGCACAACTCCTCCATAGCGAACCGTTACCTCGCGGGCTGCGGCTTGAAGATTGCGCGCGCGAGAGTAATAACCGAGTCCCTCCCACGCTTTCAAGACATCTTCCTCGGGCGCTTTCGCTAAATCACTCACCGTCGGAAATTTCCCCATGAAATTCGCATAATAAGGTTTAACGGTCTCTACGCGAGTTTGCTGAAGCATGATCTCCGATACCCAGATGCGATATGGGTCTTTGTTGATCCGCCAAGGCAAATCCCGCTTTTGTGAGTCGTACCAGGCCAGCAAATCCTGTGCAAAGCCAAACACATGAAATTGTTCAGGAAGTGTATATTTTAAGCTTTCTTTTTTTCTTGCCATTTCCGTTCATTCTACTCCTTTTCAACCCAGTTTAAGCGGGACGAAAAGCCCACACATGCAGTTTCGCAGCTCCGCCGGAAATACAGTCGCAAAAGTCCTGGTCTGCCAATCGGTTTGCCTTGATTTCTTCGTATATATGAACAGTCTCAACCTCAAATGTTTCGACAAACAGACCGGGCTGATCCAGGCCCTCCATCAAGCGATACTGATGTGCACCCATCGCTTCCATTCGCCCAGCCATCGAGGTGAGCAATCGCAGAGCGTGACTCTGCTTTTCAGTATCCAGCTTGTATTCAATGAAAACCGTTAGCATGCGACATGTTCCTCCTTTAACAATTCAACGCTTTCATCATACCCTCCCCACCCCGTGCGAACAAGCACACAAATATTTTCAGAACGGGCGGGAATTAACCTTAGGCAAAAGCTATAATAAACAATAAAAGTGGAAGGAAGGGAGGAAGACAACGATTCCATGGATACAGCCACACATTTTGCCATGGGCTTTGGATTGGCCGGGCTCGCCTATCTTGATCCTGTCGTAGCTTCTACTCCGTCACTTGCAGTGGCCGTCATGATTGGAACGGTCATTGGCTCGCAGGCACCTGATTTGGATGGCTTAGTCCGCCTTCGTGGTACCGCTGCCTACATTCGCAACCACCGAGGCGTTTCTCACTCGGTTCCCGCTTTATTTCTCTGGACTGGAGCCATTTTTGTTCTCATCCAGGCCATGATGCCACAGCCCCATTGGCTGCATTTGCTCGGCTGGATATTCCTGGCCGTCTGTTTACACGTATTCGTTGACTTGTTTAATTCCTATGGCACAAAGGGCCTGTACCCGTTTCGCGACAAATGGGTGGCGCTCAACGCCATTTTCATTTTCGATCCGTTCATTTTCGCTGCTCATCTGGTAGGCTTTATGCTATGGGCGGCAGGTGCGCATCCTGGACACGTCTTTTTATGGATATACGTGATCATTGCTGGATACTACTACTGGCGGATTCAGGTGCAAAGGCGAACGACCGAGCTGGTTCGTCAGCGAATCGGCAAAGCTGGAACCTTCACCATCATCCCTACTCTTTCCTGGACGTATTGGACCTTCGTCGCCAAGACAGAGCAGCATTGGTATGTAGGTGAAGTCATTTCGGGGGACGTCGTCGTCTTGGACACCTTCTCCATCAAACCGGAAAATGAGCGGATTGCGGCAGCCAAGAAAAGTTACAAAGTCCAGTCCTTCCTTGCTTTTACCCATCATGTGCATGTAGAAACAAAGGAACGCTCCTTTGGCTATGAGGTCAAATGGATTGATCTGCGCTACCGCTCTCGTTTTCAAGGGAAAAGTCACTACATGTTCGTCGCTGTGGTCTACCTCAATTTTGATCTGACTATCCGCGATTCCTTCGTCGGCTGGATCCATCGCGGTGAAGAACAGCTTACCAAAAAATTAGATTCAAAACGCTCGTAATAAGTCGAGACTACCGCCCCCGCCAGTAGAGGGCGGTTATTTTTTTGTCATCTGACCCGTTCATTTTTACCAAAATTGCACCTGTTCTCCTAGTCAAATACCCATTACGATCAAGAGAACAACGACATACTGGGGGACTCGACATGATACCAATTCGTTATTCCAAGCGTACCATTACTGATCAGGAGCAAATTGACCAGTTTTTGCAAGTGGCAAAGGTCGGCCATCTCGGCTTGTCCAATGAAATCGAGCCGTACATCCTGCCTTTGAATTTTGCTTGGTGGAATGGCTGTATTTATTTTCACGGCGCGGATTCTGGCAGAAAAATCGAGATGATCAATGGTAACAACCGCGTATGCTTCAGTGTTTGCGAGGAGTACGGCACAATCGCCTCGCCTGTGCCTGCCCATATCGATACAGCTTACATGAGTGTGTTTATCGCCGGAACAATTGAACGTGTTTCTGAGCCTGAGGAGATGCGCGAGGCGATGCAATCCATGATCGACAAGTACGTACCCGGCTACTATTCAGAACCGTTGCCCTTGCAGCATGTCATCAAGTATCGTTCTTCGATGGGCAGTACAACCGCCATCTTCCGGATTACGCCTACCGTGCTGACCGCCAAAGGCAATCCACTTTCTGAAGAGAAACAGTTCTATCCAGGCAGAAAAGTCGAGATGGATGTATAGCAACGAAAAAGACACGCTCCTTTTTATAAGAGGCGTGTCTTTTTTTCCTGACTGATCTTTACTTATTATACGGAGCACTCATTCCTGTCGAAATCGCAATTCGGTTCCAGCTGTTGATCGTATTGATCGCCATAATCAAGGCAACGTATTGGTTCTCGTCAAAATGCTCACGGACCTGCTGATAGAGCTCTTCAGAAACACCGTTAGCTGTAATGACCGTGACAGCTTCTGTCAGAGCAAGGACGGCCCGCTCTGCCTCTGTGTAAACCGCAGATTCTCTCCATACACTGAGTAAATAAATGCGTTGCTCTGTCTCACCGAGCTTGCGTGCATCCTGTGTATGCTTATCCATACAAAAAGCGCAGCCGTTGATTTGGGAAGCACGAATTTTGATCAGCTCATTCAGTTTTTTGTCCAAGCCGCTCTCATTCACGAAATTTTCCAGCTTGAGCATGGTTTGAAGCGCCTCAGGATTTGCTGCACGATGATTGAATCTAGCTTGCATGATTCATCTGTCCTCTCCATTCGAATTTGCTTTCAACCTCAAAGACGAGTGAAGCGTCGTTCTTGTGACGAATCATCCATTTTATTTTTGTAAATGGGGAAGCTTATCTGGATTGACCATCATGTACAAGCGTGCAATGCGATCTTGTTCTTCATTCATTGTGATCTGGATGATCATTTTTAGCTGACCTTCGGAGTAGACGGCGATTCCATCTTGGCCGTTGATCGAGCGAATCTGCATGGTAGCATGAGAAGCCCACCTCGGCCATACCCCCATCCAGAAGGCAGTAATCCGCTCATCTGAGAAGATGGGATGCATAGCCGCACGAACTTTCCCGCCACCATCGCTGACAAACACGGCATCTTTTGTCAAAAGTCCGATCAACAACTTCGCATCTGACTGGGAGATGGCCTGCATCAGCTGTTCTACCAAGCTCGAAGTCCGACTCGACTGAGGGACGATCGCCTGATAACCTGCTTCAGCCAGCTTTTTTCTCGCAAGGCTAAACTTCTTACGGCAATTGACTTCGGTCATTTCAAGCATCGCGGCAATTTCGCCGTATTCGTAGTCGAGTGCCGTCCGGAGCACAAAAACGGCACGTAGCGTCGACGGCAGATTCTCCAAGAGAACAAGCAAGCCATACGAGACTGCTTCTTCGGCAATCACAGTTTGCAGGGGATCATTGGTTTCTGAAGCGTCCAGCATCGGCTCTGGCAACCATTCCCCTACGTACTGCTCCCGCTTCCAACGGGCTGATTTTAATAAGTCCAGACAACGATTAGTCACCGCTTTGCACAGATAGCTTTTTACATGGTGAATGTCTTGGATGTCGGTACCTGCCAACGCAAGAAACGTATCCTGAACAATGTCCTCCGCTTCCGTTACCGAGCCTGTCATCCGGTACGCAAGGGAAAACAGTAATGATTTATACTCCCGATAAACATCCTCCATGTGCACTGGCATTATTTCGTATCGCCAAACTGCCAAAGTGTGTGACTGAGACTTCCATAGCGGATGCTCATATGGAGACGCTTCGCTGTACGTTCATTGTCGGCAGCTCCCATAACGTAAACGAGCGGAACAAAATGCTCAGTTCCATATGCGGGAACAGCTTTTTCAGCATGTGGAGCAAGCTCGCGGTAGTTGGCGAGATCCTCGACATTCCAGTCAGTCAATGTTGTTTGCAGCCAGTCTTCGAATTGCTCCGCCCACTCAAAGGGAGTACTATCGGACTCTCTCAGGTTCATATAGGAAAAGTTATGGACGGTTCCGCCACTGCCGAGGATCAGAACGTCTTTTTCGCGGAGCGGACTGAGTGCTTTGCCGATCTGATATTGCTCTGTCACGGTCAGGTTCGGATTAACCGATAGGGCAACAACAGGAATATCTGCTTCCGGATACATATGGCGCAGAATGACCCAATGTCCATGATCAAGTCCGCGTGTCGTGTTGAGAGCAACTGGCACGCCCGCTTCCTGAAGAAGGCGCACTGTTTCCTCCGCTATTTCTCGCTCTCCTTTTGCTGGATACTCAATATCGTACAACTCCTGCGGGAATCCGCCAAAATCGTGAATCGTCGGGAAGATATCCATCGTTCCCACCATTTGCTCAAAAGCTTCCCAGTGAGCCGAAAACATGACGATCGCACGCGGCTTGCGCGGGAGCAGACTCGGCAATTGGTTCAGTGCTTCTGTATAGGCATTGTTTTCTATAGCAAGTAACGGGGCACCATGTGCAATGAAAAAAGACGGCATCATTTGTGTACACTCTCCTCTATACTTTTTAAATCTAGTTACTTTTAGTAAGTATTATATCTCATAATCATCGCAGTTACAAGTGTATCCATAATCGATGCCGTTTCTTTTCTCTGAACAAAAAAGGCTTGCCGCTCCTAAAGAACGACAAGCCTTATGGCTAGTAAAGTTACTATTACTTCGTTGCTGCGAAACGCTTGCTAACTTCATCCCAGTTTACAACGTTCCAGAACGCACCGATGTAGTCAGGGCGTTTGTTTTGGTAGTTCAGGTAGTAAGCATGCTCCCAAACATCCAGACCAAGGATAGGTGTTTTCCCTTCCATGATTGGGCTGTCTTGGTTAGGAGTAGAGCTGATTGCTACTTTTCCGCCTTCTGCAGTCAACCAAGCCCATCCAGAACCGAAACGAGTAGTAGCTGCTTTTGCGAATTCTGCTTTGAAGTTGTCAAAGCTTCCGAAAGCCGCGTTGATTGCGTCAGCCAGTTCACCAGTTGGTGCGCCGCCGCCATTCGGGCTCATGATTTCCCAGAACAGTGTGTGGTTAGCATGGCCTCCACCGTTGTTGCGAACAGCAGTGCGGATAGACTCAGGCAGAGCATCCAGATTGCTGATCAGCTCTTCAATGCTTTTACCTTGCAGATCAGCGTGTGCTTCCAGAGCTGCATTCAGGTTGTTAACATAAGTAGCATGGTGGCGTCCGTGATGGATCTCCATGGTTTGCGCGTCGATATGTGGTTCCAAAGCGTTGTGTGCATAAGGCAATGCAGGAAGTTGATGTGCCATTGTAACATTCCTCCTCAAATTATGTAGGTCAAGCTTACGACTTCATTATACTGTAAGCCAAACAGTTTTTCAACAAATCGGTATGCAAAGTATATTAATCTATTTATTATTTCAAAGATTTCTATCTTGCAAACGAAAAGGAGCGTGCTAGACTTGGATTATTACAAACGAAGAGAATCAGGTGATTACTAGTGGAAATGGACTTATCAACGATCGTACTTCTCGCCGTCTTTGGATTCATTGCAGCATTCATCGACAGTACTGTTGGTGGAGGTGGACTCATCTCTCTCCCTGCTCTGCTCGGTCTAGGAATGCCACCGTACCTTGCTCTTGGCACGAATAAGTTGGCTGGCACGATTTCATCTGCCACCAGCTCCTACACCTTTATCAAGAACGGCAAATTTGACAAGAAGCTCATGCTGATCTTATTTCCCGTCTCCTTGATCGGCGCCTATTTCGGAGCGAAAACAGTTCTGTTCGTTCCTCAGGAGTTTTTGAAGATCCTTGTCGTTATTATGATGGCACTCATTTTTGTTTACACCCTTTTTAACAAACGATTCGGTCAAGATTCCAATTACAAAGGGCTGACCAAATTTACGCTCGGCATCGGGATTCCTTTTACCTTTTTAATCGGATTTTACGATGGATTTTTCGGGCCGGGAACCGGTTCGTTTTTTGTTTTTCTGATGGTGCTTTTGTTTGGCTATGATTTTGTGATTGCAGCTGGCAATGGCCGAATATTGAATCTAGCCAGTAACATTTCTGCGCTTTTTGTCTTCACAATGGAGGGCAAGGTCGTCTTCATGACTGGGCTCATCATGGGGATTGCGATGCTGTTGGGTGCGAACCTTGGTGCCAAAATGGCCATCAAAACGGGAGTACGTTATGTCCGTCCGTTGTTCTTGGTCGTATCCATTACCTTGATTGTGAAGATGGTGTATGAGTTGATTTTTACTAGTTAATTTAAAAAGGCGTAAAGCCTTGTACGTTACTGTAGTGGTGGGGAGGAAGCAGGAGAAAACGCTCAGCTTCTAGGGCCACCCCCTGTGAGACCCTCTGCACGACTCCATGCAAAAAGCGAAACCGCGTCCAAAGTAGTCCATTCAGGAAGTTTTTCAGAGGTGGACGCTTAAGAGCGTGTTTCGCTTTTTGCATTCCGTCTTGGTCGGTGTCCCTAAGATCTTCGCTTATTTCTCCTGTTTCCTCTACGAGCTTTCCGTGTAATACGATTTTTAAATGCCCTAAAGATTGAAGAATGTAATCAGCTACGCCAGAGAAGAATATTTCCAGACGTAGCGACTTGTGGAGTCCTACCAAGCGGAGAAGGGATTCGCGGGCAAAAGAAACGCAACGTGCTCGCGCTACGTAGCGGCTACCACTTTTGCGTTTCCCCGCGAATCCCTTCGGAGCGGACAGTCCCAGCCCTCAGCAGGACGGAGCCTGGAGCCTAGACTGGAAATATTCTTCTCCCCACTACAGCCATAAGCACGTGATGAGTCAGCCTGCAAACATCTACAGGCTGACTTTTTTATGTCTGGCTTAACAAAAGAGTCTCTTAGTTAGCCCCGGCTGTTACAGCTTTTGCCTGATGATCACGCACCGCCTGATTGCTCGCCGCCATAAACGCCTGCGCGACCGCCATCAGTACATCTCGATGCTCGGAAACTCCTTTAAAATGGCTTCCGTTGGCGCTGACCGTCACGATCGCTTCGCCTGTCGCATGCTCTCCCGACGACAATGAATACAGCTCCATGTCTGTAAACTCCACGTCGAACGGCAGTGCCTGCTTGATGCCTGCCACCAATGCCTCGACAGGTCCTTCGCCGGTGCCAGAGTATGCTTGTTCTTCTCCTGTCACATTGTTCGTAATGGTGCAAGAAGCCATACGACTTCCGGAGGTGCCGGTGAGCACTTGCGCATTGACCAGTGTGAACGGCTCCAGTACAGCATTCACGGTATGTCCTACCAACTCAAGCAACTGATGATCTTGGACAACTTTTTGCTTGTCAGCCAGCTCTTTAAATTGAACGTACAGTGTCTCCATCTGTTCGTCGGTCAGCTTTATCCCGAACTCGTTTACGCGGTGCTTAATGGCATGGCGACCAGAGTGTTTTCCGAGAATGATCATGTTGCGAGGCACGCCCAAGCTCTCCGGGTCCATGATTTCGTAGGTGCTACGCTCTTTTAAGAGACCGTCCTGATGAATTCCCGCTTCGTGCTGAAAGGCATTGCGACCGACAATTGGTTTGTTGAAAGCAATCGGGAAGCTCATGGCACGGGATACTTTTTGTGAAGTGGTGTAGATGTGCTCTGGTCTGATGCCAGTCTCGGCATCCAGTGCTTCTTTGCGCGTCTCAATTGCCATCACCAGCTCTTCCAAGGAGCAGTTCCCTGCTCGATCACCGACCCCGTTGACCGTTACCTCGACTTGGGTGACCCCAGCACGGATCGCTGCCAAACTGTTTGCAACTGCGAGTCCCAGGTCATTATGGCAATGTGCGCTAAACTCTACCTTGTCGCTGCCTCGGACATTTTTCATGACACGAGTGAACATGGCCCCATACTCTTCTGGAAGTGCGTACCCAACCGTATCGGGGATGTTGATAATGGTTGCTCCTTCTTCGATCGCTGCCTCGATCATCTCAAACAGGAACTCATCACCTGTACGAGTCGCATCCATCGGAGAAAATTCGATCCGGTCTACAAACTGTTTGCCGTACGCAATCATCTCGCGTGCGATCTTAATCACTTGCTCTCTCGACTTGCGGAGTTGGAAATCTAGATGAATGCTGGAGGATGACAGGAACATGTGGAGTCTACGGCGCTCTGCCGCTTGTGTAGCACGAACGGCTGCATCGATGTCCTCTTTCACCGCACGAGCAAAGCCACAGATTTCCACACCGTGCACCTCTTGCGAAATACGTTGCACCGCCATGAAGTCACCAGGACTGGAGATCGGGAAGCCTGGTTCTATGACATCCACGCCGAGGTCTGCCAAATGCTTCGCTATCACAATTTTTTGTTCTGGAGAAAGAGACGCTCCTGGTGCTTGCTCTCCGTCACGCAGTGTCGTATCGAAAATATGAATTCGTTTTGTCATGGGTATTGCCTCCTTAATTTTCAGTTATTTTCCCAATAAAAAAACCCGCCGTCTCCCAATACAAGAGACGACAGGCTTTTGGCTGCCGCGGTACCACTCTCGTTGATCCCCTCTTTTTTCAAAAGAGAATCCACCTCGCTGTCCCGATGACGTGGGACGATCCGTCAAGGTCTACTGTTTGTTTTCAACCTTGCCGCTCCCGGGTGAGATTCGAGCATTTCCTGACTGCGTCGCACCTACCCGCAGCTCTCTGGACAAGAAATTCGCTTTACTAGCTCCCGTTCTTCGCGTTTGCTCTATGTCGTTGTGAAAATCAAAAAGGCCTGCCGTCTCTATCGAAGAGACGACAGACCTTGTCTATCGCGGTACCACTCTCGTTGACCCCAGCTACTCGCCAGAAGTCCACCTCATGTACTGATCCTAGTCGATCAGCACAACCCGATCACGGAGGTTAACCGTCAGAACTTACTGTACGATGCAGCGCTACATCTTGTTCAGTCCTGCCGCTCCCGGGCGAGCTTCACTGGCTTCTCTGACTGCGTTGCACCACCCCGCAGCTCTCTAAACAGATCAGTCCACTTACTGTTCCCGTTCTTCGCGTTATTGTTAGTATTGTTTGAAATTTTATTCGGTTTATATCTGGTTGTCAATAATTAATTGAATCCTCTCACCGAGCTGCGGCCGAACTGTCTGTAATAAAGGCAGGAAAGACTCAGTATCACGAGCACTAAGGCGGAGTAAATATTGCTATAGACGGACGCTTCTGGATAGCTATTGAGCAGATTCCAGCTCACAGCAGCTCCTTCATCAATCGTTTTGCCGAACAAGGTAGCTGCAAGTGCACCCGCTATAAAGTTCAGCATTGCCAACATTCCCATACCGACCCCGATCTGTTCCTTTGGTAGCGACTGTGAGATTGCGTTTGACATCGAAATCATCATAAATGCTAATCCGACATTGCCAAAAATCAGAAAAACGGCAATGAGGAACGGGGATACTCCCGCAAAGGAAGAGAAGAGGACAAAGCTGCTCAAAAGTAACACAGACGCTGAGTAAAATAAATACGAATTCCCTTTCTTATCTGCAAGAATCCCAGCCTTTTTCCCCAAGAACGCAGTCACAATCGCTCCCGGTACCATGACAAAGCCAATGAGCCCCGGTGCCAGATGATTCACATCGGCCAGCAACTGTGGACTAAGAAAAGTGAATGAATAGCCACTCCCTATCATCAGAAAGGCAATGACCAGCCCAAGCGAATAGCTTTTACTCCGGAATAAGCCAGGGCGAACAAAAGGTTCTGCGGTCGTCCAAATTCTTACCAAAAACAGAAGGAATGAAAGGATACACCCCAGTGCAAGCAACAAGCTCTGATTCGTAATAGCCAGCAAAAGCAATGCAATCGTTACTGCGAGAAGCCCACCGCCGATCCAGTCCATTCTGACAGCTTCCCGCTCCTCCTCCTCCAAATACTTGCGGAAAAAAGGAACGGCAAAAAGCGTGAACAACGGCATACAGAACAGCCATCTCCAATCGAGCAGACTGACTAGCAAAGAAGAAAGAACGGGACCTAATGCGCTACCGATTGCCATCCCGGTCATGGAGATCCCTAGAGCTCGTCCCCTACTTTCTGAGGGAAAATAACGCACCGGAATAATGGAAGACGTCGCCGGAACAACTGCAGCTCCTGCTGCCTGCACAATTCTGCCCAAAAGCACCATGCCATAATTATCAGCGAAAAATCCGATAACGGAGCCGATGGCAAATAGAATCAATCCGAATGTAAGCAAGTGTTTGAGCTTGTAGGAATCGGCTAGCTTGCCGTACAGCACGGTTCCAACCGCATAGATTAACAAAAAGGCAGACGTCACCCAGCTTACTTGGCTAAAGGATAAATGAAATTCTGTCCTGATTTGCGGTAACACGATATTAAACATCGTTGCACTCATCACCGTAATCATGAGAGTAAACACGAGTACGCGAAGAACTTTTTCAGCAGATTGTTGTTGTGGCTCAGTTTGCATATTGGAAAGACACCTCTCGTTATCACCGATTTCTTCCCGGGAAGGTGATTGTTTGCCTTGCTTGTTGTAGTTTATAATGATTTTTAAATAAACGAAAATATATCTTTTGATATGCAGTTGATATACCTGAGTATATGGAGTTGAATCAAATGGAATTGTTGCAATTGCACTATTTCCGAACAGTGGCTAAGTGGCAGCATATGACGAAAGCAGCCCAAGAGCTGCGGATTGCTCAGCCTGCTCTCAGCAAAACCATTGCTCGATTGGAAGAGGATGTCGGGGTTCCGTTATTTGACCGCGAGCGAGGACGTATTCGGCTGAATACATTTGGGAAGGCGTATCTGGAGCGTGTAGATAAAGCACTGAACTTGTTAGAGGAAGGTCAAAAAGTCGTATCGGATCTGGCCGGAATGGAACATGGTCGTATTCATCTGGCAACGTCGACCTTGGATCTATTATCAGAACCGCTGGGCAAGTTTCTCGCACTCCATCCCGATGTACATTTCCAGATCACACAAGCCACCATTGAAGAAATGGCAACTCTCCTGGAGTCAGGCGAAGTGGATATTTGCTTCACTCATTTGCCGATCAGGGTCCCGGATATTTTGACAACACCCGTATTAAAAGAAGATATTCACGTAGCTGTCCCCCGTACACATCGCTTAGCCAAGCAAACCAGTATTCGACTAAGCGAGCTGGCTGAAGAATCCTTTATCGGCTACAGGGAGGACTTTCCCATCCAAATGCTGTACGATCAGTTCTTTCAAAAAGCAGGGATTACCCCCAAATTCGCTTGTCGGGTAGATGATCCTGGGTCTATTCAAAAGCTGGTTCGGGCAGGTCTTGGCATCGCCCTCTATGGCTGTATCAATCGAGAGGAAGACCCTCACCTTGTCATGGTTCCGATCAAAAACCCGATCTGCCAGCGACATTTTCAAATGATTCGGCATGAAAAAAGATATCTCTCCCTGGCAGCACGCAAATTCTGTGATTTTATCATCCAGTATTTTGCTGAGTCTCTTGATAAATAATCCCCTTTCCAACAGAAAAAAGCCTGGCATCCTTCGCCAGGCTCTTCCCCTACTCTTGTTTTCTTTTTTTCATACGTAAAATAATGCCGTCAATGAGCAGTCCGATCCCCGCTCCGTAAAAAGGGGCCGCAAACCGAGTTCCTTCGGCAAGCGGCAGGTCTTTCAAATACACGATAAACACACCGCCAATAAAACCGATCATCGTGTAGCGCAGCCGGGTCGCCCCCATCAAACGACACTCCCTTTCACGCTACTTCCCGAATTTATTTGGCATTTTCATGTTTTTCATGGTACGGCTCATTTGTTTGAGCTGCTTTTGGTTAAGATTCATCCCCATTGAACGGGCCATGGCTTGAAGCTGCTTGTCGTCCATTTGCATGTTGGACATTTGTTTTTTCAATAAATAAGTCCCTCCATAAAATCCACCAGCGAGACCGATTAACAATGTAACAATTGGAATTACCCAGTTGTACCAAGCCATCAATACATTACCATCCTCTATACGTAATTATGAACTCTTTTATTGTACCATAGTTGGGCTATCTTCTGTAAATTGTGATTAGAAAACTTGGAAAATGAGAACACTGCCCTCAACAATATCTTTGTTTCAAGCATATTCTAATAGCAAGAGGTGAATCAACTATGGCTCCAATTGTGATTCTGGACGCTGGACACGGTGGCAGCGATCCAGGTGGAGGAAACAACACGCAATTTACCGAGAAAGATATGAATTTGCAAATATCACTCTACCAATATAACCGCTTTTTGGCTCTAAATATTCCTGTCGCTATCACACGGACAACCGATGAGACTCTGACAAGTGATGCTCGGACTGCTCTGGTTCGAAACAGCGGTGCTCGCTACTGTATAGCGAACCACATTAACTCAGGTGGCGGCCGAGGCTCCGAGGTCATTTACTCCATTTACGGCACCCCAACCTTTCCTCAATTGATTCAGGATGCCCTGACAGCGGAGGGGATGCCGAATCGGCGCATTTTTACGCGGACACTGCCAGATAATCCGCGGCTCGATTACTATTTCATGCACCGGGAGACTGGCAGCGTGGAGACGGTAATCGTCGAGTATGGCTTTGCCGACAATACTTTGGACGCAAATAAACTGCAACAGGATTGGCGAGATCTCGCGGAAGGGGTAGTCCGGGCATTTTGCACGTACGCTAAACTTCCCTACCAGCCCCCTACGACTCCTACTTCTACTCCAAAACCTACTACAGCACCGACCCTTGCTCCCACCACTTCTCCTGGAAACGGAGAAGGAAATGTGCCTAACTGGAAGCAGGAAGCCGTCAACTGGCTGTATGGTCAAGGCTTATTAACAGACGAACAATGGCGTAATCAACCAGACAAACCTTTGCCGCTCTGGGCACAGGCTGTCATCCTGAAGCGTTTATTCGAAAAGCTGAAAACGTAGAGTCCTGTTTAATCGTCTGCCTTAAAACGGGTCAGCGGCGTATCCGTTAAGCCCGAATAATTTCTTTTTGCTGGTACACTCACCAATTCGTCCTCTGGGTAACGGTAGGCGGTTAGCATTCCGCCGAACACACACCCTTGGTCGATGTTGATGGTGCCATTTTTTCTTTTTGGTTCTGGATGCGGATCATGTCCCCATACGATTATCGGCGAAGTCACTTTTCTCTCTTTTGCCCACTCTCTGCGAATCGGGCGCCCATCCGGCCCTGTCCCTGCCACATCGCCGTATCGACAAAACGTGTAGACCGCAGGCGAATCCATCCCTATGTAATCATCGCGAATCCCCGCATGAACGGCGACTACTACTATTTTTTCATTCCGTTTGATGATCATGTGTGAAGGAGAAGAAAACAGCAATCTGCGGCTTTGCTCTCGCAGCAAAGAGGCCTTCTTCGGACCGTACTCTTGCTGATACAGCCGAATCTCTTCTTCTACCTTTTCATCTCCGTGAGCCAATGTCACTGGTCTTCCATCCAACCAACGAGCTACTTTCCACCCATGGTTACTATCCACCATCTCAGCCAGACCTGCCGTGACATGATGGTGAAAAAATTGCAGCATTTGGATTGAGTATGGTCCACGACTCGTGATATCACCGAGGGAAAGGAGCTTTCGGCCGTGGGGATGGCGATAGGTACCGTCTCGGGTTTGTTCATATCCCAAGCGTTTGAGCAATTCTATAAATTCGTCGTAACAGCCGTGAACATCGCCAACGATATCCACGCCATTGTCAGCCGAAAGCACCTTGGAGCGTGTTTGAGGTTTGTGCCTCATAGCCCGTCCCTCCTTTCCGTAATCTCTCATTCGTTACTTACTATCTTTACCACATCTACGAAAAAAACTCACGGTTTGTATACAAGAAAACTGTGTAAACAAGTAAACGCGCGAAAGAGCCCCTGTTTACTGAGGAGCTTTTTGGCGCGTCTACCTATACATGATGCGATGTGATTAGCCTAAACTATGCGTATGCACGTAAATGGCCGCTTGCGTGCGATCCTCCACATTCAGCTTAGCAAGAATGTTGCTCACATGGGTCTTCACCGTTTTGATCCCGATAATCAGCTCATCTGCAATCTCCTGGTTGGACTTGCCCTGACCGATTAGCTTCAAAACCTCCAACTCGCGCGGCGTCAGTTGTTCATGTGGATGAGACTCTTGACCGTGACGGAAACGGGCCATGATTTTTCCTGCTACCCTCGATTCCAAAACGGGCTCACCCGCCGCAGCAGAGCGGATTGCCTTTGCAATCTCGGCTGCACGCGAAGTCTTCAGTAAGTAGCTGAATGCCCCCGCTTCAATGACCGGATATACCTTTTCGTCATCAATAAAGCTAGTCAAGACAATAACCTTACTGGATGGACAGGTTTCTCGAATACGCCGAGTCGCTTCCACACCGCCGATGCCTTCCATGACTAAATCCATCAAAACGACATCTGGGCGCAGCTCTTGCGTCATTCGCACCCCTTCTTCCCCACTGCCTGCCTCTGCTACGACTTCAATATCATCCTCTGTAGACAAATAAGCAGCCAGACCCATCCGAACCATTTCGTGATCATCTACCAGTAGTACCCGAATCACCGAGCCTTCACCCTTCCCGTTCCGTCTGTGACATTAGAGGAATACGCACCTCAATTTGCGTTCCCTTCCCAATCGCCGAGTAAATCTCCATGGAGCCCCCGACCTCTGCTACGCGTTCTTGCATGCTGCGCAAACCGTAGGACGTCATTTTCTCCCCATCCGGATCAAAACCAACACCGTCATCCGTTACTCGCAGGCGAACCTGCTCTTGCAGCGTAAACAGCTTCACTGTAATCTGGGTAGCTCTGGCATGCCGCAATGTATTAGACAAGGACTCCTGCAAAATGCGGAACAAATGATCCTCAATTCCACTCGGCAAGCCTTCAACGTCTTCGATCTCCCAAGTCAACTGCATGGTATTTTTACGCGTCAGCTCATCTAAAAGTTCCAAAATGGCTTCCTTCAATGACTTGTTTTGTAACGTAGCCGGGCGAAGATGCAAAAGCAATGCCCTCATCTCCGCTTGTGCAGCTGCCGCCATCTCTTCGACCAATTCAATTTGTTGGGCTGCACGTTGGGGATTTTTTTCTACAAGCCGCTTCATCGCCGCAGTCGTCATAGCGATGGCAAACAGCTGCTGGCTGACTGCGTCATGCAGTTCTCTCGCCAATCTCTGTCGCTCCTCTGTTACCGCTGCATGCTTCAATTGTTCAGCGAGAGCCGCATTGTGGTTCGACAGCCGCTGCAAAGATGCTACTTGCTCTTCCCATTGCGAAGCCAAGCGATTGATCTGCCATCCTAATTCGCCCACTTCATCGACACCCAATTCGGGGACCCGATACGACAGCATCCCGCGCCCAAGCTTCATGGCAGCTTCCCACAGTACACTGAGTCTCTTTTTCAACAAATTGCCGATGATATAGGAAATGATTAATGCCACTAAGACACCTGCAGGTAAAGAAACAACAAAAGCAGCAAGCTGAATCAAGCCCTCTGGATCGACAGGCAGATGGATGCCTATATATTCTTCAAACCACCACACGAGGTTGCGGTCGCTGATTATTTCGTTGTACCACCGATGAAGCCCAGGGTGATCTTTCCATAAAAAGTATAGCCAAAAGAAGCAAATAAACGCGGCAGTAACTGCACTGACGGCCAGTAACATGCCATAGCGCA
Source organism: Brevibacillus antibioticus (assembly GCF_005217615.1). Classification (NCBI taxonomy): domain Bacteria; kingdom Bacillati; phylum Bacillota; class Bacilli; order Caryophanales; family Paenibacillaceae; genus Brevibacillus; species Brevibacillus antibioticus. The sequence goes on from NZ_SZNK01000001.1 coordinate 3,788,222, forward strand.
CGTATTGCCACTGAATACTTGCCAATCGCTGTCGACGCATCCGCCAGTACCTCCTAGATGTACTTGACTTTTATATCGCCGACAAGCAGCGAGATATGCAAGTTTACTTTTTGCAATGCTTCATCATACTGATCAGCACGAATCTTAACACTGCGATTGATACCTCCCTGACGGTGGCTTAGCACCTCCAGGTCACCAATACTCAACCCTGCCGTTACCGATACAGGAAGATCGACCGGCACATAAATCGTCACATCACCTACCCAGCCCTCTACGACAAGAACCGCTTCATCCCGCACCAACACTGCCCGGGAAAGATCAATCACAACATCCCCGATTCCATGCCAGACATGCAAGTAATTCAGTTCAAAACGCCCCGAGGTCAGGTGATAATCGCCAATCAGAGAACTGCGGGAATCTTTTGGCAACGTGTCGTCAGGTGATGAAAACATTCTTTCGTGATGAGGAATTTTGCCACCAGCCTGCTTCCATTTGTTCCAGCTGTCTAGCCAAGTGTGTTCCTCTGTTGAAACCTTCACGTCATTCGGGACACTCGCATCACTAGCCAAAATCGTTTCAGCAGCAGATGGGGTCTCCTTATCGCCCAATGGTTGATTTACACGGTGATCTCGACTGCTGTTCTTGCCTCGAATCAACTGAAACCCGACAAAAATAAACACGATTGGCACTGCAATCTGGAACAAATCATCAATCCCGACACCAAACCACATGTCCATCGTGATGATGGTCCCCAGGAAGAGTAGAATCCCTCCGCCAATCCTCTTTTTCTGTCCCCACAAACGAAGACCGAAATAAATAAGCACCATCGGCCACAAATCAAATAGACCGAACGAAATGATACCCAAACTGTCTAACAAAAGACCGATTCCCGTAAAAATAATCAGGACACCAGCCAACATTTTGTGCAAACGGGACAGTTTCACAAAAGTCTCCTCTCTCACGCCCCATGCTGATCGTTTTCACTTTGACCATTACGACATGTATAAATGAATGCAGGCGGAATATTCAACAGGGTAAAGTCGATCCCGACCCAAGGAAAACGATCCTGCAACTCAGCTTGGAGTTGTAGCGAATATTGGAATGTAATAAATAGGCCCCCTGGCTTCAGTACAGATTGAACTTCGTCCAGAATTGCTGCCCGCAGCTCTTGTGGAAAATTGGCGAATGGCAGACCTGAGATAATGACATCTGCACCTGCAAGGTCCTGCTCCTCCAAGTAAAACCTAAGTTTAGTCGCTTCCTCCCTGATAGGAAGATCGGGAAAACGTGATTGAAGCATAGAGCGAAATTGGGAATCTCGTTCCACAAGCACATACTGTGTGCCGGGATGCAAGCGCTGATAGATCGTTTGGGTAAATGCCCCTGTACCAGGTCCCAGCTCCAGGATCACATCGGTTGAAGCCCAATCGACGCTTTTCAACATTTGCCCACACAAAAAACGAGAGCTGGGGATTATACTACCGACGCGTCCAGGCTCAGCGATAAACCGCCGCAAAAAGACCAAGAAGTCTTGCAAGAATCGTACCTCCTAGGGGAAAAGCAGCCTGATGTACACAGGCTGCCGAATTGACACAATCTATTCTACACCTTATCCCCCAGTTCCTGTTGAATTAGGATTGTACTGGTTTGGCTATCGGTGATTTCACTTCATTAATGGATGCTTTGATGCTGGCAAGTTCTGCATCGAGATCATCCTTTTCCAGTTCAGACAAAGCGTTCTCCCAAGCGCGGTTCGTTTGACGCCATTGTCCACTCATTTGCGCTTCTGCTTCCATGCGCATGACTTTTTCCTCCATGCGGGCGAAGCCACGGCCTGCGGACTGATTGCCGATACCGACAACTGCCTGATTAACTTGCTTTTGTGTACGAGCTACTTGTGCACGTGCCATCAGTGTGAACTTTTTCGCACGCATTTTATAGAACTCTTCCTTCAGCTCAGCCAGCTTCTCGCGCATTTGCGCAGCTGCCTCGGATGCTGACAGGTAGAGAGTTTCATATTCCGCTGCACGGCCTTCGTATTGCTTCTTGTCAGCGAGTGCTCGACGAGCCAACTCGTCTTCTCCCTCAGACAAGGCGAGCTTGACTTGACGATCGCGTTTTTCGATCAGAGCATTGGCTTCGTCCAATTGCTGACGGAATTTCTTTTCCAGTGCAACTTGACGGGCAACCGCTACTTCAACTTGTCCGATTTCTACTTCCATGTCACGCATATATTGATTCAGCATCACTACCGGATCTTCCATCGAATCCAATGCATCATTTACCGAAGCTACTGTCAGGTCACGCAAACGTTTAAAGATACTCATTATTTTTTCCTCCTCATCATATCACATCATATTGTTCATCCAAAAGACTCTTGCGACATAGTGTTATTGCGGCTGCTAAAACGGTTATGACCGTTTTGTTACGTTTCTCTCCCAAGTGTCCAGCGTATCTTCCTTTAATACTTTTTGGGCCCATTCACGCTCCCAAGCAGGTGGCGCTTGTTTTGGTTCTTGGCTGGGACGCAGTAAGCGATATCCCAGATAAATCACCCCAATGGCCAGAAGCGCGTGAAACAGTAGGTCAAGCTTGCCAATCAACATCAGGAACCCGAATAGGAAGACTAGGATTCCCCAAAAACGTGAACCGGTTTGTCCCATGATCTTTTTGGCACCGTATAACATGATCACGCCGGGAATGATGAACCCGATCAAATCTCCGATATCGATACCCACCAGATCTAGAAGAACCACCCCACCGACTAGCAGCAGAACCAGCCCGAGTAGAACTTTGCCAGACCGTTCGCTCATTACTCGCTTACCTCCATTCGTTTTGCATGTGGTGCTTGTGGAACGTTATGCCCTTATTGTAGCCCCCGGTATAGGCTTCCCATAACGGGCGTGCGGTTGGTTTTTCCCTCCGTCCTCGGACGGAGAGAATTTCCTGCCCTAATCGGACAAGCTGTCCCCCAAGCCAGAACAAGGCCGCGTCGAAAGGCGGCTTGCACTATCGAACGAAAACGTTACAGCATTTGACGGTATCTTTGTGACGAATATGTGAACGAACAGATAAAAAGAAGGAAAAAAAGGACTGGCGTAGAATCTTCGTAAGAGTGCGTGTAAAAAAACATCGAAAAATAGCCGAATTCCGCTTGGCGGAAACGGGGGAACCACGTTTTTGGGGTGAATGGTTGCTACTCCTAGCAGCCTAGGGCGTCCTTTCGACCGAACCCTTCAGCTAACCTCGTAGGCTCACGAAGGGAGCAGTTTCTTTTGCGCAAGGTGGTTTTATCTTTATTTATGGCTGGATTGCTTGCTATGGGGGCAGGCGCTGCACAGGCTGCTGAGGAGAATTCTCTGGGTGAAGTAGTCAGCGACTTGTACGGTACCCCTTACAAATCTTCCGGCTCGTCCAAAAAGGGCTTTGACTGCTCCGGTTTCACGCGCTACGTATTTGATGCGTTAGGTGTAGATCTACCTCACAATTCTGCTTCCCAGTACGAATTAGGTACAGAGGTTGACAGAAAAGAATTGCAGCCAGGCGATCTCGTATTCTTCAATACGAACGGTCACAGCATTTCTCACGTGGGTATCTACATTGGAGACGGCACATTCGTGCACTCGGAATCTGGTCGTGGAGTCGTCAACACCAAGTTGAACGATCCATACTACTGGAGCAAGCGTTATGTAGGCGCCAAGCGTCTGAGCGTTCCTGTTCTAGCGAAAGCAGAAATTCCGAAAAAGGAAAAAGCGGTGCAAGCTGCATCGTTGCCGGAAAAACCAGCTCAAAAATAGTCGTTCGGCAAAATAATAAAAGCCAGGGACAAAACGTCTCTGGCTTTTTCTGACGAAATTTAGTACCTGGTCTAAAGAGGTACCCTCACATATTCGAACAACTTAATAACTTACGGGGTTTCTTCCCCTGACCAGGTCAAAGCATGTTATGATAGACAAGACCCATTCTTTGAATGGTATTCCTTATTAATAGAAGTAACTGGGGGTTGTTCCGGTGAAAGATCACATTTTAATTGTCGATGACAATCTGGAAATTATTGAACTGCTAGAAGACATTTTGGAGAACGAAGGCTTCACCGTTTCCTCCGCAGAGAGCGGAGAAGATGCACTCTCCCTGCTCAGCCAAGGAGAGCGACCCAACCTGATCCTTTTGGATATTATGATGCCCAACATGAGTGGCTACGAGCTCTGCTCTCAAATTCGCCGTGAGTGGGATTTGCCTATACTGTTTCTCAGTGCAAAAGGAAAAGCGGTAGATAAGGTAGTCGGCTTCGAAATCGGCGCAGACGATTACATCACGAAGCCTTTTGATACAGAAGAGCTGCTCGCTCGCATTCGTGCCCACCTTCGTCGCTATGAGCGCATTCGCAAACATACCGAAGAGCAGCCTGAGAAGGAAACAGCCTCTTCTCCAATTACAGTTTTGAAATTCAAGGACCTGGAAATTCATAAAGAAACGTATTCCGTTTATGTATGTAATCAAAAGATTGAGCTCTCTACAAAAGAATTTCAACTGCTCACATTCCTCGCAGAAAACGCGGGCATCGTTTTTACTAGAGAGCAAATTTATGACCGTGTCTGGGGATATGGTTATGGCTCGCTCAATACAGTGACCGTCCATATCAAAAACCTCCGTGAAAAGCTGGAAACAGAACGGCAGTTCATCAAAACACAATGGGGGACAGGCTACGTATTTATCGGGGAGAAGCTTTAAATGAGCTTACGCAATAAAATTTTACTCTCCTTCATTGCCTTGCTCACACTCAATATTTTGTTGTTTAAATTTGTTTTTCAAGACATTATTGTCGCTCAACTCAAAAATGATCGGCATAATCAGTACCAGGCTGAGAAGGAAGCCGCAGAGAAGGTCATGCTCAATCAACTGCTTCTCGTCAGTAATTTCAAGGACCCAGTCGAACGCTTGGAGCTTGATAAGCAGTTGCCAGACGACGTGATGTACCGAATGGTCGTGAAGGATGCTAATGGTAACACCATCTACAGCAAAACATCACGCGCCTATAATTTGAAAATGCCTTCTCCCTCCTCATCAAGCCGTGGCGAATCTGCCAAGCAAAGTGACCTCAAAGTGGTCGCTGAGTACCATTTTCAGCAGGAGCCACCGCGTGTAGGGGAGATCGTTGTTTATTTCTACACAGATGATTACGACATGATGGCGACAACAGGGGTTTCCATGATGCTTTTGTTTATTTACGGAAGCATTAGTCTGGTGGGATTGATTCTGCTCGCTTTGTTCGTTCGCTGGATACTACGACCCGTGAACGAATTATCGCGCGTCACCCAAGAAATCCAGGAAGGGAAGCGGCTGGTCACTTTTACGTATCGCTCGCATGATGAGTTTGGGCAACTCTTTCGATATTTCGGGGATATGGTTGATGAGCTTCGTTTAGCGGAAGAAAGACAGGCCGAAATGATTGCTTCAATCGCCCACGACTTCCGCACACCTCTTACCACGATCAAAGGGTATGCGTCATATATCGGCTCTGGTCGTGTGGCGGATATGACCAAAATACAGAAACAGATGGGCAAAATCGAGCTAAAAACGACGGACTTAGAAAAGCTGCTGGATGAGTTGCAGGACTTCACCACCCAAAGCTCCGAAGTTCGACTCGACATTAACCGCATTCATGTCAAAAGCTTCTTGAGAGGAATCATTGAGGACTATTTGCCAAGAATCAAAGAGGCAGGCCTCACCTTTCAATGGAAGCTGCGCATCTCCAATGAACTACACATTGAAGCGGATGAGACCAAGCTGCGCCGTGTCATGGAAAACTTGATGAACAACGCCATTCACTACAACAAGCCCGATGGCTCCATTTACCTTACTTGTGATCAGCGAGAAGGACATGTCCTTTTTACTGTCATCGACAAAGGTGAAGGAATCGCTACTGAAGATTTGCCGAAGATTTTCACCAAGTTTTATCGGACGGAAAAATCACGAAATCGCAATAGCGGCGGTACAGGCTTAGGCTTAACGATTTGCAAGAGCATCGTCCGGCTTCATGGCGGAGATCTCAGGGTAAACAGTGAACTGGGAATGGGAAGCAGTTTCTCCTTCACCATCCCCTTCTTCCACGGGTAGCTTTCACAAGCTACCCTTTCTTTATATTGATTTATTCTTAGTTAATTTTTTCTTTATATTTTACAAGTAAAATAATTTTTGTAAGCATGTTGCTTTCAGTGATAAATAACCCCCAGTTCGGTATCTGACACAATCGGCGAAACCGTATTGATAAGATGCCTCTTTTTTTGCCCTCCGTTTCCATTTTTTTCTATCTCTTCTCCAAACGCATCGGTAGTCCGTTCTTGGGACGCAAGGTAACCAACGGCTCAGGCTCTACTGTCTGATTCGGTTCAGCCAGTCGTAGTCGATATCGCTGTGCGATCGTCGCCAGTAGCAAAGCTGCCTCCATCAAAGCAAAGTTGTTCCCGATACAAACACGCGGCCCGCCGCCAAACGGGAAATAAGCATAAGCTGGATTTCGTTTTAAGAGATCGCTGTCAAAACGCTCTGGAATGAATTGTTCAGGCTGTTCATAATAGCGTGGGTTACGGTGCATGACAAATTGGCTCATCATCAGTGTTTCGCCAGGCTTGTATGTGTGACCGCCGATCTCAACCTCTTCTACCACTTCCCGGTTAATCGTCCAGGCCGCAGGGTAGAGCCTCAGCGTTTCCTGTACAATGAGATTCGTATACTTCAGCTGGGGAAGATCCTCGACTGTCGGCAGCTTTTCACACAGAACCGTCGACAGCTCGTCATGCAGCTTTTTCTCCACCTCGGGATATGTAGCCAGCAAATAGAAAATCCATGACATGGTATTCGCCGTCGTCTCATGGCCAGCTACAAAAATGGTCATGACCTCATCGCGCACCTGCTCGTCTGTCATTCCTTCCCCATCATCTTCATCACGCGCTGCCAAAAGCATCCCCAACAAGTCCTTATGCTCCTCTCCTTCGCTATTACGCCGAGCTTCGATCAAGGAGTAGATCGTTTTGTCCAGCAGCTCACTCGACTCCAGGAACTCCCGATTGCCTTTGGTAGGTACGGACAACGGAATGTCGATAAAAGAGGAGCCTTTGTTTGCCACGTACTTCAAACCAACATCAATGGCATGTCCAATCTGATCGGCGCCTTCCTTGACGGTTTTGCCGAACATCGTCTCTGTAATGATCGCAAGGGTTACTTTCATCATGTCTGAATGAATATCGCGAAGCTCTCCGGTTTTCCAATCCGCCATGAGATCCACTGCTTGCCGGACCATTACCTCCCCGTAGTTGGCGATACGTTCTCGATGAAAAGCTGGCTGCATAAGCCTCCGTTGTCGCAGGTGCTTTTTTCCTTCACTGGTGAGAATCCCATCCCCTACGACAGGTCGTGCCGCCTGCAATCCTTTCCCTTTCCGAAAATGCGCCTGCTTGCTGACCAAAACCTCTTTGATGTGATCCGGATTCGTTAACAGGTAAATATGGCGGGAAGGACCGAAGCGAAAATGGACGACTTCTCCATGCTCTTCTACAGCGTCGCGGATAAACTGAAGCGGCGATCTGCGAAATGCCATCAAATTCCCTGAGATCGGAAGGCCTTTTGGACCGGTGATCGTGATATTCATGGGTCTCCTCCTTTTTTACATGCAAAAATCCTACCGATAGTATCCGGCACAATAAGGAGATTATGCGAAAAAAAGCCACCCGAACTTCGGATGGCTTAAAAATTCATTTTGTTTATCGTGTAATAGGTTGATCTGTGCGCAACAGACGAGAAGCAATCAGTCGCTCGCGTACCTTGATGCCAATCAAAGAAGCCAGAACTGCTTTGACAACCCCTACAATAAGGAAAGGCGTTACACCAAAAGCGACAGCTTTATCCCAAGGAATGTCCATGACGTATTTGAGCTGAACAGCACCAAAAGCGAGTGTGACAAACATGCCAATGATATTGGCGATGATGGCGTTTTTCAAGGTGAATCTTGTTTTCTCCAAGTAGAGTCCGGTCACATAAGCGGTTGCAATAAACCCAAATATGTACCCGCCGGATTTTCCGACCAATATTTGCAATCCGCCTTTTGCCTCACTGAATACAGGCAATCCGACTGCACCGAGCAAAACGTAAATAACCAAAGCCAGTGTCCCGTATCGTTTTCCCAAAATGGTCGCCGTCAGCCCTACTGCTAACGTCTGCGCGGTAATCGGAATCAACGGCAAAGGAATAGTCACCTGCGACAATACCGCAGTCATTGCAGCAAAGATGGCAGAGAGCAATAGCCATCTCAAGCGTTCGTTTCTCATGCGTACTAGCCTCCGTTTTGTTAACTAAAGATGTTATAAGGTTAACAAAATAATAATACGCATCTGCCCTTTTGTAAATCCCCGTTCTGTCCGCCTATCTTTTTGCTTGTTGATCCATGTATAGCTGCAGCTTTTGAAGGGACTGAACCGTATAATCGATTAATTCGTTCAGGTCATCGATGTTGCCTTCATCAATTTTCCGATGAAAGTCCAGCGTCACCTGGTTGGTTATTTGCTTCGGTGGCCAATCGATTCGATGCTCTTCTAGCTTAGCCGATACTTTCTGTGTAATATACGGTCGCTGCCCCCAGATGTCATTGAGAATCGAAGTAATTTCTCTCGCTTCTGCGGGTACATCTCTGTAATTTTCCATCTGCAAGTAAAAATGGATGCAAATCGTACATCCGATATGATCTGTCAACGGCTGTTCTAGCTGCTCGGCTGCAATATCAGCTAACTGGGTACGAAGCTGCATCTCAGCACGGACAGCTGCAGTATGATCATGTTGATCAGCCAGCTTGAACTGGATCTGAAATTGTCGATGGAATGTAGCCATATCCATGACATCCGAACGGTTCGTAATCGTGATTGCCCCTTCGAAGTCCCGGTCGTATACTGCACCTTCCAACACAACCCTGATATTGTCAAAAACAAGCGGATGAAACATATCGAACCCTCCTTTTCCCAAGCAATCGGGCCCTTTCTATTTACAGTATATAGCATGCCTGCTTTCTCCTTGTTTTGCAAGCAGACCGACTTCCCCATAGCGGGGCCTCCAGGAGAGTGGTACCATGAGAGTGATCCAACCTTCGAGGTGACAGCCATGTTTTTAATCGGAATTCTAATCGTTGTTGCAATCCTTGGTGAAATTATTCATCGTTTGAATCCATGGAAAAAGCCAGAACCTGCCTATGATGATCTCCTCGCCCAAATCAAACAGACAGACTGGTACCAGGAGTTGTCTCGTGATCAGGCGTGTCGTTTCGTTCTGGACAACGATCCGCATGTCCAAGCCTACTATGCGAGTACGTACGAAGCCAAACGTCTCCTTACACAGGAAGGCTTTCAATTGGGACTGATTGATTACGTCAAGCAGGAAGCTGCAAAGCACGCCGAAAAATCACGCTGACAGGCGAAAAAGCCGTTGTTATGGAACAGCGGCTTTTTCTTTGAATCAAAAAAAAGGTATACCTGCCATGGCTCATGCCCTGTGGTACACCTGTTTTATCCAGTATTCATGTTCGAATTAGCGTTTTTGATGATAGTACTTGTAAGCGTCAAAGGATGCGTGCTCTTGGCATGGCGTGCATTCTGTTGCATACGATTCTGCTTGTTCGTGGATCATCTGGCCGCAAGCAGCACAGCATTTTGCTTCGAGATTGCGAAAGAAAGTAGTGATCGGCGTCATGATTAAAACCCCCCGTGTGTTATTATCTGTATTGTATTACAACAGCACCTGTTTTATAAAAGTTTGTTATAATACATTACGCCGATTTATCTTTCTCTCGCGCTCATTCTCTCTTTATTGCTCCTTTTTTCGCTGTATTCATACATTTTTGCAAATTCTGCATCTGTTGTAACACAAGGGCCTAAATCAGCAAATTAAATAAATACGGATCATGCGTAATCTCTACATAGCGGATACCGTGCTGCTTCATCCGACTGACTAGCGGCTGATAGTCGTCTTTGCATTTCATTTCAATCCCAACCAGCGCTGGGCCATTTTCTTTGTTGTTCTTTTTCGTATACTCAAAGCGTGTGATATCATCATGTGGTCCCAGTACTTTTTCCATAAACTCTCGCAAGGCTCCGGCACGCTGTGGGAAATTGATGACAAAATAGTGCTTCAAGCCCTCATGCAGCAGGGAGCGTTCCTTGATCTCTTGCATCCGGTCAATGTCGTTGTTTCCACCGCTGATGACACACACTACGTTTTTCCCGGCGATTTGATCCCGGTAGTAATCGAGAGCAGCAATCGACAGGGCACCTGCAGGTTCTACGACGATGGCATTGCTGTTATACAACTCCAGAATGGTTGTGCATACCTTGCCTTCCGGGACCAGCACGATGTCATCCAGCAGCTCCTGACAAATACTCATCGTTAGCTGCCCCACTTGCTTGACGGCTGCACCATCGACAAACTTGTCAATTTCATCTAAGGTGACAACATCATTTTGCTCCAGAGCGGCTTGCATCGAAGCTGCTCCTGCTGGCTCCACCCCAATGATCTGTGTGTTCGGGCTGATGCCTTTTACGTACGTTCCCACACCCGCTGCCAATCCACCTCCGCCGATACTCATAAAGACGAAATCAGCTGGTTCTTCCAAATCATTCATAATCTCCAATCCGACTGTTCCTTGTCCAGCTACCACCAATGGATCGTCAAATGGATGGACAAAGGTCCGATCTTCCTGAATGCAATACTTCATCGCCTCTGCGAAAGAATCATCGAAGGTGTCACCGATCAATACAACTTCTACATAGGAGCCGCCAAACAGCTTGACTTGCGATATTTTTTGACGTGGGGTCGTCGCTGGCATAAAGATCGTTCCCTTGATTTGCAAATGGTTACACGAGTAGGCTACACCCTGCGCATGATTGCCCGCACTTGCACAAACGACACCACGCTCCCGCTCCATTGTCGAAAGATTCCGCATGAAATGATAAGCACCGCGGATTTTGAAGGAACGAACGATCTGCAAGTCTTCCCTTTTCAAATACACGTTGCAGCCGTAGCGCTCAGACAGTCCTTTGTTTTTTTGCAATGGCGTCTTCTCCACCACGTCTTTCAATGCGTGATTGGCTACTACGATGTCTTCCACTCTGACCGTATGCATATATATGTTCCTCCTAAGTATCTTCTCTGTTGTTGTAAGGACCAGCCCAAATCAAAAAGCCCCCGCCCCAAACCAGCTACGCACAATTTGCGCACGGCTGGCTGAGGCGAGGGCATCGCGGTACCACTCAGCTTTTCTGTTTCCTCACGAAAAACAGACTTAGGAAGTTCACTATGAAACTCCCGTCCGATAACGAGGACGAATTCGTTGTCCTATACTCACTGGCTAGACAAGCTGATTTTCCAGGACAATGCTCCAAGGTGATTTTCAAAACAGGCTGGCGGCCATTCTTTCAGCACAGGGAACGGCTCTCTGCACGCTGCTTACTGTTTCTACTCTTCCTTTTCAACGCTCATACATACGAACTATTCGAATTAGTTAAACATTCTACGCCGAAACCCACAACTTGTCAATCTTCTTGTTATTTGGCAGGAAAGCAATGACAAAAAAACGGGTTCCTTTTCGAGCGTTTGCACTCAAAACGGTACCCGTTTTTCTATTCGCTACATCTTATACTGCTTCGTAAATCGCTTCGTAACGCTTGCCGATTTCTTCATCCGTCAAACCAGCTTCACGCAGACGGCCGATCAGTGCATTTGCCCAAATCTCAGTGCGCTGCGCCATTTTTGCGTATTTTTTCGCTTCCTTGATTTTGCGCTTGGAACGATCTTCACCGTTCGACTTGAGGTTGTCGAGGATGAACAGCATGAGCATAGTATCTTCCTCGTTCAACGTTTCCCAGCTATCGTTTAGAAACGCGGTTACCTTTTTGTAGTAGCCATCAAACTCGTCAAAAGAAATCTCAGTATCCATGTTGAGATATTCTTTCATTTTTTCAAATAGATCCTGCATGTAATGTCACAACTCCCTCATTATTCTCCGCACTATTATAACAAAAACAACGCTGGACAGGAAGTTTCCATTATCTGTGGGACTTTCAGAGACACCTGAGACCCTGTCGCAAGCATGCAACCTCTCTCGTAATACTCTATAATAGGGAAATACTGAATTGCTTGAGGAGAACGGAACAGATGACAACATATAAAAAAGAACAAGACGCCAGCATCCGTGTCGGCCAGCAAATGACGCTCACGATCAAGAGCTTGGGCATTAATGGCGAAGGGATCGGCTATTTTAAAAGAAAAATCGTTTTCGTAGAGGGTGCTCTCCCAGGCGAGGTCGTCCATGCGGAGGTGACTGAGGCAAGAGAAAAATACGCGACCGCGCGACTTTTACGAGTCGTTGAAAAATCAGCATCTCGCACGAATCCCCCCTGCCCGGTCTATGCGGAGTGTGGCGGATGCAGCTTGCAGCACATGGATTATGCCGCACAGCTCGCGAGTAAGCAGGAAATCGTCATCGAGTCACTGCGCAAGTATGCTCGACTGAATCAGCCACCAGTCTCCCCTACGATTGGTATGGATAATCCGTGGTCGTATCGCAATAAAGCACAGTTTCAGGTGGGTAAGGAAAATGGTAAGCTCATCGCTGGACTGTATCAAACAGGCAGCCACCAGCTCGTCAACTTGGAAGGCTGTCAGGTGCAGCATGAAGCGACAACGAAAATCGTCCAAACAGCGAAGCAAATTATCGAAGAGCTCGGGATTCCGGTCTACGACGAGAAAAAACGGACGGGCGTTATCCGCACGATCGTCGCTCGTGTCGCTTTTGCTACGGGTGAAACGCAATTAACACTTGTAACGGCTACCCCAGAAATTCCACGGGTGAAAGAACTGATTTTGGAGCTCCGTACGAAACTGCCCGAGCTGGTAGGAATCGCGCAAAACGTAAACAACCAAAAAACGTCACTCGTTTTTGGTGACAAGACCATATCCTTATGGGGCAAAGCTTCCATCGCTGAAAAGCTAGGTGAGCTGTCCTTCGACTTGTCGGCTCGTGCCTTCTTCCAATTGAATCCCGAGCAGACGCAAAAGCTGTACAATCAAGTGAAAACGGCTGCTGGACTGACCGGAAAAGAGCTCGTGCTCGATTTGTATTGTGGTACCGGAACGATTGGCTTGTGGCTCGCTCCTTATGCCCGCGAGGTTCGCGGGATCGAGCTGATTCCTGAGGCTGTCGAGGATGCCCATCGTAATGCACAGCGTAACCAAGCGTCGAATGCCAGCTTTCACGTGGGTCGTGCCGAGGTCTTGATGCCGAAATGGGCCAAGCAAGGGACTCGACCGGATGTCGTCGTAGTCGACCCGCCGCGGACTGGGCTGGATGATGCGCTGATTCGTTCTTTGTTGGATGTGCAGCCGAAGAAGATTGTGTATGTGTCTTGTAATCCTTCTACGCTGGCGAAGGATGTTGGGAAGCTGATGCAGCGGTATGAATTGAAGAGTGTGCAGCCGGTGGATATGTTTCCGCATACGGCGCATGTGGAGAGTGTGACGCTTTTAACGTTGAAATAGTTGAAAGAGAAAAGGCTAAAATCCCTTGGTAGAACGGGAGTTTAGCCTTCTTCATTTGACGTTAGATGATGATCTTTTTAGGAAGAAAACAGGCGCTGACCACATTTTGACCACATTCGATTCCAAAATGACCTTTTTTGCTCACGGACTTCGCTAATCATTTTCTCCCTTTGCTTCTTTCTTTTGCTTTTGGCATTGCCTTCTTTAGATCGTCTGACTTGTTCCAAGTAGTCTACTGTAAGAGTCAAACCGGGTACCTTCTGTAGTGCTAAATCGTATGATTGCTTGGCAGAAAGGTAACGTCTGAAATACATATAGTAATGAATGAAGCTTTGTTTTTGTGGATTAGCCATTCGAGGTCAGCCCCTTTGTAGATATAAAAAAATCTATATTAGCGTAATTAGTTCAACCCTCATAACACGATTCGTATCAAAAAATCGTATAGCTGCCCACATTGGATTTCCAATATTATCACGAATAAATTCTTCAATAGTTCCCTCTCTAAATTGACTCTCTGATTCCGCCCTTTTGCTTGTTTCCATTTTGCAAATCGTTCCCACTTTGAGTGTCACACTCTGCGTTTTTACCCCATGTTCGAATTTTTGGACTTCGCATTCTGTTATCTGTCCATTTCTTTCTTTAAAGTTCGTGTTATAAAAAATATCCATCTATTGTTCTTCCTTTCATTGGTTGATGTGGACAACATATGATTCTTAGCCTATAAACTCTATTCATCACTCTAATGCGTCCCTGCCGACGCCTAGGGCCTCGGCAGGGAACCCCATTAAGAAGCCTTTTAAAAAGTAATACGCGAGCTAGCATTCTCATTCACGGGATGAATAGATTTTATTACTCTACTCCAATACCTAAATGGGGATCATATTCTTTATCGAATACTGTTACTGGGCGAATATGTACAATTTCTTCCTTATTTACAATTGTAACTCTGTTCAATCGAGTTCTTAGAATAAACACTGCATCAAATGCACCCATCCTCATTTTTCTCTGAATTTCCAAGATTTCTTCTATCTGAGCATCCGTTGGTTGAGTAGATACCCCAATGAGCCTATGTCCTTCACTTGTTTCAAATAACATCTCTCTCATATAAAGACTCCCTTCTCTTCGTCTAAATCTAAATACTCCCATTCCGCATCATCTAAATCTAATTTCTCTAAAATTGCCCACCTGGTATCGTACAGGTCGACACCCTTTCCCAATGCTTCGTAATGCTTTATTAGATGCTTTGCCCTGCTATGTACGTCTTTGTCGCTATGTGAAGAAAAATCAAGACGTGAAAAATCATGGTAGGCTAAAATAAGCAGTTCAAGCTCAAAATCATAATTTAGATCCAACATTGTTTCGAAAAAAACTGCTTGCTCCCTCGATAAGTGAATAATAATTTTCAATCCTCCATTCTATTATGAGTGTTGTTCATCTCATGGAAAGTTTTGCAAACCACACACCAAATCAGATTGTGTTCCTCTTTCATATGCTTTTGGCGGATAGCTTCCAAAATTAGCGTTTCATCCGACCACCCTTTTGCAGTAGATGGATTAACATCAAATGGTATTCCATTTTTCGGAAAACCATTTGATTGTAAAAGATCACCGATTGCGTAATAGTCTAAGGCTGAATCAAAAGGAATATTAAGTACTCTAAGCAATCTGGTTTGTGATTGAGAGCGCGGGATATCTCTCTTTTTCTTAGCCATCTGTTCCCTCCAAATCACCACTATTGATTTTTAACGCTGTCTCAAATTTCCTTGCTGCCTCTTTTTGCATGTCACTTGTCACATGACTATACACATTCATCGTCATCGCTGCGTTTGAATGCCCCAAACGTTCTGAAACGATTTTGACATGCTCCCCGAGCTTCAAGAGAATCGTTGCGTGAGTATGCCTAGTATCATGGAAACGAATTTTTGGAACACTCGCCTTTTGTATCATTCGCCGAAAATGTCCTGTTAGACTTCGTGGATTAATTGGTTGACCAATTTCATTTGCAGCTATCAAGTCGTAATCTTCGTATGCACTCCCCATTTCTCTTTTGTGTATCTCCTGTTGTAAACGATAAGACTTTAATACCCCGACCACAGTGTCAGGTATGGACACCAGTCGATTTGAACGGCTCGTTTTAGGCTCTAAGAAATGAAATTGCTGGTTAGAGTAATACAGCGTGTGGCAAACGCTAATTTTCCCCTGATTCAGATCGCAATCCTTCCAACGTAGTGATAATATCTCTCCCCTTCTAAGCCCTGTATACAAAGCTAATAGATACACAATGTAGTAGGTCTGGTTATCCTCTTTAGCCACTTCTAAAAAACGGACGGCTTCTTTAATTGACCACGTCCTTTGTTCTTTACGTCCGATCCTCGGTGGAACAGCAAGTGCGACTGCATTTTTCGTAATGTTCTGTAATCTGACTTGATACGTAAAAAAACTCTTTAATATGGAATGCAGATACCGAATATATTCTGGAGACAGTCCTTCTTTCACCAACGTCAAATAGAAAGATTGAATATGATCAGCATGAACGTCTTTTAGTTTCAAATTTCCCAAAGCAGGGATTATTCGTTTCAATATTGCCTTAGAGTAATTCTCATAGGTTGAGATACGCAAAGTTGACTGTAATATAGTCTGTAGCCATGCTTCCATAGCTTCCTGTACCGTCTTTTTACTAGGTTCCAGATAATCTCCCTTAGTTAGCTGCGTGATCAATTCAGCACACGCTTGTTCAGCCTCTCTCTTGGTTTTGAAACCGCCTTTTGTCTTCTGGTATCTTGAACCATCCGGCTTTCTTCCAATGTCCACTGTAAACGACCAAAGACTACCGCGCTTACGAAAGTAACCTTTCATGTCCTTCTCCTTCTAGGTGTACTGCTCATTTAACCACTTGAACAATGCTTCTCTCGTAACACGCTTGCAACGTCCTATACGTATCAATGGAAAACCCGATTTCTCCATAACTTCATAAGCCACTCTTTTCGAAACACCGATAATTTCAGCAATATGATTTGCGGTTAACACCAATGGATATTCTTCTATGTTTGTCGCTTTATTGATCATTGATTTTTCCTCCAAATCTGTATAAGCTAATCATTGAATAAGTATTTTTTTCTTCTACGTTCTTTCTCTTCTTGGAAAGACGTATTTTTTTTGTTTAAACCGATCTCAGCCCAGGATTGAAATAACTTGGCTGTATCTTCAATTGAATCATGGTTCCCTACAGCAGCAATTGAAAGTAGTATACCTGCCCCCTGATCTAATAACTGCTTCATACTGCCTTGTTTAACTAGTTCTCTGGTTAATGGTGATGCCTCATACTCCATACCTGCTTTTTGAATAACAGCCCACTTCCGTTTTATTTTCCAACGGGAGACGTTGTCTCGTGTCGGTTGCCTAATTGTCAGCCATTCACGAGTCAGGTATGCCCACAAACCATTCTCCTTCTCCAACAAGTCATCTATCGTGTGAATAGAGAATTCCTTTAAGACCTCGCGGCGAAGTTGAAATTCAATTCGCCATACATCTTTATCTTCATCCCATCCATGCTCTCGCCAAATTTGTTTAAACCAGTCCTTCCCAGACTTTTGAATCTCCATCGTTTTATTATAGATTCGTGCTAGTAATGGACCACCTATACCAACTCGGAATCCGCTGAACCTTCTTCCGTTACTGTATTCCCCACTAACAAAACAATCTTCCTTTTTTCTCGCCCTTGTTATCACCCCCTTGGTATCGATTTGTTTAAATGTTACCAAATCACTATCAGTGCATATATCCGCACGTGAGACTTGATTTCGATAGTAGGAATCCGTAAAACATTTAAACCATTCAGTAAAATTTTGATAAGCACCAGCTAAGCCAAATGACCAAATGTATCCTGATAAAAAGTGTACAAAAACCGGAGGATTCGTTTTCAATTCCTTATCAGCGAAAAAAATGATAAAGTCATCACATGACAATCTGTAAGGATAGAATCGTTTACCAGTACGATGAACGGTTAATGAAACGTTGTTCAAAATTATAGTCCTTTCTACTCCTGTCTCTTGAGCCTCCTCCTTAGATTTTTTGAAGATGTCTAAATGCGGTCTGAGACTAGTTTCATATCTTTCAATGTTTAAACCAAATTCAAGAGTGTCAAAACCTTTTAAGATCAAGCCTTCTACCACCTTTGGGTTGTAATTTGAGGGGCGCATGTTATAGGGGCGGCGCCCTAGCGAGGGACTAACGCCTCAGTCTTGACAGGGAGCCTCTACGAGTGTGCAGGACAAGGCTTATCGGCCAAGCCAAGTTCGGGCTTGTCCGCTAAACCAGCCTGGCACATCTCGCCTCTCCCTATCAAGACCGAAGCCACCATTCCGCTTCGCTCCATGCTGGTATCGGCTGCGCTACTTCGTTGCTTGCCGGGCTAAAGCAATCTTTTCTATTAGCTTTTTTTCAATACCCATTTGTATTGCTCTTGTTTTAGCTTGCGTCTGTAAATACTTCTCAATATCCGTGAGTAACGAATTTAGTAATTTAATATCCAGTATGAACACCTCTATTTCCTTTTTAGTTAACGCCTATTAACTTAATTGTATATTTTAATACCAGATTAAGTCAATGTATATTTTGGTGTATTGTTTTATTTGACCGTTTTTTCTATCAAAATTAATATAAGAAATGGGAGGGCCGATGCAATGAGCTATAGTGAAACACTTGCTCTTATGGTGAAAAAAAGCGGACTAACATTAAAAGAGATTGTAGAAAAATGTGAAGAGCATGGTGTAAAAATCACACCAGCTTATATCAGTAGATTGCAAACAGGGAAGCAGGCTCCTGCCTCCGAAGAAGTTAATACAGCTCTGGCAAAAGTATGTGGAGGCGATGTGGAACGCCTTCTATATGAGGGATATTTAGAGAAAGCACCAGAATTCATTAAAGAACTAATAGGAACAAGTATTAAATATCTAAAAGATGTAGCTTTATCAATTGCTAGGAATCAATACACCGATTTTAGATTACAAATGCATGAGCAAATGCTTAATGGCTTATCAGATATAGAATTCTTAAAATCTCATTCAAATCTGTTTGAAAATTGGTCTGACATTAGCAGTTCACACATTATGCTAGACCCTTCGAATAAAGATGAACGCTTTTTTACAAATCCCTATTCAGGCATTAAAATGCAAGATAATTCAATGGAACCGACGATACCTGAAGGTGCAAATATCCACATTTCTGAGAATGATAAAATAAACAGCGGAGATATTGTTCTTATAGTATTTAAAGATAACTCATCTCTAGTAAGGAGGTATTTTCTCATTCGAGATGAAGACGGCCATGAAGTTACTAGCATAGTTTTTACATGTGATAACCCTGCATTCTCTCCAATTATCGAACACAATCCTGCTCAAATTAAAATGTTTAAAGCTACTTCGATTGATTTCCCCTAGATACCCTAAATTGAATAGTATTATTCGAATAAAGCTATACCAAAAAGGGTAACAGGCCGGGGCCTTAAAGCCCCAACCTGCTACCCTTTTTGGCGTTGTTCCACTCCGATTCACAAGGAAACCCTTTCTATGCCTGCTCGGCTTTTCTAACATCATCTATCTCAACATTTCTATAAGGAACGGAAACTTACGCAAGGTGCCAGCGACTTTTGATCTCGGAAAAACTATAACAAAAAATAAAAGCAGTATCCTATTTGTGAATTCATCACAAGAAGAATACTACTTTATTAGAACATCATTTAATCAATAGAGTCACGCTCTAATTACCAACCTTTTCCTTTTCTTTTTTAATTAGTTCAGTAATAGCCTCATGGTATAAATGTTCAAGAAACAGTTTTTCTTCAATTTCAACTGAAAAATCAGTAATTTTACTAAAAATTTGAATTAGTGATTGTGTGTTTTCTACAAAATCACGCTCATAATATTCTTTGACCTTAGTTCTTGTCCCCGATTGAAGTTTACTCTTTGCATTTATCACTTTCGTGTATAGTGGGTATAATTCAGCTTTTGATATTTTTTCTAATTTGCTAAATTGCTTGATGTAAGAGAGCATAACATCCTGCAATTCTCTCATTTTATAAATTTTCTCTACGTTCGTTTCCATTGTATGAATACTACTGGTATGTTTAATATTGAAAATTGCGTCTCGTAAGGTGGGAATTCCTGAAAAACTATCATTACCATTTACTACAGTGTATCTAAATTCTAATGAGAAGGTGCTATCTCTAATTTCATTATTTTTCAATACTGCACCAAAATAGACTTCTCCTACACCTTTTATTGTTATAGGTTTTAATTGTCTGAATAAAATTGATATTGCAGAATCGCTAAGATATGCTTTCTCGATATAAAATGATACGTCCATTTCAGCTGCAAATTTATGCAATGCTAAAAAGCCAATATAAATAGCTAGATTATTGTCGTAGTTTTTATATACAGTAGAGGTAATTCCTCTTAAGAAGTATTCCTCACCCAAATTGAGTAATCTATATTGCATTTCTTTTTCATTGAATTTTTCGAATAACCACTCGACATTTAATTTTGTTAAATCTAATAACATATTTTCTCTGCAAAATTTCGAGTATTTACCCATATCAAACAGGTCTTCAAAGAAATCGTAAGTGAAATCATAAACTGCTGTTGCAGTTATATCATCATCTTTGAAGTTAAGAACAATTTCACCATCATCAAATCCAAGGTGATCGATGTTTTTTATTTTATCTTTTATGTCTACTTTTTTTGCATCAATACTTTTAAAACATTCCATAACATCTTTAGAGCCCTCAATTAACAATGTATCTGAAGGTTTTCCAAAAAGTTCGATTGGGAATTTTTCACGGATTGCCTTGTCAATTTCAAATTCCTCTCGAATTAAAAATTTTAATTCATTCAGTGTCTCTGCTTCAACGCTTAAGTTTGATTCCTGGAGCGGTCGATAGAACATATGATTTCTCATTTTAATCTCGCACCTTCCATAAAAAGAGTACACTCTATATACATAGTAATACATTTTCCATATTTACACAAATTTTGACAAGTTTCTACCATCCATTCAAGCCAATAGTAATTGACCACATCCTGACCACACAATTAGATTTTATTAATACCATTAAAATGCAATAGAATAACTACATTGATTTGAAAACCGCAGTATTATGCACTTTTGATCACAGTTGTACGTTATAATAAGTACTTACTTGAAACGGCGCATGTGGAGAGTGTGACGCTTTTGACGTTGAAATAGGTGTTAAAGAAAAGGCTAAATTCCCTTGATGCAATGGGAGTTTAGCCTTTCTCATTTGAAATAGTAGGTTTCTTTTTTGTCGCTTTTCGGAGGTTTTGGAAATAATTTGGCGAAATAAGGTATTTTGAACTAATTGGATACAAAATAGTTTCGTTTTTCGGGAGGTAAAAATGGGTAATCAGAAATACATCTCTACAACTGCACTATCAAAATTGTTGCATGTTTCTACCAGTGATCTTTTTTCATACTTACAAGAAATTGGATGGATGGAAAGAGTTGAAAATGCTTGGACACTAACAAATATTGGTACGGATAAAGGTGGACAATATAAATCAGATTCATTACGGGGAACTTGGGTTGTATGGCCTGACACTATAATTCGAGAACTTGAATCGATGAGAAGCTCAAAAACTACAGATACTAAATATCTAAATGCAACTGTATTGAGTCAGATTCTTAAGGTATCAAAGTTGCGTATAAATCCAATCCTTTCCGAGCTAGGCTGGTTAAAGAGAGATAGAAAAGGGTGGATATTGACTAATTTAGGTGAAAGCATTGGTGGAAAACAATTAGAGTATGAAAAAACTGGTATTCCTTATGTAACTTGGCCTGAAAGCATTCTAAACAATAAAAGCCTTATCGAGACGTTTAAACAAATAAATGGAGAATTCCTCGATGAGAGAGACGAAACGACCAATGAGGTCGATACAAGTTTTCGAGATAAATTTCCAGCAAAGCATAGAGCCGCAGATGGGCATGTCGTAAGATCAAAAGCCGAAATGCTTATTGATAATTGGCTCTATATGTCGGAAATAGTCCATGCCTATGAGAGAAAGTTACCCATTGAAGAAGATGTTTATTGTGATTTTTATCTTCCTGTAGGAAAAGTCTACATTGAATACTGGGGACTTGAAAATGATTCAAAGTATATTGAGAGAAAAAAATCTAAACTAGAAATATACCAGAAATATGGATTTAACCTTATTGAGCTAACTGATATAGACATCCAAAACCTAGATGATGTACTTCCTAGAAAGTTGCTTAAATTTGGAATTCAGGCGTATTAGGTACAAGAAGATTTTTTAGGAGGATATAAATGCTGTATATTTTTATATTTTTAGTATTAATTATCTTGACCTTCATTATTTTATTACTGAAGAAAAAAGTAATATTCTCAAAGAACGTTCCATTAGATACTCAAGATTTCGATCCTTTAAGTATTGACATTCATCATATTGACAAAATGGAAGATGGGTCCGAATTTGAAATGTATCTCTATCGCCTGTTTTTAGCACTAGGCTATTCAGGTGTATACAAAACCGTTGGGAGTAGAGATTTCGGTGCCGATCTAGTTTTTAATGATCGTTCTGGAACAAGGACTGTCATCCAAGCTAAACGTTATAGTGAAAATAATCCAATTGGGATTAGTGCCATTCAAGAAGTTTATTCCTCCATGAGATTTTACAAAGCTAAAAAGTCTATCGTAATAGGGACTTCAAGCTTCACTACGTCTTGTGAGACTTTGGCAGGAATAAATCACGTTAAATTGCTAGATCGTCAAGATTTGATCGAAATAATAACTTCATTTATGGAAGGAAATATAAGTAAAGCTAAAGATATAATTGAAGCAGAGCCAAGAATAATCCTAGATTCTTGGTCAGAATACACTGATCAAAATCGTGAAGTTAAAAAAGATAAAAAGGCTGAAAAGTTAATCCTAAAATAATTTTCTTCCTTTACAAAATGAACAGAACTTTTTATATAACAAAAAGAAGTGGGGCTATCACCACTAAAAAAAGATGGTAATAGCCCACGTACTTGAATAAAAAAACGATCCAAATTATTTACCACGATGCTTAGCTTTCGCTTTTTGAAGTCTTAATTCTCTTTTTCGTTCCTTCATTTCGTCTCTTTGCTGACGAGTGTATACTTGTTTCTCTTTTTTTCTCTTCTCATTCTCCAATTTCAAAGCCTCTTGAGCATAAGAAGAGATTCCTTTCATGCTTAGTTCGCGAGCCACTTGTCTGGCTAAACGTTTTGGATTAATCCTTCGGTCACAAGAGGTATTCATATCCACCTCTTGTGATAATTTGTTTGTGACTTCATGAATATTTTTCTGGATGAACTCCAGAATTTCATTATCCTTCGGTTCAGAACCAAATATATATCTGCCTGCTTTTAACCTACCGTATTCATTTTCCTCTACAACACCTACCCAAAATTGACCATCAAAGTAGACAGTCAGTTTCATAAATATTCCCCCTTTAAAAGTATACGAGTAACGATGGACATCCCAAGGGGGGAAGGTTACTGACATGGACAAAATTATGACCATGCGTTCGGACTACCAACCGAACCGTGTTTTTTCGTTCCCGTTGCAATATTACTGGCTTATATTGTATCATTCTTTTCCTAAAATTCCCACGAAAACGCCGCCCTAATGCACGACTTATAATATCGGGCTTGCGTGCTTTCCTATCAGACCAAACTGTTAGGAGGGAAAGTAGCCCTTTTTAAACAATCCGTACCATTGATTCAATTCCTCGCCTTCAAAAACGCCCAACCTCTCCAAAATATGCTTTGAAAACTCCAATGCACCGCTTCCATTCGCAGTGATGAGATTCTCGTCACGGACAGACTGACCCTCTACATAATGTTGATCTCCTCTGTAGTTCGGAGCTCCTTCCTTCAAATAAGCTAACGTATTGCCCGTATGTCTATGATTGTCCAAAAATCCGTGATTCCCCAAAAAAGTCGTAGCATCACAGATGGCAGCGACAGGAATATCCTTGCTCACACAATACTCAACCACTACTTTTGCTTGCTGATTCTTTTCTTCTCTCCATCCCGTTCCACCAGGTATGATTAACATGGCGATATCCACATTTGGATTGAATTCGTTTACGCTATAATCTGGAAGGATCGTTAACCCCCCCATCGAAACTTTCGGTTCCGGATCAATGGCGATTGTCTTTACACGATATCCTGTTCCCGGCTTGTTCAGCTCGGAACTGACGTAACTTGCCTCCCAATCAGCAAAACCATCCGTAATAAAAATGAACACTTCTTTCAAAGTGATTCCCTCCCTGTAACGTCATGTACAAATGAATTGTAAAACAACTTCACTGACAGTTATGGTCAGGAAAGAAAGCGATCAAGATGAAAACAAAAAACGTAAAACCATCGAAGAAATAATGCCTACGAGTACAGATGCCAATAAACTACGTGTTATAATCGCAATGAGAAAGGTTGGTATGGCTGCTAAAAGTTCAACGTTATTAGTAGAAAAAGAAATCTCTTCACCATGTTTAAATATCTCTTGAGCTACTAGAGCAGCCATAACAGATATGGGGACATAGCTTAACCATCGTGTTGCCCACTCTGGTAATTGAAAACGACTCAGTACCATAAGAGGAAGGACTCTAGGGATGAATGTAACAATAGCTGTTCCTACAATGACCAAAAAAACATCCCATCTTACTTCCATTTCTCCATCACCATCCCTATCGTTGAAGCAAAAATTGTAGCAACAATAACTCCCATACTGCCAGACATCACTGAACTGGTTCCCACAGCAATAACAACTGCTATTATCGCAACAACCACATCACGTGCAATTTTCCTTCGACTTAACATCGAAAGTACCAGAAGGCCAATAAACATCGCCGTCAAGGCAAAATCCAAACCGAATTTTTCAGGATTTGAAATCCATTGTCCGAAGAATGCTCCCGCTATATTGGCTACGCACCAGTTTAGATAAGCCGTTATATTTAGACCGTGCATCCATTTTTCACTAATGTAATTCTTTTTGGCAGCTTCGTTCATAGCAACACCAAATGACTCATCGGTAAGTAGAGACCCTACCAGCATGTTCCTAAGCGGAGAAAGATGCCGAAAATAGGGTGCTAGGGCTGCACTAAGTAAAAGATGCCGAAGATTAACAAAGAAAATCGTAATAATAATGGTGGTAATCGAACTGCTTGCTACCATCATTCCAGCAGCGATAAATTGGGCGGAGCCAGCATAAAGAATTAAACTCATCAGGGCTATTTCAGCTATACTGAGACCCGCTGTCTTTTCGATAACACCAGCAGCAAATCCAATACTTAAATAACCCAGCAACGTAGGGACACAATCCTTTATACCTTGGCGAAAAGTATCCTTATCGCTTGAATCTGCTACCGTTTCGATTTGGTCATTTGCCAGACCCATTTTACCCCTCCTTCGTCTTATTCACATTCAGGGAGTTATTATCATAACTACTATGAAAAACTGAAAGAAAATACGGTTCAAATTACTTGAACCGTCTTCCTGTAACCACATGGAACAGGTCAGGATGGTTAATCCAGACAGCTTCGGCTTTCTCGGGACCAATTTCCTTAACTAATTGTGCAAACATAATGTCGTGCCTGATGTACTCCATTGCTACTAATACAAGTGCTGGGTCTTGTGTTTTTATAGCCCATGCAGCGGTATTCGGAGCGAAATTTGCTATTAATACTTCTTCATTGTCCCGGGAGACAATGGTTAAACGACCACTCATACGTTCCTCTGCTACTTTAGGAGACATGTAATCATGATGAGTGGTTGCACCTATCTCGGTATCGGGTGCTCCAAACAAAATGGAAAATACAGGGACACCCTCTTTTACCCGCTTATCTGCATCCTGTTTTATAAAAGCAACTTGTGGTTGCCAAATTGATAACCACAGTTCTTCTCGGGCTTTGTTTATCATGTCGACCATTTCTGTGATAACCAGTTCATCACTACTAATGCGTCGAACCACGTCTACTTGCTGTTCACTTTCTAATGCAGATAGATTTTTTTCAAGATAATCAAAAGACTGCTCGAAGGAATTACGTAATCGGGTGATTAATTCTTTAGCTGGCAAAGGAGAGTAGGTCAGAGGTTCAGAAGGTACCGTATAAACTGCTCCTTTATCTAACAATTTCCCTAATACTTCATAAATCATCGAACGAGGTACACCGGATCTCTTACTAATCTCATATCCAGTTATAGGAGACTGCTTCAAAAGTCCGATATATGCTTTGCATTCATATTGTGAGAATCCCAATTTCTGAAGTTCTTTATAAATTTCATCCAAAGAAAACCACCACCTTGAATACTTATCTTTCGTGATTATTGCAATAACCTCTAAATTCTATGGTGGTTATTATAATAATCACTAATAATATAGTCAATAGGTGCGGGCTATGGGTACCTTTTTGTATAGGAGAGAAAACAACGGAAGAATGACATGAGTCATGGATTGGATGGTTATAATCATAAGGAAAAACCCGCCAATGAAAGAAGTGATAGACGATGAATTTCGAAACGGTCATGCAAGAGCTCGAAGCTCTCGGTAAGGAACGAACCAAGAAGATTTATCTATCCAATGGCGCTCACGAACCACTTTTTGGCGTGGCTACAGGCGCTATGAAGCCCATGGCGAGAAAAATCAAGATCAATCAACCCTTAGCGAAACGCCGCCCTAATGCACGACTTATAATATCGGGCTTGCGTGCTTTCCTATCAAACCAAACTGTTAGGAGGGAAAGTACCCCTTTTTAAACAATCCGTACCATTGATTCAATTCCTCGCCTTCAAAAACGCCCAATCTCTCCAAAATATGTCTTGAAAATTCCAATGCACCGCTTCCATTCGCAGTGATGAGATTCTCGTCACGGACAGACTGACCCTCTACATAATGTTGATCTCCTCTGTAGTTCGGAGCTCCCTCTTTCAAATAAGCTAACGTATTACCCGTATGTCTATGATTGTCCAAAAATCCGTGATTCCCCAAAAAAGTCGTAGCATCACAGATGGCAGCGACAGGAATATCCTTGCTCACACAATACTCAACCACTACTTTTGCTTGCTGATTCTTTTCTTCTCTCCATCCCGTTCCGCCAGGTATGATTAACATGGCGATATCCACATTCGGATTGAATTCGTTTACACTATAATCTGGAAGGATCGTTAAACCACCCATCGAAACTTTCGGTTCCAGATCAATGGCGATTGTCTTTACACGATATCCTGTTCCCGGCTTGTTCAGCTCGGAACTGACGTAACTTGCCTCCCAATCAGCAAAACCATCCGTAATAAAAATGAACACTTCTTTCGAAGTGATTCCCTCCTTGTCATGTTTTGTATCAATGAAATGTAAAACAGCTTCACTGACAGTTATGGTCAGGGAAGAATCATTCTGTGACGTGTTTTTAATGACAGACCTTATCTCTTTACAGATGGTTTCGAGTTTTGAGTGCTTTGCGTTCCAATACTGTATTTCAGGATGGTGACACCGGAAACTTTAAAATTTCTTTTAGTACAAGGAGGAGACAAGGATATGCAGTATTTGGCAAATATCATTCTAATCTTTACTTTAACTTTCACGGTTGTGAATATTTTCAGAGCAGTAAACCAGTATAAGAAAGGAAATGTTTCTGAGAAGAAAAAACTAGTACAAACCGGGCTTATTTCTTTGGGAATAACCTTAATTGCAATTGTATTTGTAACGATGTTTATTGTTAGTTCCTCTTAGTGAGGAAGACGGCAAAGTGCGAATTTACACCAAAAATTTGCTTTCCAATATGTGGGACGTGGCGACAGTGATAACCGGGTCCCCCTATCCCGACACTAAAAAAAGGTGTCGGCTATGGGTACCTTTTTGTATAGGAGAGAAAACAACGAAAGAATGTCATGAGTCATGGATTTGATGGTTATAATCATAAGGAAAAACCCGCCACTGAAAGAAGTGATATACAATGGATTTAGAAACGATCATGCAAGAGCTCGAAGCTCTCGGCAAGGAACGAACCAAGAAAATATATCTATCCAATGGCGCTCACGAACCACTTTTTGGCGTAGCTACAGGCGCTATGAAGCCCATGGCGAGAAAAATCAAGATCAATCAACCCTTGGCTGAGCAGCTTTACGCTACCGGGAACTATGACGCCATGTACTTTGCCGGTGTGATCGCAGACCCAAAAGCAATGACCAAGGCCGATTTTGATAGGTGGATGGATTCAGCCTATTTTTATATGCTGTCGGATTATGTGGTTGCCGTAACCTTATCTGAAGCAGATATTGCCCAAGAAGTTGCCGATCAATGGATTACAAGCGGCGAAGAGCTCAGAATGTCTGCGGGCTGGAGTTGTTACTGCTGGCTTTTGGGTAATCGCCCAGATCGTGAATTTTCCGAAAGCAAAATTACCAATATGCTTGAAACTGTGAAAAATACGATTCACGATGCTCCCGAACGAACGAAATACGCTATGAATCAATTTATTTACACGGTGGGAACTTCCTATTTACCACTCCACGACAAGGCAGTCGAAATCGCAAAGGCAGTAGGGCCTGTAGAAGTCCAAAAAGACAAAGCAAAAAGCAAGTTCCTAAACGCTTTCGATCATATTCAAAAGGCAATGAGTAAAGGTCAGCTTGGCTTCAAACGAAAACATGTGAGGTGTTAATCACGGTGGTTTCTCGTGTGCGAAATCGTATGTTTCATGATTGAAACGGAGTAGTCCTGTAGAAGATGCTCCGTTTTTTTGCGAACAGGTCGAGGCCCTCCTATTTGTAATAGTAGGCAAGATTGAAGGCGATACTGGTCGTGTAGAGGATTTTTTCTGAAAAGCGAGAACAATCTCCTTCTCGAGACCGATGTCAAAATACATCGACTGCGGGATGTAACTACTTCCCGTTGGTATATGATGGTATCTAAGCTCTAAAATAAGCTACGAGGAGTTGTACTAAGTGAAGACGTTAATCGAGTTCAAAAAAGTAACGAAAGAGTACAAAATCGGAGAAGTGCCAATCAAAGCACTGAATGGTGTTGATTTTTCTATAGCAGAGGGAGAATTCGTTGTTATTTTGGGTGCGAGTGGCGCTGGTAAAAGTACGATTTTGAATTTGCTAGGTGGAATGGACACGGCTACCTCGGGTCAAGTATTTGTTGGCGACCAAGAAATCACTAGATTCAACGAGAAAAAATTAACGCAATTCCGTGGTGAGAAAGTCGGCTTTGTCTTTCAATTCTATAACCTAATTCCGAATTTAAACGCTCTCGAAAATGTTGAGTTTGCCACGGAAGTATGTAAAAACCATCTCGATGCGAAAGAGATTTTACATAAAGTTGGATTACAAAATCGCTTGAAAAACTTCCCTTCTCAGCTCTCTGGTGGTGAACAACAAAGAGTTGCAATCGCAAGAGCTGTTGCCAAAAATCCTTTGCTTTTACTTTGTGATGAACCAACCGGAGCATTGGATTATGTGACAGGGAAGTCCGTCTTAAAGCTTCTCCAGGACTTGAACAAAGAAACGAAAAAGTGCGTCGTATTGGTCACACATAATTCCGCCATTGCTCCTATGGCTGACAAAATTATTAAGGTAAAAAGCGGAATGATTGAAAGCGTTACCATTAATCATGAAAAGCAAAGTGTGGAAGGAATTGAGTGGTGATGATGAAATTATTTTTAAAATTAATAAGGGATATCAAACAATCGATCGGGCAATTTATCGCCTTTGTTTTGATTATCGCAGTAGGTGCCTTTTTCTATGGGGGGCTCGTAACTTATAGCAATAATCTTAGTGCTTATACAGAAGGTTATTTTAAAGAACATAATTTAAGCGACCTATATGTATTTTACAAGCAAATTTCCAAAAATGATGTCGCTGTTTTAAGTGAAATAGAAGGCATTAAAAAAATAGAAGGACGTTATACCTTTGATGCCACGCAAGTCTTTGAAGGTGAAAAAGCTTCGCTCGAAATTCATTCCATCCCTATCGAAAACGAAATAAACACGATTGCGATGATTGAGGGCAGAATCCCGTCAAAGAAGAATGAGATTTTATTAGATTCTCGTTATGCGAAAGAACATCTTTTTCAAGTCGGTGATGAAATCAGTATTCGTGCGAATGAAAGAAATTTTGCATTGACCATTAGCGGCTTGGGTGAGAATGTTGAGCATGCAAAGAAGAACGAAATACAAGACCATAAAGCCTACGGAGTCGCTTATATTGCCGAAGATACCATCTCTGAAATCTTAGGTGGCACCTCCTATAATGAAATCATGATCGATGCTACAGAAGGTTACGATATTGATAAATTAGGTCAATCCATTGAAGCACAATCCAAACACCTTTCTTATGTAAACCAAGTAAGTAAAGAACGGACTTTCAGCTATTCGAAAATAAATCAAACGATAAAGAATAACAAATTGATGAGTATGGTTATCCCTTTCGTTCTCTTTTTGATTGTCGCTATTATCCTGTTTCTTACCATGTCAAGAATGATTGACTCTCAAAGAAACCAAGTAGGAATTATGAAGGCTTTAGGTGTCAAAAACAGAAACATTATGCTTCACTACATGGGATACCCTGTGCTGGCAGGTATCATAGGCTCAATCATCGGCTGTACGATTGCCGCTCTCGTATTTGTTCCACTCGTTACTGCATCGAGCGCAAGAGCCTACTCTTTGCCTGGCATTACATACTCCCTTTCTTTTTATTCTTTCATTCCTCCCATTATTTTCTCCAGTGCTTTTGGAATCCTGGCGTGTTACTTAAGTGGTAGAACCATATTAAAAGAACGTGCGGCTCAGGCTATGCGACCTAAACCGCCAAAGAAAATGAAAACACTATTGATCGAAAAAATTCCGGGTATTTGGAGTCATCTTTCCTATAGCTACAAGCTCATTTTAAGAAATATTTTCCTCAATAAACATAAAGCTTTAGCGAGCTCAGTTGGTGTTGTTGTAAGCACTGTCCTATTGATCACTGCTTTTGGCACTCAATTTGCTTTGCAACAAGTAGCCAGCCAAATTGAAGATGTTTATACGTATGATTTACGAGTAGATTATACGCTGGGGACATCTACTGATACGGTAAAACTCCCCCCCGGTATAAAAAATCGATATTATTTATCCACCTTTCCTGTTGAATTCATAAAAGGTGATGGAAAAGATAATGCCACTCTCGTTGTTACGGAAAAAGAAAACACACTCATTCATTTCTTTGACGAAAATAATAATCAGATCACTTTAGAAAATAATGGTGTGCTGGTACCAAAATCCTATGCCGACAAATATCATATTTCAGCAGGAGATATCATCCATATAACGTTCAAAGCACCAGAGCTTCAAAACAAATCTGTAGATATGAAGGTTTTACATATCTCTACGCAGTATTCGAATCCTTCGTTTTATATCACACCAAACTATTTAAAGAGCTTTGGCATAGACTACAGTCCAACCGCGCTTTTCATTCAAGCAAATAGCTCTGTAGATCTTCATAGCGTTCGTAGCTTCTTTGAACAAGATCCTCAGGTAGAAACCATTGCAGATAGAAATGATCTAAAGAAAACCGCTGAATATATTTTGAAACAAAACCATTTTGTCTTTATCATGTTTATTGTTTGCGCCGTCATCCTCTCTTTTGGCGCGATCTACACAATCTCTTCCATCAACATTTATGAAAGGAATCGCGAGCTTGCAACCCTTAAGGTATTAGGCTATCAAAAGCATAAAATCAACAGACTTATCTTTTTTGAAAACATGATACTCACTACATTTGCGATCCTTGTAGCTTTACCGATAAGTGGCTATGTGTATTCCATGATTGTCAAGGCACTATCTAGTACCCACCAACAGATCCCGGATCAATTAACTATTCCCATCATGGTGGTTTCTGTTATTCTTGCCTACTTGCTTACGATTCTGTCCAACTTGCTACTTCAAAGAAAAGTAACCAACATCAATATGATTGAATCATTAAAAGGAGTAGACTAAAACGATCGACCAACTGCTTTACGCTTCAGCCGTTTCCATCCCCTCCCTGTCTTCATACGATAAACAAAAACAGGGAGGAAACGAGGAATGCCCAAAAAAGTCTCGCTTTGTGAGCAGTTCTCCAGAATTATCAGGGGGCAAGCTGGCTTTGCTGGCGGAAAGTGCGTCTCGACCATCCATCGCAATCAAATAAAAGCGACCATTTTGGGGAAAAGATTTCGCGTAACGTCTTCTTTTTCATTCGAATCCTTCAATCAAAAAACGGGTAAAGCGCTCTGTTTAGGGAGAGCGGCATTCCTACAGAAAGAGGTCAATCCGTTCATTGCAGCCATTCGGAAACAAGGCATTAAAGTCTCGTCTATCCATAATGAATGGTTATTCGATCGTCCCCGCTTGATATATGTAAATGTTGAAGCAGTTGATAAACCTCTTGCTTTCGCAAGAAAAATAAGGCGAGCATTAGATGCCATTCTTTCATGAGAATAGAAAGCAACGAGTCCTCTCTGTCACCGCAGAGAGGTTTTTTCGTCTCTAGAACATTACAACTCGATCCGCTATAATGAAAAACAACCAAAAATGGGAATTTTAGCGAAAACCAGTACGCATTCAAACCTCTAGGAAGGATTGATTCTTTTGGATACACAGATCATCGATATAGGCGTAAACCTGATGCACCGCTCCTTTCAACAAGACCGCGATGAGGTCGTTGCCAGGGCAGAGAAACAAGGAATATACCCATTAATTTTGACAGGGACAAGCTTGAGAAACAGTATGGATGCCTCACGATATGCGAGCCGCTCCAAAGGAAAGCTGTACTCTACGGCAGGTATTCATCCTCACGATGCCAAAAGCTGTGATGAATCGACGATTAAGAAATTAAGAGAACTGGCCTCTCTTCCCCATGTGGTTGCGATTGGAGAGTGCGGGTTGGATTATAACCGTGACTTCTCCCCGCGTGATATTCAAAGAAAGTGGTTCCTTGAACAAATTTCCCTGGCCACAGAACTTCAACTGCCCTTGTTTTTGCATGAACGCGATGCTCATTTTGATTTTGTCTCGATTTTGAAAGAGCATCGTCAAAATATCAATCGTGCGGTTGTACACTGTTTTACCGGAACCTCCAAGGAATTGGAAACCTATTTAGAGATGGACTTCCATATCGGGATTACAGGATGGATTTGTGATGAAAGACGTGGAAAACATCTTCGGGAGCTTGTGAAAAAGATTCCCTTGAATCGTTTAATGATTGAAACAGACGCGCCATTTTTAACCCCTCGTGATTTGAAAGAAAAGCCTGTGGATGGACGAAATGAACCAATGTACTTGAGACACATATTGGATGCAGTCGCGGGGTGTATGGGAATGAGTTCTGAAGAAGTTGCCGTTGCGACTACCAAGACTGCGAAGGAATTTTTTAACGTTTAGATCAGATCAGCACATCTCCCTCCGTTCTTCTGATTCCAGCTTAAACGAGATAAGCGGGGGGATTACTCAACCTTGTGCAGTGTATGACTTTGGCCAAAATAATCGGTATACACAACAAACGTAATCTCGCCAGATGCAGAATAAAGGAATACAAGTTGTTCATGAATCATTTCCGTTAGAAAAGTGGTTTGGGTTGAGCTGTAGCTTATGGGTACAAGCTTGAATTTATACAAAACACCGTACATTTTAGGTACCGTTAGATACAGTTCATGATTATTGAGAGATATGTCTAAAATTTTATTCGTCTCATTTTCAAAGATATACTGCCCTACTGCTGAATCTATCTTGTTCCATTGTATGGGCTCAACAGGAACCGGAAGTGGTAACGCTGCACTCCCCTCGAAAATGAGTTTTGCTATTTCTCGACTTAAATGAGTGACAGGGACCACACTCATGTTGCTTAAGAAGATGATCGTAACATCATCCTCCACGAATCGGAGAAAATCACAGAAATAACCGCTAATATCACCAAAATGATGCAAACATTTTCTGCCGTTTATTTCTGAAACCATCCATCCACATGCGTAAGAACCGAGATATGGGGTAAACATTTTCTCCAACAAATCATTCCTGAGTAATCGGGAGTTTTTTAATACCGTATCCCAAATCATCAAGTCTTCCGTGGTCGAGTATAATCCATAGGCTCCTAACGGAAATGACAGGTCCGCATAGGCTGGATGAATCGGTTCCTCATAAAAGGAATAGCCAGATGCCAATCCTGGAACTAGTTTTACACCATCATCACAGCCAGTGTGATACATACCAGACGGCAAGCAAATATGTTCCTGAATATAATCTGAATAGCGCATCCCAGTAACTTTTTCGATAATGGCTGTCAGCAACGCATAACCCGAATTTGAATACGCAAACCTGCTGCCAGGCTCGAATTCCAATTCACGTACTTTGAACGAATCAATAAGTTGATCTAATGTTGAAGGAAGTCTCATTTGAAGAGGCCAAAAATCGGGAGAACTTGTATAATTCGGAATACCTGAAGTGTTCGTTAAGCAATGGAAAATCGAAATCCGATCACCGTTTGGATAACCAGGTAAATACCTATCAACATAATCGTTGATGTTCAATCTTTTCTTTTCATGTAATTGAAATAGGCTCATCGCGGTAAAAGCCTTCGTAATGGAACCGATTCGGAACTTAGTAGTAGCAGTATTTGGCACCTGATGTTCCCAATTCGCCATACCGAAACCTTGATTTATTACAATATTGTTGTGACAAGCAATGAGTATGGATCCATGTAAATATCCATTCTGATCATAGGAATCGATCCATTTCGCTATCCTCTCCTGGAACATGCCCAACTTCCCTCCAAAAGGTAAAGTTACTTCTATCATAACATTTTTAGTACTGACCATTTGCAAGCAAATTGCGGATTGCCATGGGGCAGAGCTCCGCTTTTTATCGGAACCAGGGAAAGGGACAACAGCCAAACTGATCTTCCCCGCCTACTAGACCTATACCATAGAACAAAGACACCTGACTGATCTTCCGGGGTGTCTCATTTTTTTCATGAAAGTGAAAGATTGTCAGCAGCTATTCCGTCTATACAGTGACAAGGAGGTGGAACACCAGTGGATGATCATTCTGGGGCACGAATTGAGCAATGGTTTCTCACATACAGCCAAGATGTGTATCGGTTTCTCGTCTATTATACGGGACGAACAGACATCGACGATCTGGTTCAAGAGACCTTTATTCGTGCCCTCAAAGCTATGCAGGGGGCAGAGGTAGAGAATCCCAAAACGTGGCTGTTTGCCATAGCACGAAACGTAGCCATTGATGAAAGACGCAAGACAAAGCTAATTAGTTGGTTGCCAGATATCTTTTTGCAGCATCTCGTATCGAACGACAAAACACCGGAAGAGTCGCTGATGTTAAGTGAAAACAAGCGTCTGCTCTATGAAATGATCAATCAATTAAAGTCTTCTTATCGGGACGTGTTGATACTCAGAGGGATCAAGGGATTATCGAGCAAGGAGACTGCAGAGGTTTTGGGATGGAGCGAAGCCAAAGTCAATCTCACGATGCATAGAGCTATAAAGTCGATTCAAAACAAACGAAATGTTTCGATTGCGGAGGTGATGAACGATGCCATCACGTGATGAGCAGATCATTCTGGAAGAATTGAATCAATTCCCGGAGCAAATCCTTTCCCGAGAACGAAGCCAAGCAATATTAGAGGGTGTACGAGAAGAAGGAGGTAGACTTCAAAAAGTGAATAAACGAAAAATGTACTATGGATGGATGGCAAAAGGGCTGATCACCTGCGGCCTATTGCTCGGTTTTTTCTGGATGAAACCATTTTCTGTACCAGCAGAATCAACGAGCAGTGCAGCCGTGACTCCTGAAGAACAAACGTATTTTGCCGCTGCTCAAAAAGCCGTACAAGATGCGAGTGGCATTCAGAAGACCTTCCCATTTGCAGAGATGGAGAAAGACGATGAATCCTATATGGTTCAGGCAAAGAATAAAGAAGCCAGAGAAGCCCTCGTAACTTTTAAGCCTGGTACCACAGAGGTTCTTACCGTCTTTGCGCGATTTGCGATCAACGAATTACCAAGGCCCTATCATAAATATGTAGAGACTGCACAAGAAGCATTTAAGGATACGAAACAACAGGTTACCTTCCAAAAAACCAGTTTTTTCAAGAGTAAGAAGGAAGCGTATTTTTCCTTTTGGACAGAAGATAGACAGCACGTCAAAGTAGATATCCTAACAAATAAAGTGACTGATTTCACATTGTATTACAACCTAGAAGACGTCGATCAGAAGATCATCACCATCGGGCAAACAGCCTTGATGCGTTTATCCAATGAAAAAAATCTTTCCTTTACCAAAGCTAAAAAACATGTAGACAAAAGTGAAGATAAATGGTTGCTCATTAATGAACAAAAGAAATATAAGGTAATGGTTGGGGCAAAAACAGGTCAAGTGTATGAAGTGAGCCACGAAACAGATAACTATAAAATCAAAGCACTTAATGAAGTCATTCCCGTAACCAAGCCACTTATTCAAGACATTTTTGGCATAGATATCTCTGGGTATACGGCTTACGGCGGCCGGCACTGGGGCGGCTACATTTTGAGAAGTCCGGGGAAACCAAGTTTCTCCATACATCTTGGAGATTTGGATATTGGAAGTATTTATCAAATTGAAATCGAATAAGGGGCAACGGGTTCTATATTCTATATGGAACCCGTTTTCCTTTTCCATCGTACTTTTGTTAGTCGATCTAAAAGCGCAACGCATCCTTGCCCCGCTCTCAGCTTTTTACTTGCACGTATTTCTTCTATTCGGATTCAAAATCAGCGCATCATCTTCCAGCTCAAACAATTTATCAAATAGCGCTTCCATGCCATCCTCCAATTTATAATCCATCTCTTCTTTATACAAAGGAATTAAGAAATAGGCATGAATCTTGTTTCCGTCCTTGGTGGGAATGACACTGATTTCCTCTGATAGCTGAAACAGAACGACTCCATTTAGACCCGTGCCATCCGCATATGGTTCATAGTCCTGATAATTCGGTATGGTATGTCCGTATCCCAACCACGTATTGTACTGGTGAGGAAACCGCGCCAGCATCTTCATCAGTCTGATTGGCCAGTAATTATTTTCATCCTCCAGTGACTCTTGTGTCAGCTCCCAGGAAGCTGGCAAGAATATCATCAGTTCTGCTCGATCAAACTTCTCTTCCATCTGCTCCTGTATTTCATCCGGGATCGTCATTGGTAAATCACTCATCCCAGTCGTATACAGAACCCAAAATGGTTCTTCTTCTGTAGGACTCATGACATTCACATCAATATGGATCGTATCGGAAATAATTTCGTGAAAAACACTACTTTCTCTTCCCGCAAATACCGTTTCAAAGTGGGCAACAATATCTTCTACATATTCCATCGGGGCTGGGGGTTTAGAATCAGCTTGTTCGTCATACGTGTAAATCGTGGTGCCGTCCTTTGACTTTTCTCCGTTGTTCGTACCACCGAATACCTTTTTAAAAAAGTTCATTGCAGTTCCTTCCCTTCTTATCATTCAGGCGCTTGGTCCTCTCTATTGTATCGGCATGAGATACATCCAAGTTTTACCTTACCTTTGTAATTCTTGCAAGAGAATTCCGAATCAACTTGCGAGAAAATCAAAAACCAAGTAAACTTTATCTCATTTACTGGAGTAAGAAAATTATGGAAATGATTAATTTTGCAGGTGAGTTCGAAAAAGTTGGAGAGAAGGAGTTTCCTTATGGACACGAGAATCCCGGAAAGCGTTAGGTCTTTATTACACGACTATACCCAACGACTCATAGCAGAACTGCCTGATGTCATTTACGGTGTTTATTTGTATGGTTCGATTGCTCTGTCTGGCTTCGAGGAAGATAACAGCGATATTGATTTTGTAACACTTTTGCTTAGAGGGTTAACGAATGCAGAAATAGAAACGCTCAAGAACATTCATCATGCTCTCCATAACGCCAACCCACTCGCGAAAAGAATGGACGGCATGTATATCCAGCTGGATGACATCGGAAAAACCAATCCATCCTTGGAGCCTTATCCTTACGTTGACAATGGGACATTCAAATCATCCGGCCACTATGATGTCAATCATGTGACGTGGTGGACCCTCAAGCAACAGGGCATTACCGTTATGGGGAAAAGTGTTGAAGCATTGCACATCCCTACCCAGTGGTTTGATGTCGGGGAAACGATGAAATACAATGTACATGATTATTGGTCGCCAAAAGGAAAAAGCATGCTGAAATTCTTGCATGATGAGTGGGTAGAATTCGCTGTTTTCACCTTATGCCGAATCTATTACGCGCTCCTTCATGAGAGCATTATTCCGAAGAGAAAAGCCGTAGAACAGGCTCAGCAAGAACTTCCTAGTGAATGGCATCTTTTACTGAAAGAATCCTTGCGAATACGCTACCAACCAAAAGAACCATCTTTGTTTTCAAACAGAATCAAGCGGGCAAAGGAAACCCAGAGATTTATTCGCTATATTTGCGAGCTGTCGCCTAGTAAGACGGAATAACACCACAAGAAAAAGAGGGAAGAACATGCAGGAGGGACGCTGTCACTCGTTGGCAGAAAGGCTGAACGGGAAGGAAACACACTTGATCTATTGGAGAGGACCATCCAGCGGGAAATTTTTGAAGAAGCCGGAATTGAAGTAAAAGCAGAAATGCATTACGTATATAATTCTTCGTTTGTTACAGATGACAATATTCACGTCCTGAATGTCGTCTTCCTCTGTCACTACGAAAATGGCGTGGCCTTCTGGAAGAGTCCCGATGAGGTAGAAGCCGTACATTGAATGACGCTGGAGGAGATCATGGAGTATCCCAAAACACCTCCTTGGATCAAAGAAAGCGTTCAGCGAGCCGAAGCTCTACGGCAACGCCGCTTTGCGTAAAGAAGGAGATTTGCTTATGAAGATCATGGAGCGTTTGCACCTTGAGCATTTTAGACAGATGGCACAACTCGAGCTTCAATACTACGATGCGGAATTTATTACACCTTATGAAGAGAGCTACAATTGGTATTTGTTTCGTCCCGATTCAGTCGTTGCGATCGAAGAGAATGGGCGTATCATCGCTTTTATGAACCTGCTTCCCATCAAGCCGCATATCTACCTGCAAATTGCGCAAGGGACGTTTAAAGACAGCCTGATGACGACTGCGGATATCGAAGATTTAACTACTTCTCCCGAGCAAGTCTATTATTTTCTGTCCTGTGTCGTTGTCGATCAATCTTATCGGAAAAGCCCTGCCTTGCGCATGATGCTGCATCATTATCTTAATGTACTGGCTCATGTTGAGCAGAGTGGCTACCGCATCCAATCGATCATCATGGATAATATCACAGAAGCAGGCAATCGATTCGCTCAGCGCCTTGGCATGAATCATGTATGTATAAGCGACCACGACTCTCATATACATGCCTCAGACTATGAGAGCTTCAAACAGCATGTGCACGCGAGTTATCCCATGCTTTCCCGCTAAAGGCTTCGCATCGACTTGGTGCGAAGCCTTTTGTCGTATGCTACGTATAAAGTGCCATCATTTCTCGCAGACTCGCTTTTGCAAAAGCCCTTAATTCCGCTGGCTCTACTACCTCCATATGTCCGATCATATCCAAAATATCGCGACATGCTCTTTCATAACTGTACAAATTAACCGTCAATTGTTCGTACTCTCCCTGCTGCACAGCGGAAATCACCTCCAGCCGCTCTCGCATGGCCAGCTTTTCAGTATGCAATCTGATCACTACAGGAAAATATTCGACTTCACGACAAGCCTGTTTGAACGCCGCCTCCTGATTCGTCCAATAACCTGCCAACGAAAAGATCTCCGGAATCTCGAATGCCTCCTCTAGTACATGAACAGAAGGAATCCGCTCGCACTTGAATGTTCGAATTTCCTGCGCGTTTTCACAGTAAGCAACGAGATACCACTCCGTTTTTTTCACGACGAGACCATAGGGACATACTCTACGTGACGAGCTGCTACCATCCATTTTGCGGTAGGCAATGACGACTTTGCTTGATCGCCAAACCGCTGCCCGCAAAACCTCCAGATTCGGTATGACTACTCTCTCTTCCCACCACGGCGTCTCATCGAAATAGAACCGCCTCTTCGCTTTCTCGATATCTGGCCGATAAGTCTGCGGCAATGTCTTTTCCAATTTGAGCAAAGCAGACGTTAATTTGTGTCCAGTCTCGGTATCCTGCCCGACATGAATCCCCATCCCGGTCAAATACAAGTGCACGACATCATCGACGTACAACTGTTTCAGATTGACCGTATATCCTTCCATCAAATAAATTCCCCCGCTAGGTCCCGAAGTTGCCGTGATCGGAATCCCTGCCTGGGACAGTGCGTCAATATCCCGATAAATCGAGCGAACAGACGTCTCCAGTGCTATAGCGAGTTCTTTTGCTTTCATTTTTCCCCTTGATTCGATCAGCAACAAGATCGCAATCAATCGATGCAGTCTCATCTCCAGCCTCCACGAAAAAACGACTACTCTATTTTTCAACGCAGTCAAATTGATGACACAATGCTGTCAACAATACAAAGATATCATAGAGCTATCGTTATGGGAGGGATGCAAGATGAATATCGCAGTATTAGGAACCGGATTTGGTGCGTACCATGCGCATCTACTAAAAAAAATGAATGGTGTAGATAGATTGGTAGTTTTCGGTCGAAATGAATCGAAGCTGCAAAAGCTACAGGAAGAGCTGAATGTGGAGATTACGAAGCATATGGACGAGATCATGCGCGATCCTACTATCGATGTCGTGGATATTTGCTTGCCTTCGCAGTTGCATCGGCAATTCGCAGTAGGAGCTCTCGAAAACGGGAAGCATGTATTCTGCGAAACACCGGTTTGCTATACGCCAGACGATGCACAAGCCATGAAACACGCAAGGGACCGATCGGGGAAAAAGCTGTTGGTGAATCAGTTTATCAAATTTGACCCGGCGTATGCCTACCTTCGCAGCGCTCAGACAGAAAACAAGTACGGACAGCTCCTCTCCCTCTCGCTCAAAAGAGAAACAGCACCTTTATGGGGGGATCTAGGCTTGTCCTCCATTACAACCAATCTGATGATCCACGAGCTGGACTTCGTAACATGGCTGTTCGGTCGCAATACCAATATGAGCGCATGGGGGACAGAATCATCGGATAAAAAGCAGTCCATCGTCCACTCGCACTTTCATTACCCTGATGCGCATGCTGAAATAGTCTCCTCCTCGCAGATGCCGACCTCGTACCCATTCACTGTCGGTTACGAGGCGTACTTTGAGAAGGCAAAGCTCGTCTTTCAGGAAGCTGACAACCAATGTAAGACGGAATCTTTCTTAGTAGAATACACGTCCTCAGGCAAGTATGAGCTCGTTCTCGAACCCGTCAATCCGTATGAAGAGAGCCTGCGTCATGCCATTCAATGCTTTACGGACAATACACAATCGATTATTGATGTTGATCATGCAGTCGAGTCCTTAGTGCTCGCGCTTGCACTACAGAAGCAGCTTGTACGCCAGTAAAGAAACAAAACCTCCATGAAGTGTTATGCTCCTCTTCATGGAGGTTTGTTGCGTGCTCTTTAGTTGATGATCTTGCCTGTCGTGGCTTCTATTGCCCATCGCTGTTCTGAATCCCTACGGATTTGGTAAGCAAGTACTGGCTCCGTTCCTTTTTCTGCTGGCAAGTACACGAGTTCTATTGGAGCCTGCTGCACAAATTGATCAAGTGCCGCTTCCTTGGAGAGCGTCTTTGCTGTCTGATCCGCCTGTATCCATGATAAATCCGAAAAGTTACCCGTAAGCTCGGTAACAAGCCCGCTAGCCAGCTCAACCGACACTTGATAAGGATGATCTATGACGGGAATCCCGTTGATCTTCGGTGCAAAGGTAAACTGAATGGTGCTAGGTGACTCTTGTGACGCTTCCAATGACAGCTCACGAACATCGGTGGAGAGGAATTTCTCCAGGTGGGCTATCGCCAATGTTTGTGCCTGCTCGTAGGTCGTTTCCCGTTGGTTCTTACGTCCATAGGCAGCCATCTGTGAAAACCCGAGGAATGCTCCGTCATCTGTCGTCTCAACGGAAACGCCGTTGCCCTGCCCATCGTTCCAAGAGTATGAAATACGATGCGGATTTACACCGATGAATGCTTTTTGTTCCACCTTTATGCCCAACTTGTTCTCAAGCAGCTTTGCCACCTCATCAGAAGTTTTCAGCACGAGTGGTTTTCCTTGTCCCGAAACAGCAACCGACTTTTTGTCTGCTCTCGCTTGGCTGATCAGCTTGCCTGTCTTCGCGTTCACATAAACATCTGATGCTGCTACATATTGAAGCCCTGGTTGTTTCTTTCCTGCATAAACGAGGCGAAGCGTA
The DNA here is from genome assembly GCF_005217615.1 of Brevibacillus antibioticus. Taxonomy (NCBI): domain Bacteria; kingdom Bacillati; phylum Bacillota; class Bacilli; order Caryophanales; family Paenibacillaceae; genus Brevibacillus; species Brevibacillus antibioticus. The sequence goes on from NZ_SZNK01000001.1 coordinate 3,830,238, forward strand.
CTCCCCAGCTGTTGGGCTGCTTTCTCCTTGTCGATCGTCCCGACACGATTGGCAGGCTGTGATGCTACGCCACTATCTTCGAGATCTGGGTAAAGAAGCAAGGTCATTTCCCCCGTTCTTGGGGAGATACGGACCGTCGCACTTTTCTCCTGAAGAGGAATGCCATTGATGATTTTGCGAAAAGCCACTTCTCCTTGGGCCAAATTCGAGTGAACATAATCCACTTCAAACTGTGTGCTCTGTGCTCCCAGCTTCTTTTGTAAATAGGCCTCTGCCTGTACTTCCACTGGTGATTTCTCACGTGTTGGTGTGGGTCGGCTCGTATCTGTTGAGTTCGTTGCAGGCTCCTCGGCTACGGACTGCAGCTTTGTAGCATCACGTGGAACCGTTTGGTTTTGAACGATTTTGTTTCCTACTTTTGGGGTGACTTCCTGCTCCAGCTGTGGCTTAGCCTTGCTTTCAACTGGAAGAGAAGGCATAGCAAGCGGTGGCGCGGCTGTTATGGCGGCTGGAGGTGAGCTGGTGGTTTGCGTATCAACAGATGGCTTCAGCGGTGAATCATAGCTCAGCCAAACACCCATGAATACGGCCGCTGCAAGGGAACCCGCTCCGGCGACAACTCGCTTGATCTTCGCTGCTTGCTGCATGCGATACGCCTCACGAATGAGCCTTTCCTTGCCCGTCTGCTTCCACACTTGACGAGGTGGGCTGCTCTCCTGCCTGGCTTGCTTCAGTAATTCGATTACGTGGTTTTCATCTGGCAAACTCATTGGCAATCCTCTCCTCGCAAGCGTTACCGAGTATTTTCTGCAACGCCTTTAGTCCCCTGTGACAGTCCACTCTTACTTTTGTCTCGGGAATGGCCAAAATCTCGGCTGTTTCCTTAACGCTGTACTCCTTTATGTAGCGCAAAATCACAATGATCCGCTGATCAGGCTTCAGCTTTTGCAGCGCACGCTGAATACTGTGCATTTCTTCCTTTGTCTCCAGCTCTGTTTCTGGCAGGCCCTCCGTAGACTTCATGAGGGCCAACCAGTTGTCTGAGAACAGTCGTTGCCACTTTTGCTTGCGGTAATGATCAATTGCGACATGCTTGGCGATGGAAAACAACCATGTCTTCATCGCTACCCTTCCGTCATACCGCGGCAGTATTTTTAATAGTCGTGAAAATACCTCCTGCACCATGTCTTCGGCATCTTCTTGTCTGCCCGTAAAGTAAAGCAAGAAATAATAGATGTCATCATAGTGGGCTTCGTAAATAAGCCCTATACGTTCTGCCAAATCCTCAGGCAACAGGCTCCCTCCTTTCTTCTTGCTTCATCACACGATACTTCATTGTCTTTACTCGGTTTCTTCCTCTTCTCCAAAGGAGTAGAACTCACCAGTCAGGGCATCAATTTCATCATCATGAAAGATTGGAGAAACATAAACGAGCTCCGCTACGTTTTTATTTTTCTCATCCAAGGAGTAATACAGCTTGAGTGGATACTTTTTCAGCACCTTCTTGGCTGCCTCCTCTTTTGTCATGGCGTTCTTAATATCCGGCAGCTTGTTATTTTGAGAGACTCTCCAATCAAGAAGAGTGGCTTTTCCCGTGGCGGCATCCACGTGCGCCTGTCTTAGCGTACCATCTACCGGATACCCCTGATGAAGCATGGTGAAGTCAAATTCGTACAAATTCTTATCGGACTTATACCGATTGGCAGTTATCGCCATCTCCTTATCTGTGAGTGGCAGGAACTCTGACAGGGCATCCACGGCAGCTTTTATCGCCTGCTCTTCGCTCAGCTTTTTATCCGTTTCACTTTTTTGCTTTGTATCCAACACTTGATAAGTCGTGACCTTGCCCGTCTTGGTTTCGAAGAAGATATTGGCGATTACCTCGTCTTCCATCGTCCACAAATAATTACTGATTCCGGTTTTCGGATCGCTCTCTTCCTGAAAACTCGCTCGCCCTTTTGTAGGATTGTATCCTGTCTTGTCAGCCAGGAAAGCAGCTGCCTCCTCTTTTGACTTGATGATTGTTTGCTTTGCCTTCGGTTGGAACTGGATGATTTTATAACTCGTTGCTGGCGGCTCTTTTCCGACGCTTGCATGGATCTCGCCGAGATAAGGGGCGTACAGAAACTTCGTGCTTTTCCCATCTGCACTCTGTTGGTAGTAAGGCGTCATAGCAGCAGCAAACATCGCTTCTACCTTTTCTTTTGCATGCACCTTATTTGGATCAGCGAATTGGATCTGACCCATGTCTTGTTCCAATTCGATGGGTTTCGTCAGCCCATCCCCTTTTGCAACAGCCTCGACCTGTCCTTGACTGTTCACGGAAATATGAAGAGTGTCATTGCGAAATGGAATTCCATTTACCATTTTGCGAAAAAGGATCGAATTACTGTCTTGCTCTGTATCCTGATCCAGTTGATAGCCACCCATGTCCTCGCCATACCATTGCTTCAAAAATGAAGTCGCTGTTTTCCTTGCATCTTCCACCGGATATGTAGACAACGCCTTCCCGTTGCCAGTGATCAAGTTAAACAGTTTGACCTCGCCTGTTTTTTGATTGACTTGAAGGCTCACATATGGAGTTTTTTGCTCCTTCGTTTGATACTTATGGACGACCACACGGCCTGACTCATGATTAACCTGATACTCGTTAATCGGATAGTCCTTAAAAAATGGTACGATTTTGCTCATCTTTTTAATAGAATGTTCTATTCTCTCGATCAGCTTCTCATCGATCACACCGTTAGCCTTGCTCTCTTCCTGAACCGCTGCACTTGATCCCTTTGCAGCCCCAGCACTAATCGGTGCTGTTACCGTCAGACTGGCTACCATGAGTACAAATACGCTTTTCGTCCATTTGTTCATGCTTCATCCCTCACTCACTCTATTTTTTCACTCTGTCCATTATTCGAATGAGATCCACTTTTGTTTCATCTCAAAAGAAAATTTTCCCATAAAAAAACCGACTCCCCTAAGGGAATCGGTTTTCATCTACCTGTTGCTTATATTTTGCACGATCCGTCTGTGCAATTGTCGCCGGATTGCTCGTCTTTTTTCTCATCGTTCTGCACGAATTTCAGAGCAGGAGCTGCGCTTTCTTCTTCCCATACCTGGTTCAATGCTCCCAAAAAAACTTCACCTGGTTGCGCTCCAGAGACTGCATATTTGTTATTAATGACAAAGAACGGTACACCCGTGACACCCAAATCGTTGCCCCTTTGTTTGTCCTCTTGTACTTGCTCTCTGTATTCGTTTCCTGCCAGCATGGTGAGCGTCGCTTCCTTGTCCAAGCCTACCTCAGAAGCAAGCTGTGCCAGCACCTCGTGGTCGCCGAGATGGAGCGATTCCGTAAAGTACGCCTTCAGCAGTCGCTCCTTCAATTCCTTCATTTTTCCATGGGCATGAGCGAAGTGCGTCAAGCGATGCGCATCGAATGTGTTGGTCGGGATCATCGTGTCAAAATGATAATCGAGACCGACACCTTTTGCCATTTGGGTTACTTGGTCATTCATCCCCTTCGCCTGTTCGAGCGGAATGCTATACTTGGCTGCTAGTACTTCATGCATGTCCATATCAGTATCGCGTTCCATCTGCGGGTCGAGCTGGAAGCTGCGATATACGACCTCGACTTGATCCTTATGCGGAAATTGAGAAAGCGCTCCTTCCAGACGGCGCTTTCCGATATAGCAAAACGGGCAGGCAAAATCAGACCAGATTTCAATTTTCATGTTCCATCCTCCTCTATTTGAACGGAGCTGACCAAAAGACAGCAGACCGCACACTGCAAAATTCGTCGTATGCACATTATACAACAACGTATGGTACGACTATGCACTTTGGAGGCTGAAATCTACACTTTGCCCTTAGCAAGTCATCCGAATGATGCGATCACAAATCGTTTGCGCATCAGCTCGGCATCCAGATTACTGAACGGCTATCAAGTGAAGCCATGTACTTTTTCCACAACCGCTATTCCCAAGCAGCCCGACTACTTCCCCCTGCTCCATCTGCAAGGAAAAATCCCGGATAACGCTGCCGTTCCCGCTTGATTAGGGGCAAATCCACTTTGAAAAAGTGACGGGGAATTCCACCTGAAAATAAATATCACCGTCAATGTTCACGCGGGAAAAGGAACTGCCTCCCCATTTGGTAAATACTTACTTATACTCATGTAGAACTTTTTAAAAGGAAGTGGATTCACGTGTACCTCGTAAAAGGAAACCAACAGTTAGCAAGGCAGCTTCTCCATGATAAAAGTGACGTGATGTTTGCAGGAGTTGTCACAGGCAATCATCCCGGGTTACTTTGGGTAGATCATCCTGACAAGCCTACCTGTGCACTCGTATGGTCAACCGGTTTAAGCGGCTTCGCTTTCCTTGGAGTACCGAGCAAAAGCATTCACCCCGTTGCTTTCACTGCTTTTTTTCAAACACAAATTGGCCCTATTTTACTGCAAAAGGACCTTAGTTTTTTTGAATTCTCACGGGAATCAAAAGAGTGGGATTCACTTCTCACGCCTATTATGGACAGCAGCGGTTGGGAGACGAGTACCCAATTCGTCTATCGGTCTTCTCATGATCAGGGAGAGGAGCCATCTCTAGTTATTCCTGCCCCCTACTATTCTATTGAGCTGGGGGAAAGCTTTTTACGCGGGCGCGATACCGTAATTCCTCCCAACCTCGATTTTGTGACCGACTACATCCACGAGTATTGGTACTCAATCGATGACTTTTTGGAAAATGGCTACGGATATGCTGCCCTTACGACTGATCACGAAGTGGCGAGCATTTGTATGTCCACAGCGGTCTATCAGTCGACTCATGCTATCGGTGTAGAAACACTAGAGCCTTATCGTCAAAAAGGCTTGTCTAGTACACTTGCTTATCAATTGCAAAATAGGCTTCATCAGGAAGCCGCAACTGTGTGGTGGGACTGTATGGTTTCGAATATCGCTTCGCAAAAAACGGCTGAAAAAGCTGGACTGCATCTCTCGCATCGTTATGAAATCGCCTGGTTTTCCTACCCAGCCCAGTAACCATCCGCCCACCACTTACATAAGATATGTCAAACTGGTTCATGAAGTAAGGTGGTGTATAACATGTACGGATATCAGCCTTATGAGTACCCATATGAATATGACTTGCGAGCCGTGTCCTCACAACATGGACGGAGAATAGGACAATCTTTTGCCGAAATTCAGGGTGGTCCACTGGCACCAAACCTACACGGCTACGTTGTGTTTACCGATGTCCCCTACGGCACCGAAGTGTTCGTGGAAGTCAGCGGTCTCCCCGCTTTCCAGCCAGCCGCTGGCAATCAGCCGCAAATCGGGCCGTTTGGTTTTCATTTGCATGAGCATGGCGTCTGTACGGTAGGAAATCCGAATGATCCCTTTACCGCAGCAGGCAGTCACTGGAACCCCACGCACCAGCCACATGGCAACCACGTAGGCGACTTCCCCGTACTGTTTTCCAATGACGGCTATGCACGAATGACTTTTTTCACAAACAAAATCAGTGCAGCAGATGTGGTCGGTAGAAGCTTGATCATCCATCAAAGTCCCGATGACTTCCATTCGCAGCCGGCCGGAAATAGCGGAAAACGACTGGCATGTGGATTGATCTACGCTGGATAACGCTTCACTCGAACAAGAAAAAGGGGCAACTCTACTCTGTGAGCTGCCCCCTCGCATTATTGAATTAGCTAGCGCCGTAATGTCGACAAATCAAATGCGGGTACAAGCCCTTCCTCGGCTGCACGACCGAGCAACGCCTCAACAGCTGCATAACCATCGTTACCCAAATTTCTCGTAAACTCATTCACGTACAAATTAATATGCGCTTGCGCTACCTCCAGGGACAGCTCTTGGGCATGGGACATGACATATTCTTGTGACGCAGTCGGATTCGCCCATGCATACTCCACAGAGGAGCGCGTCCAATTGGTCAGTGCCTCGATGTCCATTGTTTTTTTCGCAATGATGGCACCCAGCGGAATCGGTAAATTGGTATCAGACTCCCACCAGTTGCCCAAGTCAGTCATGAGAGATAACCCGTAGTTTTGATACGTAAAACGCGCCTCGTGGATCACGAGTCCTGCATCGATCTTGCCGTCACGTACAGCCGGCATAATCTCATGAAACGGCATGACGACGATCTCCCCTACACCACCTGGGACATTTTGTGCAGCCCAGAGCCGGAACAGTAAATAGGCTGTGGAGCGCTCACTCGGAACGGCTACACGTTTGTTGGACAGGCGTGCTGGATCGTTCGCACTCTCGCCAGAATTTCCTTGCGTTAAAACGAGTGGCCCGCATCCTCTGCCCAGTGCCCCCCCGCATGGGAGCAACGAATAGTTGTCCATCACCCAAGGCAATGCCGCATAGGAGATTTTCATTACTTCAGGCCCTTCCCCCTGTGCAGCAAGTGTATTTGTAATATCGATATCTGCGTACATAATATCGAGCTTTGGCGCTCCCGGAATCAAATCATGTGCCCAGGCATGAAAAACAAAAGTGTCATTTGGACATGGTGAAAATGCAATTTTCATGATAGTACCTCCCGTAGTACAGAGCTTCCCTTTTCCAGAGATTCCAACGCATCTTTTATCCGCCAAGCGGATTTATCCCGCGGTCCAATTGCATTCGATACCGTGCGAATTTCCAGAACAGGTCGTCTGGCAGCCTGGGCAGCAGTAGCGACCCCATACCCCTCCATCGCTTCAGCTAACGCGTCTGGCATCCGCTGTGCCAAAGCAGCCGCAGTTTCCGCTGTTCCCGTCACGGTGGATAGTGTAAGTACAAGGCCTTTTTTGGCTGCCAATCCTGCCTCTTTCATCGAATTTGTCAGCTGTTCGACCATCTCTTGATCGACACTTACCCGAGCTGATCCAAATCCCAGCTCATCCACACTGCAAAAGCCCTCAGGCGTTTCTGCCCCCAAATCCGCACAAATAATATCTGTCGCGACAACCAGCGACCCAATCTCTGCTTGTCCCACAAATCCACCGCATATTCCTGCACAAATGACCAGATCGTAGTCCGCGCAAGCAAGCGCTCTGGCTGTACTGGCTGCGGCTGCCGCAGGTCCTACTCCCCCTATGATGACTGTGAAACGCTCATCCCCTTGAATGCCGCGCATCACTGCATCCCGTTCTGCGTCAACGGAGGTCACGATCAGAATGCTTCTATATTGTTGTGATGAAATCATTTGCTCTGGCTCCTTTCAACCGCTTTCCCTCTTCCACGTTATCGCTACTTTTCATTCGTGTAAAGCCGTTTAAAGAGTTTGTCAAAAGACAGGGAAATTATTACAATGTAACCTGTTGCGCATTTTCGTTAGATGAGAGGTGACCGATTATGCTTCATCCACCGAATCCGAACACCCATCCCGACTGGCTCGCCCCCCACTCTTTGGCCTGGTACACTCAGCTGGGCAAAATGACTGGTGAATACGTATACCCGTGGCGCTCTACTATTACAGAACCGAATGGCGAGTCCCTTTTTATGGAAGAAGTTAGTCGCATGGTTCCGAATCAATCTGTTCTCGACATCGGCTGCGGGCACGGCGCATTCACACTGCACTGGGGCCGTTCTGCCAAAGAAGTCGTCGGCTTGGATGTGACAGAAAACTTTGTGCAAAAGGCCAGTAGGCAAACACCCGAAAACGTCTCCTTCGTTGTCACCAATACGAAATATACCCTCCCTTTCCATGACGATACGTTCGATTGCGCCTACAATCGGAAGGGACCTACCTCCGCCTATCCAGATATAGCACGCGTCGTTAAAAGAGGAGGCTCATTCATCGGATTACATCCGGGCGATCAGTTGTCCACCGAATTATTTGAATGGTTTCCTCATTTATTTGGTTCACGTCCAGCTAACACCCCAATCCTGCAAAATCTGCAGGAGAGACTCAAACAAGCTGCTTTCCAGCGAGTAGATATTCAGACAGTGATCGCCACCGAGTATTTTCAGACCCCTCTCGATGTCATTCGCATGCGTTGCTTCGGACAAAGTCCCACTATTCTCACGTCCGCCATCGAATTACACATGGAGAGTGTTATGCCGATCTTTGACCACTATGCGACTTCTGACGGTCTGCCCACTACGCATATGTATTACCTCGTTCGTGCGATTGTTTGATTCGTCCTAATTAAAAACCTCCAGCCGCATTTGGCCAGAGGTCGTCACTACTCTTATCCTTTTAGTAAATAGCTGTTCCCGTCTTCATCCTGAAAAGTCGCATAGGTCCCCCACTGCATCTTGTTCAGTTCTCCTTGAAATACAACACCATTCGCGCGCATCGTTTCGTACGTCTCTTCAATTTCTGTACATTCAAAAACGATCGAGGCTTTTTGTTCCTGCCAGTTGCTCATCATATTTTTCGGATAAAGTACCAAAGCAGTCTGGGCACCTGCTGGTCCTACCTCCAGCCAACTACTGTTTGGTCCCATCGGATGCTCTTGCTTGACTTCAAATCCAACCTTCTCTGTCCAGAATACTTTTGCGCGTTGCTGATCTTCTACGTAAACAGCTACCGTTGCCATTTTAGTAATCATAGATACCCTCCTTACTAACTCGAATCTTATCAACCCATTGTAACCGAAAAAAAGTTTACTTATCATATCAGCATACCATTGAATAAGCTTCTCCCTTTCAATGCATCATGTTAATGTAAAAACAAGTTGCAGGAGGAATGTAGAGTGGGTAAGGATTTTATTGCAGCCGTAAAAGACAGAAGAACATACTATGGGATCAGTAAGGAAAATGTCGTATCCGATGAACGCATTAAAGAAGTCGTGCAGGAAGCAGTAAAATACACACCATCCGCATTCAACTCCCAAAGCGCTCGCGTTGTTGTCCTCTTGGGCGCGGAGCACGATAAGCTATGGAACATTACCAAAGAAACGCTGCGTAAAATCGTTCCCGCTGAAAATTTCGGAGCCACAGAAGAAAAAATGAATGCCTTTGGTAGCGGCTACGGCACTGTTCTTTTCTTTGAAGACCAAAGCGTCGTCGAAAACCTCATGCAGCAATTCGCCGCGTACAAAGATAATTTCCCGATTTGGTCCGAGCAATCTTCCGGAATGCTTCAGTATGTTGTGTGGACTGCTTTGGAAATCGAGGGCTTCGGTGCTTCCTTGCAGCATTACAATCCACTCATTGATGAAGAAGTCCAACAAACGTGGAAGCTCCCTAGTGGCTGGAAGCTGAGAGCACAGATGCCTTTTGGCAAACCTACCGCTCAACCAGGCGAAAAACAATTCCAACCTTTGGATGAGAGAGTGAAGTTCTTTTCCTAAATAACATTTTGTTCCATGCTTGTAATGGACGGCTCAAAAATTTCCAATTTGGGCCGTCCTTTCGATTATTGAGCGATTGCTTTCCTCTTTCTTCTGTGATAATATTAGCTTAAACAAAAGATTCCTATTTAAAGCGTTCACATATTGTAAAGGGTTTACACTTATGTCTGAACCTTTTACAATGTGTGAATTTTATTTTATCCATAAATAAAAGTTACATATTCATTTTATTTTGTTGGAGGTAACACCCATGCAAACAGGTACAGTTAAATGGTTTAACGCAGAAAAAGGTTATGGCTTCATCGCGGTTGAAGGCGGAAACGATGTATTCGTTCACTTCAGCGCAATCCAAGGCGACGGTTTCAAAACCCTCGAAGAAGGCCAACGCGTTGAATTCAACGTGGTTGAAGGCAACCGTGGACCACAAGCTGAGAACGTAACAAAACTGTAAATTACACATAAAGCTGCCCTTGCGAATAACAAGGGTGGCTTTTTTTCAGCTCTTTTTCCTCACATAATTCGTTCTTTGTTCCTAATGGACAGTTGACATTAGCCATGCCTCCCCATATAATCTCTTTATAATGCAGAGTAAAGCAACGGCGCTTTCTAGCATAAAATATTCAGAATGTACACAATCGAATAAACGCGACATGTATTTTTCGTTTATTTTTACCGTGCTATGAAAGCGGTTGCAGTTGACTGTTATTACCATTACCTCTAAACAAGTTCATACAAAGTAAGCAAAGGCGCTTAGGATATATCTCATTCAAAAATGAGGTCCTAAGTGCTTTTATTGTTTACATCCGCAAAAAGGTGGGATATCCATGGAGCACATTGGAAGCGTCATTATTTACATCATCATGTTATGTGCAGTAATTGGTGCCATTGCCGCGATCCGCAACAGCGATGAGGGTCTCGGTAAGGAGTTCATGGAAGGGATTCACTCAACAGGTTACATCTTCGTTCCTGCTGCCGGTATTATGGCGTCTCTCCCTTACATCTCTTGGTTTGTAGAAAAAGCGGTATCACCCATCTTCAACAAAATTGGAGCAGATCCTGCGATTGCGGCAACTGCCATTCTCGCATCTGACATGGGTGGCTATCAGTTGGCAAACCTCCTGAAGACCAGCACAGAAGGTTGGATTATGGCGATGATCGTCGGTCTGATGGCCGGTGCTACAATCGTGTTCTCTATCCCAATGGGACTTGCTATGTTGGACAAACGCGACCATAAATACATGGCGCTTGGCGTAATGTCCGGTATTTTGACTGTTCCGATTGGTGCTTTTATCTCCAGTGCCGTTCTTGTTTTGACAAATGCACAGGTTCGCAATGAAATCTCGACGAACGCTGAATCGACTTATGCTTTTGCCATTGGCTTCGGACAGGTACTTCTGAACCTTTCACCAATTTTGTTCTTCGTACTTGCGATTGCTACTGGTCTGCGCTTCCTGCCAGACTTGATGATTCGTGGCTTTATGATCTTCGGAAAAACGATGGACGCTGGTATCAAGCTCGTTCTCGTATTCTCGATCGTGCAACACTTTACTGGCATCTTTACAAAGATTTTCGGAGCATGGGGCTTCGATCCGATCATCGCGGATCCAACCGACCAATACCGTGCGTTGGAGACCGCTGGTTACATCGGTATCATGCTCGCAGGTGCGTTCCCAATGGTTTACATGCTGCGTAAATATGCAGCGAAGCCACTCGAAGTATTGGGTAATAAGCTGGGCATGAGCCCTTCTGGTAGTGCAGGCTTGCTCGCAACGAGCGCGAACATCCTGGCGATGTTCCGTCTCATTCGTTCCATGCCACCGAAAGACAAGGTTATCAATATTTCCTTCGGGGTTTGTTCCGCTTTCTTGCTGGGTGACCACTTGTCATTCTCGGCTAACTTCCAACCAAACATTATTTTGCCGGTCATGCTCGGTAAATTTGGTGCAGGTATTATCGGGATTGCTTTTGCTTACTGGCTCTCCGTACCAAAAGCACTTGAACTGGAAAAACAAGATCGTGCTGCGGGAATTATCGGTCCAGATGAGTACTTGGATCATCACAGCTCTCGAGCTGAAGTTGCAGCAACCAAACAATAAAAGCAAAAGAGCGGTCCTTCGTGGGCCGCTCTTTTTTTCTTTACACAACTGTCTTGCTCATCTCCCAAATTTCCGATGCAGGTACCGGCTTTTTTGAGCACCCATCCATCGTTAATTCACGAGCTTCTTTTGACCACAAAAAAGGATAGATTGCGAACATTTCATCGCCTTTTAGCTTGGAAACGTCCTTCTCCCAATCCTTCCAAAAAAATGTCTCATAAAACGTATGGATATCCCCCGTCATTGCCCAGTGTAAAAAGTCGGTATAGCCAATTTCAAGATCCTCCCACACAAGGCTGTCCGGAGCGAAATACCATATACCGCCTACTGAATCCGCAAACATTCCACCATTGATTGCAAAGAATCCCCCTATGACATCGTCTGCTACCAGCAGCATCCCGTTCAAGGCACACTGCTGATTCCAAGAAGTGATGGAACGAGGTAAATGAGGATGACCAGACCCTAGAATCCTTAGCCATCCTTGGTGAATCAGAATCCCGCCTGTTTCAAAAGCAACAGCACCTAGAGTTGACCTCGTCGTCACTTGTAAATCAACAAGCTGTTTTTTCCCTTTCTCCTGTTCGGATGGAAGAAGGGTAATTTTTCGCTCTGATGCCGACTGCCATTTTATTATTTCTTCCATCGCTGAATCCTTTTCGCAGTACAATTCCTCGAAGTCTTTCATTTCAGCCTCCACTTCCACGTTATTGGCGCGGCGCCCATAAGATGACACTTACTCCGACCAAGCAAATGCTAGCGCCCACCCAGTCATATAAATCGGGTGTTTTTTTATCTACCAGCCATCCCCAAAAAACCGCAAGAATGATAAAAACCCCTCCATAGGCGGCATATACCCGCCCGAAGGAAGGGAAGCTTTGAAGCGTAGGAATGATTCCGTACAACACCAGGATCAGCGCCCCGACGATACCGTACCAGTATGGCTTGGACTCCTTTAGCCACAGCCATACCAAATATCCCCCGCCGATTTCCGCCAATCCCGCCAAAATAAACAATAGTATTGATGCTGTCATTCATGTCTCCTCTTTTCCTATCAAAACGAGTACGTACAAAGATCACGTCTATTCTCTGATTGTCTCTCATAGTCTGTATATGTGATCATCACATTGGCTCGCCATGACGGACGAATCCTCAAAATCTATCCTTGATGGGCAGCCTGTGGAGAGCAGCACAGATCTCCTTTGCCCGATTCCAGTGCAGATTTCAGGCTCCCTAGAACATGAGACCAAGCTATTTCGTGCCAGCCCCGAGCCTTTTCCCACTCCTCTCCCTCTTTCCAACCGAAATGCTCGACCACTACTTGCGTTTTCCCCTCTGCTTCAGACAAGGTGACAAGCACATAAGTCAAAGCATCCTCGTGATTCATGGTATCTGCGAATTCATCCGGTCCCTTCCATGTAAAGCCCAGGCGCTCCTTCGGTTCAAAATGGGTAATGATGCACCCTTTCGTCCCCATCTGGTCGCGACTGGCTGGATTGAAGTACAATTCGTACGCTCCACCTAGGTAGGGCTCAATCGTTGCATCATGCGCAAACCATTGAACAAGCCGTTCCCCTCGTGTCCATGCCCACCAAACCAGCTCTATAGATGATGATACTTCTATCTCCGCTTTCAAAAAACCCATTAGGCTTCCCCCTAACTATTTTCCTAACAGTTTGAAAATAGCAATTTCTGTATAACCAGTCAATACAGAACACTCGCTACCCCCACTTTCACGTCCAAGCGAGATTTCGAGTGTATAAAGGAGTCTGAACAAGTCTGAATGGAATATTTTTTATAAAAAGTGTAATTGTGCAGTAATCGCATAAGAATGAATGCTATAATAGCTGAGTAAGTAAAAAATTTCACAATGGGGAGAGGAACGATGGAACAACCACATGCAAAATCGGCTCATCAGAAATTACCCATTGGAAAATTGCTCAAGAGGGTCTTCGGTATCCTGATTGGTGCTTCCCTGTTCTCGGTAGCACTCGAAATTTTTCTCGTACCGAACAATATTATCGACGGTGGAATCGTAGGTATCTCGATTATTACCTCGCATCTGTCTGGAATCCCTCTTGGCGTTTTCCTGTTTGTGCTTAACCTGCCCTTCTTGATCATAGGGTACAAGCAAATCGGAAAAACGTTTGCACTATCAACCCTCTTCGGGGTTACGATCATGTCAATTGGAACTTCACTCCTTCACCCTGTCCATGGGCTAACGGATGATCCCCTGCTTGCAGCTGTTTTTGGCGGCATACTTCTCGGGATTGGTGTAGGCCTGGTGCTTCGCTATGGAGGCTCTCTGGACGGTACAGAGATCGTCGCTGTACTGCTTAACAAGAAATCTCCGTTCTCCGTTGGTGAGATCGTAATGTTCATGAACTTATTCATTTTGAGCAGTGCCGGATTTGTATTCGGTTGGGATCGCGCGATGTACTCGCTGATCGCCTATTACATTGCATTCAAAATGATCGATCTGACCATCGAAGGCTTCCAGGAGTCGAAAGCCGTATGGATTATTAGCGACAATCACAAGAATTTGGGAGATGCGATTGTTGCTCGTCTGGGCCGTGGCGTTACCTATTTGAATGGGGAAGGCGGCTATACCGGAGACGACAAGAAAGTGATTTTCTGCATCATTACGCGTTTGGAAGAAGCCAAGCTGAAGCTGATCGTGGAAGAAGTGGACCCGCATGCCTTCCTGGCTGTCGGCAATATTCACGACGTGCGCGGTGGGCAGTTTAAGAAGAACGCGATTCATTAATGGGAAAAAAGTGTACCCTATAGAGTGGACGTTTGGGAACGTCTGTCTATAGGGTATTTTTGGTATGTTAATAATTTATCGTAATATTTTCTAAGACTTTCTTCTATCTAACTTCTCTCTCAATTATTTCAACTTCTATTACGATGAAACTTTGCATATACGCACGGTGAAAGTTTAATTATATTTATCAACACATAATTCAGTTAATAAGGTTTCACTAATATTGTCGATTTGTTTATCTAAATCACCTACAATAAACCCACACAAAGCATTATTCTTATTTTCGATGTAAAAGCTAATGCCGTCTTTAAAACCTATGTGATGAGTCAAGTCACTAAACCATGCTCTTTGAAAATCATATGTTTTTGAAAATTTATCAATTATGCTAAAAACATCCGATTCATTGTGCCTCTGTAATGCTTCTTTAAGCATGCTAGATGATCCATTAAACATTATACACTTATCATAATTTAAACCTTCATATTTACTAAATGCACATTGAAATAACAATTTTTCAAAGTTATCTGCAAAATAACTTTTAAACTGGCTATCCTCATCAGTCATAACAATCTGAGGATTATCAGTTTGGGTAAAATCAAATGATAATTGACCATCAAATAATTCTTTTTGAAAAAAATGTACATATTTATCACTTAAAGTATCTGGTTCTTCCTCATGTATCGCTTCATAAGAATCAATTATCTCAGAAATTGAAGCATATCCTGGAAGTTGAGTTTTAAGTAACCCCTTATCATCCTGCCCCATATAATTTAAATAAATCTCATATTCTTTAGGATAATGATAGTTGTATTTATTCATTTGTGCTAAGTTCTTTAGCGTATCTATGCTCTCTTTTTTTGCTGGTTCTATTTCATTTACCCATTTCTCATCAAATCTTGATATATATTTTGATAATCGTTCAAAAAGATTTGTATAATCTCCTGTGGATGGGATGTGATTACTTTTTATTTGCATATTTCATGTACTCCTCAATATTTATATTGTTATTACACGTTAAACATGGATTCGTTTGATTTGAATTTTCTGCATATGGGTAAGGATTTTCTTTTTTAGATGCGCGCCAAACAGTATCCATGCCTGTTATTTTACTTGGGTTATCATGTGCAGCGTTTACTACCTGCATTATTACTACTATCTATTGTATATATATTTTCTGTTGGCATCCGTTCAGCCTTTACAGTGTATTTATCTCCATGTTTTTTATTTTACGCGTTTTATAATTGTCTTGCTGTTTCAATATTTTAGGACTTGCTTCACCTGAAATCCTAACTGAAACCGTTCCATTTTCGTGCGTTATTGGTATTCGTCTTTTTCGTTAGATAACTAGTCGAAGTCGAAGTCTGTTCTAATAACTTTTTTACTTCTGTCACTATGTGCGGATCGATACTACTTGAAACGTCTTAGTTCGTCTGCCTGGTCTCGTAACTCTCATGCTTGTTGACCATAGCTTCTTACTTCTTGCTTCCATGTGCGTACAGTCAAAATGAAGAAACCTTTATATGGGTATTAAATGGGTTATATTTGTTATTGGCTGAATGATGGGTTCTTTCGGCACTGGGTGGGGTCAATTTCATCACCCCCCGCCATCCATATCAGAGAATGAAAGAGGCACAAAACGGGCGGCTAGCTCGCATTGCGGCATTACTGGTTGCATTGAACGCCATTTTTGGGTTTACAAGCTTTTATTTCCATAAAAATATAGATATGATAACAATGCAACTCCGACAATATCTAACAGTTTCTCTGACTCCAGTTAAATGTGAGGTCGGGTTTCAAGAACATCCATGCCATTAAATAGAATGTCAAAATACGCATCATTACTGGTTGCATATTTTCCTGATTTTATAGCTGCTTCAATTTTGTCATCTTCATCATAGAAATAATTAATTGCATAGTTCAACATTCTATTTGCCCAATAAGAGTAGGGATAAACAGCAGCAGGGTCTATTTTTTTAAATGCCTCAATCATTTCCCTAGCACATTCATAACCTTCTAATTCATCATCATCAACATTTGGGTATCTTGAAGAAATCATTGACTTCACTGTTTCAAACTCTACATAGTCCTGGATTTTTGTATTACAGAAATCTTTAATTAATTTATTATTCTCTTTTGAATAATCGATATAATATACATGATCCTCTCCGTTCTTTATATACAATCCTCTTGAGCCTAGAAATGTTGAAGCAATTCTAATATACTTCTCACCATCGATTTTCTCTTCTTTAAAATCAGCTAAAAAACTAAATGCAAAATAACTTCGATCTTTAAAGCGTTTCCCTGCCATCAAACCGACTGTGCCTAAAAACTCAACCGTGTCTTCGTGGAATCCATATTTATTCAATTCAGTTTTCTCATAATGAATAAATTCATTATCCCAATACTTTTTGATATCTTCCACAACTAAAGCCCCCTATTTTTTTCTTTTTTTGGTAAGTTGATCTATATTTCCAACATACTGCTCTATAAGCTCCTTCATCTCTTCCTTTGCTCGTTTACCAAGTTCTTTTGTTTCACCATAGTCAATGCTGTACTCAACTTTGACATTAGGAAATGCATTTTTAATTTCTTCCGCACAATTTCCACGATTAGTTTCTGTTAAGATACATGGTTCTCTTTCCGAGTATATTCTTTTTACTGCTTCATTCCGAATATTATTTTCCTTTAAAAATTTCATACCTACAATTTCCGAGTGATCATCAGCATTACTTGCAAATGCTTTTCTAACCAAATTTCCATTCTCATCTAAGTATTCAAATACAGCAATATTTCTTTGAGGACTTGTCATTTTGTTAGCTTTCCTGAAATCAATTGCTATTTTGGATAAATCACTTTCTCCATAAACTACTTTTTCAATATTCGAAAGCAAATCTTTCCCGGATCTTGGTTTAGGAACTTCTCCCGTCCCCTCAGCATCTGGCTTGTTTTTCCCTTGAAGATCATCTTTCTTTGTAGTATCAGGCTTACCCTTAGGAGGTATAGATTGATTCGAATGCCCTGAATCGCTGTTCGCTACCTTAGGTGAAGCATTTTTATCAGGAATGTCGTTTTCAGCATGTCCCGTTTGGGTTCCCGAGGCACGAGATCCACCATTCCCTGTGCCCTCGCTCTTCGGCGCAGCTCCACCTTTGCCCATTCCCTTAATCTTGCTAAGTCCTTGCGATAGCCAGGACGCTCCAAGCGTGAAGGCACCTCCGAACATAACCCCAACTGCAAAAGATTCTAAAGCTTTGCCCGCATTCGGCGTGCGCCCATCCCACAGTGCTCGTATCGTGTAGTCAATATAACCCGATGACCCACCAATAAACATACCGGAACCGAGACTCAATGCCGTTTGACCACCTGTCATGGGGATGACCGCTCCTCCACCTATCCCTGCGGCTGGACCAAATATGGCTCCGCATATCGCACCAATCACGGCTCCCTGTGTGGCGCTTATTAAATAGTCGTAAGCGCTACTCATCTTCCCGTTGGCAATATCGGATGAGGCGGTCGTGACAACTCCTCCAATCGCTCCGAGGGCTGCCCCTACCGCTGCTGCTCCAATAACTGCACCGGCACCAAACGTGGCTACCGACAATGCCACAAACCCTACTATCGCTACAGCAGCTACCACGCCGACTAACAGCTTCCCCCAGTTAAACGGCGGATCAGGCGGTGGTGGCGTTCCCTTCTGCGGTTCATCGTTATAGGGCGGAAACGTCGTTCTGTCTCGTCCTACTGCCTGAACCACAGCCCCGAGAAAGTGGTATTCACTCTCGATTGTAAACCCGCTCTTTGCACTGGTTTTCTTGGCGAGAAACTGGCTTTGCGCATGGATCACGATTCGCTTCGGCGTATACAACAAAATCTCTTCCTTGGCGTTGAGCACCAGCTTTTTATGGCTGGTCATGGTAATTCCGACGTTGTCGTCAATGGTCAGCTTCAACGGCTCCTTGTTGCCGCTAACGATGTTAATCGCAGTAGGCGACAGCTCCAGCTCGCTTCCGTGCTCCGTGCCAAAGTACCGAATGTTCGGGTTGCTTGTTTTCGCACAGCTGTCCCCGTTTTTGCGCACGCTGCCCAGCACCATTGCATGTTTGCCCGTCGCATCGGGAAAGTACAGGCTGGCCTGTGTGCCCACCGTGACATGCAAAAAAAGCTCATTCCTCCTCAGCGTTCAAGTTGGAATCAGCCTTTGACAGCTTATTAATTAGTTGTTAAGTTGGAGTGTTTAGTTTATTGGTTTTATTCCATGAACTTTATTTAACCTACTTATTACTCTTGTTTCGCTTTGTTAAACCTAACCTATCTAATATATCATTTCTATTAATATTTAGCCGAACATGATAATCTCCGGTCGGACATATAATACTAGGATGCATACCACTTTCTGCTCTTTGATAAACTAGGATTTGCCCACAATTAGGACAAGGAACATTTTCACCTTTCAAAACCTTTCTATCAATATCGTCATTATCTTTATTATTCATATGCCCCTCCTTAGTTTCAACGATACGGTAAATTAGGATAAAGTTCTTTCACTTCATTGAGGATAAACCGAATCTCACTAAACGAAAGATTTTCTTTTATGTGCTTGGCTTCTCTTATAAAAGCAATAACCTCTTCACGTTGAGTATAAATAGGATTTTTTAATGAATTATGAGTAACCTCATGGATAATTGTTTGGGTAGTCCTAGTAACAGATTCTGTCCCTCTTACATATATTCTCACAGTGTTTGTATTAACGTTTGCTAATCCCAGGATTTTATTACCAAATATATCTGAAGGAACTTCACTGTAATCCAATCTGATTTTTATATTATTCTGTTTTATTAAGTCTAATGTCTCTTTGCCTACATTTGACTTGATCATTTCTCTAAACAAATTCTTAGGTGCGATTCTTTGCCCATTTGGTGCAAAGGTGTCCTCCTTTTTGAATGGGGAAGGCGGCTATACCGGAGACGACAAGAAAGTGATTTTCTGCATCATTACGCGTTTGGAAGAAGCCAAGCTGAAGCTGATCGTGGAAGAAGTGGACCCGCATGCCTTCCTGGCTGTCGGCAATATTCACGACGTGCGCGGTGGGCAGTTTAAGAAGAACGCGATTCATTAATGGGAAAAAGTTTACCCTATAGAGTGGACGTTTGGAAACGTCTGTCTATAGGGTATTTTTTGTATGTTAATAAGATATGGTAATATTTTCGAAGACTTTCTTTTTTCTATCTGAATTATTGTTTTGTACATTGATTTCATAACTATGGGATTTATAATAATCGTATTTTTTATACTGTTTATCGCTGGGAACTTCTTTCTCAATTATTTCAACTTCTATTGCACCAATAAAGCAGGTAATAATCTCAGCAAATAAAGTTAACATCTCAGCATGGGTAAGATTACGTAATGTTCCCTCATATACAACATTTCCAAAAGTATCACTCGTTGTATAACTACCTTTTGTGCTTTCATCGATAAACATTAATTCTTCATCTTTTACAAAAATCGATGTTTGATTTCCGTTGAAACTAATAAACAAATCTTGTATATCTCCGTCAAAGCATATAAATTGAATTGGTATATTTGACGTTATTTCAACCTCTTGATCATCTTCAGATAAAGTTTTTATCAAGACATCCACATTACTTTCAAATTTAGTGATGAGATATTCATAAAGCTCCTCATTAGAAAATTGCATGCACCATTCCGGACCATAATGTATTGTTTTTTCTTGCATTAATTGCACACCTTCTCTTTTATTAATTGATTTAGGCCAAATATGGCTCCGCATATCGCACCAATCACGGCACCTTGTGTGGCGCTTTTATAATTGTTGAAAGGACTGTTCGGATTGCTGTACAGCCCGTCACTTTCGCCTGCTATCCCGCTGCATCGGGAATGTACAGGATAACTTACATGCTCACCTGAGGCAGTAAAAAGGCTCATTCCTCCTTATAATTTTAGTTGGAATAAACCTTTGAAATTTTATCAATCGTGTGTGGTTATGATGAACTATAGATTTTCCCACTCGTTAATACTTGGAAAAGTTGGTACACAACTGGGCTATCTGTGTTATTGAGTATTACTTTACTGAATATCCCCACCAAGTTTGTATTAACCGATCACTTCTAACTAATATGGCCAGTCCGGTCTAATATTGTATATCAACTGGTTAGTGTCTAGGAGTTCTTTTATTTCTGATACTTGCGTTGCTTTTCCTATAAAAATAAGTGGTTCAGCTTGCATCAAAGTAGCTCTTGTACTCAAAAAGTTCTTCCCAGAAATTTTTGAAACAACCTTTATATGCTTTGAATCTTTAGGATTTCCGTTCTTTAAATAAACATGAAAATCCGTTTCATCTAGTAAAATTGGAGAAATCCTCGTTGATACTACTGACCAAAAACAGTTTGGGCAAATCATACCAATAGTACTATCACCCTGTAGTTTTTGAAGAACAGCACCACATTTCTCACAGGTAAACATGCTTCTCAATCACTCCCAACTAATTATTTGTATCCTGGTTTAAATGTCGTGAACTTCCCTGTCTTACTCAAATCCGGCAAGTTGGGGTTTAATACCATTCTAGGAGCAACAACTATCATTCCATCTGGATATGCCCAAATTATATTATTAGGAGCTTTTACTTCTACATTAAGTTTATTTGCGAGATTCTGTATTACATCAAAGAAGCCATCTGGATCAATATCCTTTCTATTTGACACGTTATTAAAATACCTAAAATCAGGACTCTCAAATATTGCATCTCCGGCAGATACACCACGAGCATCACTCGGCACCTCGCCCTTCGGCGCAGCTCCACCTTTGCCCATTCCCTTAATCTTGCTAAGTCCTTGCGATAGCCAGGATGCTCCAAGCATGAAGCCGCCTCCCAGCACAGCTCCAAACGCAAAAGATTCTAAAGCTTTGCCCGCATTCGGCGTGCGCCCATCCCACAGTTCTCGTATCGTGTAGTCAACATAACCCGATGACCCACCAATAAACATACCGGAACCGAGACTCAATGCCGTTTGACCACCCGTCATGGGGATAACCGCTCCTCCACCGATCCCCGCGGCTGGACCAAATATGGCTCCGCATATCGCACCAATCACGGCTCCCTGTGTGGCGCTTTTTAAGTAGTCGTGGGACTGTTTGTCCTCCTGGGGTATACAAAAAAGGCCAATTCCTCATTATTTGAGTTGGAATTAGCCATTGAAAGTTTATCAAGCGTTTTGTCAAGTTTTTTAGTGTTTGATTTGTAGGTTGTACTCTACTCGCTTGTTATTGAATTTGGAAGTTGGTTTACACAAAATTTTTGACACACATTCTCATGGCCGCCCCATTAATTTTTAAAACAAGCCCTTATTT
This sequence comes from Brevibacillus antibioticus, assembly GCF_005217615.1. Lineage (NCBI taxonomy): Bacteria > Bacillati > Bacillota > Bacilli > Caryophanales > Paenibacillaceae > Brevibacillus > Brevibacillus antibioticus. The sequence goes on from NZ_SZNK01000001.1 coordinate 3,851,766, forward strand.
CTGGAGACTCTAAAATATCTTTTAATCTCAAAAAATTCAACTCCGATAAATATACAGTAAATAACTTCGATTCAATCTTTATTTTACTATCTTTTAAAACATAGATCGTTTGCGTTCTACTACTTATGGATTCAGTTGGTGTTAGTAGGATAATTTTTTCTAAGCTAGTAACAGGAAAACTCATTTCAATAAAATCCTCAAAATTAAGAATTTCTATTGCTTTTTCATCCAATCTCCCCCTCACAACAATATTTCCACTTCTATGTAGAAATGGCTCAAACTTAGACTTGAGGGCTAAATCTTGAACAATATCAGCTAATGTTTTGCCTATTTCATGTTTATCATCAATTGACTTAACACAATCAATGTGTAATATAGAGCTGCTCCACTTTGATAAGTTATGCCATTGTGGAAGTTTTGGAAAATAGAATCTTGGTACTTGACTGTCTATCTTATTACCACAAATTTTACACATAGCTATTTCACTCTTCATCATCAATTTCCTCCTGGTAACCAATTCGATAAATCCTCGTATTGAGTAAAAGGTTTTTCTTCACCAGATATAGCACTTTTAATTACTGATTGTTCCTGTTGGAATGCCCTAAGTACTACCCTATCATTCGGGCTTGGCGTTACACTGTACGGATGAGAATGTCCAGACCATTTCCAACCATTACCAACATACTTTATAGGTATCATTATTTGGGTTGGATCACCTTGTATTAATACTCGATTCCCATTAGGTCCTCTAACCAATGAGAATTCATTACCTGTAACAGCTTGTAGTTTGCCAAGATCACTAACTTTTACTTGACGTTTACTAACACCTTCAATAACTTGAATCAAAGACGAATTTCCTCTTTCATCCATAACTTCAACAACTTTAGCATCTTTAAACATATCAAGGATATTTTGTGTTCTCTTAGAAATTGGTGTGACAAACGGATCTAAACTAGATGCTTCAGAACTTCCAGCTAATATACCTTTACTCGGTACCTCGCTCTTCGGCGCAGCTCCACCTTTGCCCATTCCCTTAATCTTGCTAAGTCCTTGCGATAGCCAGGATGCTCCAAGCATGAAGCCGCCTCCCAGCACAGCTCCAACTGCAAAAGACTCTAAAGCTTTGCCCGCATCCGGCGTGCGCCCATCCCACAGTTCTCGTATCGTGTAGTCAATATAACCCGATGACCCACCAATAAACATACCGGAACCGAGACTCAATGCCGTTTGACCACCCGTCATGGGGATAACGGCTCCTCCACCTATCCCCGCAGCTGGACCAAATATGGCTCCGCATATCGCACCAATCACGGCTCCCTGTGTGGCGCTTTTTAAATAGTCGTACGCACTGCTCATCTTTCCGTTTGCAATATCGGATGAGGCGGTCGTGACAACTCCTCCAATCGCTCCGAGGGCTGCCCCTACCGCTGCTGCTCCAATAACTGCACCGGCACCAAACGTGGCTACCGACAATGCCACAAACCCTACTATCGCTACAGCAGCTACCACGCCTACTAACAATTTCCCCCAGTTAAACGGCGGATCAGGCGCTGGTGGCGTTCCCTTCTGCGGTTCATCGTTATAGGGCGGAAACGTCGTTCTGTCTCGTCCTTCCGCCTGAACCACAGCCCCGAGAAAGTGGTATTCACTCTCGATTGTAAACCCGCTCTTTGCACTGGTTTTCTTGGCGAAAAACTGGCTTTGCGCATGGATCACGATTCGCTTCGGCGTATACAGTGAAATCTCTTCCTTGGCGTTGAGCACCAGCTTTTTATGGCTGGTCATGGTAATCCCGACGTTGTCGTCAATGCTCAGCTTCAACGGCTCCTTGCTGCCACTGACGATGTTAATCGCGGTAGGCGACAGCTCCAGCTCGCTTCCGTGCTCCGTGCCAAAATACCGAATGTTCGGGTTGCCAGTCTTCGCACAGCTGTCCCCGTTCTTGCGTACGCTGCCCAGCACCATTGCCTGTGTGCCCGTCGCATCGGGAAAGTACAGGCTGGCTTGCGTTCCCACCTGTGGCATGCAGTACATCATATTACCTGTGGGCGGGGCGAAAGGGACCCAACATGCCGTTGCCTTTGACTGTTCTTTGTCAATGTCTAGATGAAGCTTGACCTGTTCTCCCTTTACCGCAAGCACCTTGCCTTCCAGGGATACTCCGGAGAGCTTCGAATTATGGATTCTCTCCTGCCGAATGCCATCCAGCCGGGAAAGGCGATAGGTATAGCGAAACAGTCCCTGCTGCATACGGGCCCTCACTGCACTGACAACCATCCGCTTGTTGCGGAACTGGATTTCATCCCCGATCGCGTACCGCTCGCCAGACTCGATTTCATAGGTAAAAAAATCCGTATCGTGCAAGCCTGCTGCATCACCGCCCGCTTTTTGGTAGGCCAGCAAATCCTTGCTCGCCGTATACGCCACATCGTCCGGCAGGGTATAGCTCTTTCCATATGTCAGTCCGAAAGAAAAGCGCGGTGCTGCCTCCATGATATCACTGACGAGAACACCGTGAAAATGGCTAGCCAACCGCTTAAGCAGTTCCCAATCCGTCTCATCGTACTGGATGATCACTTCTCCGATCTTGCCCCCATCGCCAATGCTGTTGATCATGTTGTGACCCGGATAGCTCTTGATCACCTCTTGCACCAGCTTGGGATATGTCATGTCGATCTGCTGGAAGGAACGGCGCTTTTTCTTGATGTCCAACTGAAAACTGCCGGACAGCCCTTCCAGCTCTATGGTGTACACCCCCTGGGTGTTCGTGATCTGAACAGAGGTCACCAAGCCTTTGAAGATAGTGGCTTCGGTCTCGCCGTCGCTTTCATACAGATGAATCTCATCTTCTGAGGCAGCCTGTAGCACTGCGTTTACCTTTTCGCTGTCGTCCACAATGCCGCGTAGGTGCAAGCACGCATGTTCATTCGGCCTCCATTCCAGCCGTACGTCTTCGATTTGTTTGATCCGGTAAGGCGCTGTTACCCGGATCCGCTCATACCCTGTCATAGCTCGTCCGCCTCCATGTGGATTTACTCGTCATGCTGTCCGTCTGAGAAGAACCTGATGACGCCATCGTATCCGCAGATTAGGAGGGATTCGGTTGTCAGAGCTGCCTTGCCTGCCACTTTTGTATCGTCTTTCACCTTGATCCAAGGAGCGCAGATCGTTGGGGTGCAGGGCTTGCCGGATATGTTCTGCCCGTCTTCTGCAATCAGATAGATGATGGAATTATTTTGATTGGTTGGACTCTGACAAATGCCAAAATGCGCGATGTTCTCTACCGGTTTGTAATCCTCTAGGTTCATCATTGGTTTTTCGTTTACGTACGAGCCGTGGCTGACAGGTAGGTTAATCCTTCTCTGATGGCTGCCGCAATTGCAACGTATTTTTGCCCCTCTTACCACATAACGCGGTCCTTCCTGCATCATCGACCCTCCTCTATTCAACCGACACTCGTTCCAGCCGGATTCCAGTCAAATCCCGCCGCAGGATGCTCTCGGCCACATCCAGGCGCACAACGATCAGCGGTTTTTCGCTCTCTTTGATCCGGACGATCTTTTTCCCGTGCATGTTTTCTTCCTTCAGCACCAGCTTTTTAAGCTGGCTGTTTCCTCGATGAAACTCGCTGTGGGTGCTGACCACTTCTACTTCATTAAAAATGGGGAGGTAATAGTTTTTTTGCAGATGGCGGGAGAGATCAATCAGTGGAGTCAACTTAAACAGGGTGTCTGGTTCATACGCTTCTACCAATCGCTTCAGCTTGTCCGACAGCAGAAACAGCGGGTATTCAAGAATGTCGAGAAAGCTGCTCTCCGCTTCCGACTTGATCTGAAGAATCAGCGGGTCCGCGATTTTATGGGAGCGCTCGCGGTGGATATCACGAGTGTCTATTTTCTTGCGTACATCCAGCAACATCGGGACATCCGTATATCGTTCATCTTGTTTCAGCAAAAAGTAATCCATGTTTAGGCACCTACTCCACTGGTTTCCTCGTTCGCCGAGTCAGGATTCGGGTACAGAACTTCGCATTGATCCCGATATTCTCCGGCCAACAGGCAAATCTTCGGGGATTTGGTCATCTTGCGGTATCCTGGGCTTTCCAAGAGCACAGGCACTATACTTCTCATAAATTCCACAGCCAGCAAGTGATACTTGATAGCTTCCATCTGCTTGATCCGCTCGATATCCATCGATGTTATCTTCCTGGCATAAGCAGACTTTATCTTCTCAAGCTCCTCCATCCGCCGGAACAACGGGGCAAAGATGAAGTCAGCGTCCCACAGCACGGAGCATTCCGTTCGATCCAAAAACCAGTTTTCATCATATGCGTCTATGCGGTACGTGGCGCGGTTCTCCATGATACTTGTCCGCAGATAGGAAACGTAAATGGTGTGAATCTCCCCCTTGCTCCCCTGTTGCTGCTGCATGAATGCCTGCGTCCACAGCTCATCAAACGCGTAGCAAAAGCTACTCTCGATGTAATCCTTCTTCGCGTTGTACCGCTGGTCAATCTCGATCAAATCGTACTGCCAACGATCCAACACATGATTTTGCAAAAAATCCCGCATAGCCGCCTGCTTGTCCATCAGCGTGCTCATTTGATATGTACCTTCGCTCCGCTCAAGATCACATCGTCTATGATGCTCAGGGTGGCATCGGCCTGCTTCATGTCTACGCCTGCTTCTCCATGTATGACCACCTTGTCGCCCCCTGTGATTTCAATATCCTCCTTGGCCGTCAAAATGATTTTCTTGTCGCTGTTGATCTCAATGCCGCCATCATCTGTCAGGCGCATCAACAGCTTACCGTTACCGATAATCTCGATCGCTCCTGGCTGGAAGATAATTTGCTTGCCGTATTTGGTGCTGATGCTCTTAACAGAGGGGTCGCTCCGCTTTTGAGGATCAGAGGATTGCAGATTCACCGAGCTTGCGGCAAAAGCATTCCTCTCCTTTGCATCGGGAAAATACAGGCGAACCTCATCCCCGATCTCCGGCATGCAATACCAGCCGCTTCCGTCAGGGGACGAGTACACAGTGGAATAAGGAAACCAAATCGCCTCACCAACAGGTTGTTTTTCGTCGACAGACAGATGTACTTTTACTGTGTCTTTAGAGACATCCAAAATCTTTCCGAATAGAGAGGAGCCAGCCAACTCTGTGGGAAAAAGAGTGAGACATCCTAACCCTTTTTGATCGCGCAAGACGTAGTGGGTGACCAAAATCCCCTGTTCGATTCGAGTCTCGGCTCTATAGACGTAAAGCGTATGCCTCTGAAACGTAAGCGGACTACACAAATCCAGTATTTTGTTACTCGTAACTTCATAACTAATCGTGTTTTGCTCACTGATGCCTTGCTTGTCGTTTTCCGATTTCAGCTTGTATTCCATCAGGTTCTTTTTGATGGTGTAATTGTATTCCTCAAGCCTTAGCGGTTCACCCAAATCAGGGACTCCAACAAAATACCTCAGTCCTTTTTGTGTGCAGACCGGCACTAGTGGAGCGTGAAAATGAGAAGCCAGTCGCTTCGCAAACTCCCAATCGGTTTCCTTGTATTGAACGAGCAATCCCCCGATCTGCTTGCCGCCTGAAGCTTCATCGACCACATCGCCCCCGGTATACTCTCCGGTGATATGTGCAAACATGTCGCGATAAGCCAGCTGCTTGTTTTGGAAGGAACGGGTTTTCTTCGCAACATCCATTTGTAAGGTTGCGCTATATGCCTCAATGGTGATACTTCTGACATCTCTGGCCGCATGAACAAACAGTTTCGTCACAATACCTTGGAACAAAATGCGTTTCCAACTGCCGTCTTGAACAAACACTTCGATTCTTTCATTCTCATCCGCTCGCTCGACGTACTGATCTACCTTTTCTTCGGGCACGATTCCACTGAGAGTCAGTTTGATATGATCGTTCATCTGTTTGATCAGATTCAAATGGGTTATCTTTTCGAATTGATAGGGCGAAATATAAATGTTTGCATACGTAAGGACAGATTGGCTCATCCTTGCTACTCTCCTTTCTCCTCTTCTGAGACGCTTAGTGTCCGTATGACTTGAAAGGCAATCTCCCGCCACTCTTCGTATTTGGCATAAGGGCAGCAAAAAGTGCCCATGGCCATCTTTCCTTCTAATGCAAAGAAAAACATGAGGTGATAGAGAAAACCATCTAGTGCGGGACTTTTAAATTCGAAGTAACCGACCTGTTTTTCCGCTACGACTTCTACCCCGTCTGTATAGAAGACATTTGCCGGATTCGCCTGTTTAATCATGGCTTTCATCCCGTCCGTCAGCTGCTTAACCCACTGGTCCTGCAAATCTTGATCGACCCGGTTCAACGTGAAATTGACGCTGCCAGTCTCATCGCTTTTGATGATCTGCGGCCGCTGTTCGTAAGGATATTTGAGCGCTCGTTGTTGCTCGGGCATGTCCTCAAAATCTTTGGGAATAAACAAATGTACTTTATTCTCCCAAAATGCCTGCTGCTCAAACTCGTAAAAGCGGTTCCCTACTCTGACTGGACCCGCGCTAATGTTATTGGGAACATTCGCTTTTTCTGCTTGATTCAATACTGCTAGTATTTTTTCATCCATATATTCCATTGATCGTTCCGCCTTTATCTCCGTAGTTTTGCCATATTATACCAACAATCCCTTTATTTATATCGGGATATTTAATAGGGATTTTTACAAAAAATAGTAAAAAGTGATGGACACTCCTAAAAAAACAAAAAGACCCAAACGAGCGTAGACTGCTCAATTGGGGTCGTCATAGAAAGTTTTCTAACAATAGGGTGGTATTGGAAAAGCAGCCTCTCATCAAATCTTCAAAATGTTCCCGGGTTCCTGGGAAGTCTTTCAATTGAAAAACAACGTGCCTGCCATCGGGTTTTGGCGTGCTAGTGTCCGCAATTATACAGCCAATCACTATCATGAGCCTCAAGCGGATGGCAAAGTCATACAAACATTCCTTTCGAGACCATAACAGAAAAAAGCCAAGGGACAGCACAAAGTCCCTTGGCTTTTATAAAAAAACAACTAGCTGATAACCGCAGGAAAGGTCATCACGACAACAGTTCCGCTACCTAGCTTACTGTCCACCGTAATTTCTCCCCCGTGCGCCAAAACGAGCTGCTTGGCTATCGCCATGCCAAGCCCTGTCCCACTGGTATCCTCTCCTGTATGCCCACCTCGGTAGTATCTTTCGAACAGATTGGCCAGTGTCGTCTCGTCCATGCCCGGACCATTGTCCGCGATTTTGACCACAAACTGATCGGTTGCAACCGACTGTATTTCTACGAGCACGTGTGTACCTGCCGGTGAATACTTGACCGCGTTTGTCAAAATGTTGACGATGATGCGGCGAAACCAGATTGGATCGACCTCGGTCGTTATCGATTGGACATTCGCCGAAAATTCGATGTCATGCAAGGACGAGCTCGGATCGTTCACCATATCCACCACAATCCTGCGAATCGTTTCTACGATCGCGACAGGTTGTTTGACCATCGGCAAAGCTTGGTTCTTGAGTCGATAGGTCAAATTCAAATCTTCAATCAGCCCGTTCATGTAATCTGACTTTTCCCGTATCGTTTTCCCAAATTCGCTGACTTCTTTTCTTTCCCACTCATACTGTTCCGATTCCAAAAAGGTAGCATAACCGTAAATCGAGCTCAGCGGTGTCTTGAGATCATGGGAGAGCCCGGTAATCCATTCCTCTCGCGTCTGCTCGATCTCTTGCTGAAGCTTTTCATTGGAGCGCAAAGTTTCACTCAGATGCCGGAGAGCGTCAAACACCTCCTTGAAAACACGAAATGACTTCTTTTCTTTCCCTCGCCAATTCCTTCCAATCGGCTTCCCTTTTTTCCCGATGGGCTCCTCATAGCGGCCTTGGGCCAATCGTTCCAACCAATTCACCATGTGCAAGAGCGGCTTTCCTACCCGCCACGCATACCAGCTGCCTGCGAATAAAACGACCAGGATCAAAAGAATACCGATCTGAAGGAACGTTTCCTTAACCATCGCATCCTCAGACGTTTCTTGGACACCAGACTGATAGTTTGGATTCGGAGTGCCCACTATGTACGTCAAGTCGCTCTTCGTGTCATATCGACTAGTGATACGAACAGGAACATTTTTTTCTGTCTCACCGTTCTGAAGAGCTTCCGTCATGTCTAACCGGGCTGAAGCATCCGGGTGATTCCATTGATGGATGAGTTTCCCCGTACGATCATATACCAAGTACCATGCCTTTTCTTGGGAAAAGCTTTTGTTCAACTCGTCCCATGTCTCCTTGCTCGTTCCCGTTTTTGCTGCGATCAGGCGCTGCATCATTTCTTTTTCTGGAGCAGGTATTCCATAGAGGATGATCAGATTTTCTTCAGATTGGTTTATAACCCAGTGCGTGACGTGATAGTGAGAAGCATCACGGTCTTCTACATAACTAATCCACTCTCCTGGCCCAAATTGACTGGGAACGTCAGCAGGTGTCCGATAGTTGTACAGAATTTTTCCGTGCTTGTCGATAATCTGCAACCAGCCTTGATGTCTCGCCACGCTCTTCTCGATTTCCGGCTCGACGCGAATACGCTCCCCCTCGTAGTCAATCTTCAATGTCAAATCAGACGCATCCAGCCTGGACAAATCGATGGACAATTGCATGTTCATGATCCGCCAGCCTAACCCCATCATCGCGATAATCAGAAATAGCAGCAAGACGAGGAGAAATCCGAACAGTTGCCGGACATATTGAAAAATCAGCTTGTTCCGCAAATTCATGACTGTCTTGCTGGACTAACCAGCTTGTAGCCCAGACCTCTCACTGTGACCAGAAGCTTTGGCTGACCTGGATTTTCTTCTATGCGCTGACGCAGCTTGTGAATGTGAACCATGACTGTATTTTCATCAAACATCCCGTACTCGTCTTTCCATACATGATCGTAAAGTTGTTCTTTCGTAAATACCCGGTTCGGATTCTGGCAGAAAAAGACGAGCAGCGAAAATACTTGCGCCGGGCAGTCCACTCGTTCTCCGTTCACGAACAGCTCGGCTGCCTCCACATTTACTTGAAAACGCCCAAAATCAAAGCGCTTTTCTTCCTGCGATGGAGCAGCTCCCCCCAAGGTTCTACGCAGATGAGCCTTCATCCGGGCAACGACCTCTAATGGATGAAACGGCTTCGTTATGTAATCATCCGCCCCATAAGCAAACCCGCTTAATTTATCAAAATCCGTGCCCTTTGCTGTCAGAAAAAAGATCGGTGCCTTCGTTCGCTGGCGCACTGCTCCGCACAGCTCAAATCCATTTTTATCAGGTAGCATGACATCCAGTATCAACAAGTCGTATGTCTTTTCCTCTACGAGACGAATCGCCTCTGCCGCTGTCGTACATGTGTCGATCTGGACAAAGCCTTCCTTTTTCAGCACTGTTTGGAGCATCTGCAATATCGCTTCTTCATCATCTACCAGTAAGATTCTTGCTTCTTTCTCCATGTCCGTTCCCTCCCTTGCTGTCATTTATTCTACCATGAGAAACGACGCCAACAAAAAAGATAAGGAAATGGTAAGGTAGCGTTTTAGTAGGGGAAAGGTCTGGCCTTTATGATGAAGGAGAAAGGAGCGGATTCACCTATGTGGGCTATTTGCCAACACGAATTTTTTCGGTTGTTTAAAAGTATCAAATCGTTAATTACCGTTGCCTTTATCGTCGGCATCTCGTACTTGGTTTCTGACCTCGTCAATCAGGCAGCAGACTTACTGCCACAAAAGGAGCTGGCGCAGGGACACGCGCTTGGTATCTTTGCACTCATCATGCTGTTCGGGCCCTTGTTTGTATTCAGCCTGTCTCATGATGTCATAAATCGTGAGCTAGCGGGCAGGACGATTCGCTTTCTCGTCACCCGGACTTCACGTAATCAGATCATTTTAGGGAAATTTCTCGGAGTGGCGTTCTTTTGGCTAACCTGCATGATTATTACGTTTGGCGTAGTTTTCGCCACCGTACAAACGTTTGACGCCAAGACCTTTTACCTCTGCGTATCCCTGCTTATCTATTGCATCTCGCTGGCACTGCTGCTCTCCCTCGTGATACCTCGGCCCAGCTACACGATGTTTTTGGGAATTGTGATCGCACTGATCATGCCAGGTCTCGGACTGTGGAGCACCTTCTCCAGTCACCCAGCAGCACCATGGATTAAATATTTGACACCCTTTTCATTTATGGAAAAAGGCGGCGCTTGGACCGGCTTCATTTGGCTCTATGCAGCAGCTTTCCTGATCGCTTCAATGTACTTATTCCGACGGAGGGATTGTTAATGGCAATGATCGAGACTATACAGTTGAACAAACGCTTTGGCAATCGCACGGTCGTGAATGACGTCAGTCTTACTGTGCACAGCGGGGAGATTTTCGGTTTCCTCGGTCGAAACGGCGCGGGAAAATCGACCTTTATTAATATGCTGACAGGCATTCTAATTCCGACAGCGGGCACCATTCGCATGTTTGGAGAGGATGCCCCTACAGAGGGATGGAAAAAACGAATCGGCGTACTGCCGGATTACTCCACCTTCTACGACCATTTATCTCCTGCGGAGCACCTGCACTATTTCGCTCGGGTAAAAGGCGTCACACTCACAAAGGAAGAATGTATGCGCATCCTGACAGACGTTGAGCTTGAGGAGCATGCATCCCGCAAAGCCAAAACCTTTTCCTTTGGGATGAAAAAGAAGCTGGGCATTGCCCAAGCCTTAGTCGGAGACCCGGAGCTCGTCTTCCTAGATGAACCTACTTCTGGCGTAGACGTCGAATCAGCCCTGCATATTCAAAATTTGCTGCACAAGCTCCACCAACGAGGAAAAACGATTTTCATGACCTCACACAATTTGAATGAAGTCGAGAAAATCTGTACCCGCATCGCCATCATGAAAAGTGGAAAAATCAGTTCACTCGGCACTCTCGATGAGCTGCAAGCTGCCCATCAGACATGGCGATCTGTGAACGTACGCCACTCGGCTTTCACCACGGAGGATTCTGGAAACCTTCGCACCTTTATCGAGTCCCTCGGGCGCAATACGATTTGGGAAGGCAGTCGTCTCTCGATCCAGGTCGATGACGATCAAAAAGTGGCAACCCTCGTTCGTGCTCTTGTTCAGGCACGCGTGGATATTTATGGCGTGAATGTTGAAGTACCTTCTCTCGAACGAATTTTTATGGGGGAAGAGTCTCATGATGCTTAATCTCGCTTTTGCCCTGCTCCTATCCGGGATGCTGCTTTTCAACATCTCGATAGGAAAAAGCATGACCACCGGAAGTATGTCAATCACAATTGGTCTGATTGTCCTCAATCTCATCTTTTTCATCACAAAATACAGAAAGAGTCAGCATGAAAAAATGAAAGATCAGGTTAGTAGGTTCCATCGATAATCAGGCTCAAGTAAATGGGGGAAGATTCTCATGGCCAGTAGATATCTGGGATTTGCCGTTATCCTGACAGGGATGTTACTGTATAAAATCTTTTGGGGAGAGCTTACACCGGGAACTATCGGGATTTCAATTGGGCTGATTATTGTTATGCTCATCCTTTTTATGAGAAAGCAGTACGCAAAAAATGAGGAACAAAAGAAGCAAGAAAATCGTTAGAAAAAAAGCAGCTTAATTGCCACCGAAATCAGCCTGCAAGTCATGCGGCTATGGGGCAATGGGCTGCTTTTTTCTACAAGATTGCGAGAAGTTGATCCAGTCGTTCAATGACAGCGAGTGGCTGATGCTCGGAAGTAGGCTTCTTCCCTCGTGGATTGATCCAGATTGCTGAGAAGCCTGCGTCCATCGCGCCTGCTACATCTGCCTCCCACGTATCTCCAACAAACAGCACCTGCTTGCTCTCAACGCCGAGCTTTTCACGCACATGTTCATATATACGTAGATCAGGCTTATGATGTCCGATGATTTCGGAGAGAAACACCCGCTCCCGAGGAAAATACGCAGACAATCCCAACCGTTCCAGCTTGATAAAAGCCATATCGACAGGTCCATTGGTGACAATCCCTAGTGTATGCTCTTCTGCCAGCTTCGCAATAGTGGACTGAACAATGCCATCTGGCTGGACTGCATCCATACATGCCGCTTGATAGGCGCGTTGAAAATCGTCGACCTGCTCTGCTTCAATTTGTCGGTTACAATCAGCCATGGCTCTCTGAAAACGCAGCCTTCTGTATTGCGTAAAATCGTAGCGTTTGGCAATCACATCGACCCACAAATCATCTCCATGGCGCCGCAGAGCCTCAAGGAATTTCGCTTGGTCTAGTTCTACTGTAAGTGCATGGGTTGCAATCGTTTGCTGCATCCCTTTCTCCCAGCAAGCTGAAAAATCGAAGAGAGTATCGTCGAGATCAAATAGGATTGTTGTAAATTTGGACATGGCGGGATTGCTTCCCCTTCCTTTTTTTGCTGTTTTCATTGTGCATATGACTCTGTCTTTTGTTATGATCATTGTAACGGAAAAAGGAGGTGGAAACATGTCTAACGAAAAACTGGATATTTTGGTAGAGGGTATGAATGAGTTGCGTCTGCTTGCTCATGCTCTCATAGATCGGCAGGACGAATTGGATGCCAAGGTGGACGCTTTGACCATGGAAGTTCACCAGTTAAAAGCCGATGTTGCCGAATTAAAGCAGGATGTCGCCATGTTGAAGCAAGATGTTGCTGAATTAAAGGAAGGTCAGGACCGCCATGAGCGTATCTTGGAGACATTGGCGCTACGTGCTCTCGAATGGAATAACTTCCGCCTCGACTTCATTCGTAAATCATCCTGAAGCCTTTAGCTTTTAGGCAATTCCACTAGCAGTGTCTCTTTCAACTCAACTGGCAAAGAAATAGATTGGCGTGTGTTCGCATCGATCATGACCATTGTCACATCGGCGTCCGCCACTAATACATCTGCTGCGTTGTACAGCTCCTGGCGGATGACGAAGCTTTTTTCACCTACCTTGACCACCGTTGTAACCGCTGTTACCTCTTCACGCATCTTCAACTCTCTGCGGTAGTTAATGTTTATATTGACCACTACCGGCATGATGGCCCGTCGCCTCAATTCATCCAGCGTAAATCCTTGCTCCCATATCCATTCAAAACGCGCCCACTCCATGTACTCTAAATACTTGGCATTGTTCACATGTCCGATTACATCAATATCAGTAGAGCGCACAGTTAGATAATAGCGATGAGCCATCGTTCTCACTCCTTGTTTTTCTTTAGTATAACGAATTCAGGTAGCTGAGTGAACATTCATTCAAAATATTCCGAATGGTCCTGCTGTTCTTTCCTGATCTTTTTCCTATAATAAAAATAAACACCAGAAAGGAAGATTGGATGTTCAAACAAGAACTATTGCCGACCCTGCAAACAGCTCGCTCCCGGTATCAGGATGCACTCGTTCATTTGGATGAAGCTGAGCTTGGCTGGAAGCTGGCTCCGGGCTCCAATTCCATCGGATTTTTGATTCATCACATCGCGGAAGTCGAATATCGATTCTGTATGATGTTTTTCGGCAGAGCAATCCCGCCCGAAATCACCCTCACTACAATTGGGCCTGTAAAGGATGAAGGAAACTTTACCGACTTGTCTGCCTTGCTTGCTTTTAAAGATGCTGCCTACCTTCACTTGCTGGATTCTCTGGCTGCCCTGCCAAAAGACGCGTTGGACATCCCCTGTGAAGCACCGATTGCCACGTTGACTCCCCGTCAGGCACTTGGTCGACTGATCTATCATATGGGCTACCACGGCGGGCAGATTGGACTAATCCGCAAGTACGGAGGGCCTCAATGAGTCTCATTCTGACAGGTGAGCGGCTCATTATTCGCGAATTGCTGCGCGAAAACTTGCCCGACTTACTCGCCACCTACAACAGTAATCCAAAGTACAATCAGCTACGAAACGGCACGAGCACAGTAAATCTCGGTGAACTGGAAGCCGAATATGACACCACCATAAGCATACCTTCCGGGCATTGGCTCGCTATTACTCGTGAAGGTACAATCATCGGAGTCATCCATATCGTCCTCTCCAGTGAAAACGATTCAAAAAGCTGGATTAGTCTCTTGCTTCTTCATGCCGATCACCAACAGCAGGGCTTTGGAAAAGAGGCAGTGGCACTCATAGAAGACTACTGCATCCAACATGGCAGTCAGCATGTTCATCACGGTATCATTGCGCATAATGAACCCGCTCTTCTTTTCTGGGGGAAGCTTGGCTATGAGCAGTATCGTCAGGTGGAGGCTCCAGTCGGTCTTCTGACACAACCGGTGCTGCTGGTAGCCAAGTGGCTAACCCCTACAAAGTAAGGAGGTGAAATACATGAACCGTCGCCTTTTTGAAAATGATGTGCCCACCCTCCTCTCCTAGTCGGTGAGGAAGCGGTTCTCTTACAGCCTCCCGGCTACGGAATAACGCTCGAATAATTGAATCATTATTCCGGGAGGGACTTGTTATGTCACAATTACAATGGAAGCAAATGTTTTTAGGGGCTGTCTGCCTGACTCTCGCCGCAGCGATCTGGGGCGGTGTTTATGTCGTCAGCAAGGCCGTGTTGGAAGTGATTCCTCCGTTCACGCTATTGATTTTGCGTTTTTGCATTGCTTTAGTCGTGTTGGGGGCATTTACCGTTTCTCGCAAGGAGCGTGTCGCGAAAAAAGATTATCCTCTGCTGATGGCCATCTCCTTTGTTGGGGTCACGATCTCCATCGCCGCACAATTTCTCGGTACCAAGCTGTCTACTGCCCATATGGGTGCTTTGATTACCTCCGCATCGCCTGCCTTTATTGCCATTTTTGCGGTTTGGCTATTAAAGGAGCGTATCCATCTGAAGCAGGCAGCGGGTATTTTGTTAGCGACGATTGGTGTCATTATCGTCATCGGTGTTCCAGATCAAGCTGACGCCCAGTCGTCCCTGGCAGGCAACCTGATTTTGTTCGTAGCAGCGATTAGCTGGGGATTGTATACCGTTCTCAGCAAAAAGGCAACGCAGCGCTATTCGTCCCTACTCGTCACTACCTACGTAGCATTGTTTGGCATTATCTTTACGAGTCCGCTCATGTTTTGGGAGCTGTCTGTCACGCCTGTCTCCTGGCAATTTGGCTGGGACATCTGGGCAGGCGTCCTCTATATCGGGATGATTTCTACAGCAGGTGCTTTTTATTTGTGGAACAAAGGCTTCGAGCTGATGCCCGCAGGGAGTGGGGCCGGGTTCTTTTTTGTTCAGCCCATTGTCGGTGCATTTTTAAGCTGGCTGTTGCTACATGAACATTTGGGTGTTGGCTTTTTCGCTGGAGGCGCATTTATTTTCCTCGGTGTCGCCTTGTCCACTCTGCGTACACGTAAAGCGATGGAGGAGCATTCTCTACCCCATTACAACGAGTAGCAAGGCTAAAAATCAAGTTTGCTTACATGCTACGAGGACTTCCCCATCCGATGGGAAGCCCTCGTTTTTTATGCTTATGGACGAAAATATTGCCGGACGCTTCCTTTTTCGAAAGACAGCTCCACTTCAGCAAATGCTCCATTAATAAACGTGATTTGCGGCGGCATATGCCCACAATCCACATCGTAGAGGACAGGGACTTCCAGCTCAGCAGCCAGCTCCTGATAGACGTCTTCCACGGTATAGCCCTCGACCGCTTGATTCGCCGGACTGCGCCCAAACATGATCCCCGCACAATGATCGAACCATCCGGCTAGCTTCATTTGTACCAATGATCTGCGCAGATCAGTCGCAGAAAGTTCGCAGTTTTCCAAATACCAGATGATCGCTTCGTTTTCGATCTTTTCTTTTTGAAAGGTTTGCACGTCCCCATACGGTGTGCCGATCACATGCCGAATGCTATCAATACAGCCGCCAAGTAGGCGTCCCTGCATATTTATGTGGGGAGTAGTCGCTGTGGTTTTCCATACAGTCGGTTCCGTCAGGTGAAAGATATGCGGCGAAGGATTCGTATGCTGCCATTGCTTTTGATACATCGGGGAAGAATACTGCAGGACCGACTCGCCCTTTTGCGTTGACAGAACTGTTTCCCACATGGCTGTTGTCTCATCCATATCTGCTCCGCGCAAATCTATCAGATTCGTCCCATGGGCCGTAGCCATCCCCGTTTTTAATGTAATCGCAAGCAACAACACACTCACATCCGAATAGCCTAACACCCATTTTGGATGCATGGACTGAAAATCGAGCTTGTCTAAAATCTCAATCAGCAGCTCGCCACCCCAGGGAGGGATGATGATATCGACGTCTTCATCTTGCATCAGGGAGTTGAATTCGGCTGCGCGGTTTATGGCAGGAGCTGACTTGGCTTTTTCCTGTGTCCAGACTGTATCTTTGCAAACGATGGAATACCCCCTGCTCTCCATACGACTGCATGCCAGCCTGATGTGTTCATGCAAATACTCCGGTACACCTGATGATGGCGCAGTTACCCCAATAGTAGCGCCCTTTTTCAACGATGGATACGTGATCATGCTTCTCCCTCCGCCCGCTATGTATGATTTTGGATAATCATACCACATGCCACCAAAAGATTTTCAGGCTTCCTGTATCACTATTGATAAAAATACGGGTTACAGTCACACCCTCAGTAGGGCGTAGGCCGAAGCGTAGACTTGAAATGTGCTTCTCCTCCTCACTACGGCTACTTTTCTGAGACAAAAAAAAGACGGCCTATAGCCGTCATCAAGGTATATAAAACGGGAGGGAAGTAGAGGAGTTCAAACGAACGTGTTTCCAGTTCGTGAATGATTACTTCTTGCTGGCGTCAGTCGTTGTAGACTGTCCAGTGGAACCACTGCTTTCGGTTCCCGCAGCACCAGGCGATCCAGTGCTGGTACCTGCATCAGAATTGGCATCTGTCGCAGGTGCTTCCGTAGACAAACCTTTGTCCGTCGATGCATCAGAGCTGTTCGCAGAAGCATCCGGAGTAGACTGATCTTGCGAAACCGAGCTATCAGAACTGGAGGATCCCGGAGCGGTTTCGCTAGTCGTGCCCTCTGGTTGTGTCGCCGGTTCAGGTGTTCCTGTTGTGTTAGAGCAGGCAACCAAGCTGCCAGACAGGAGTAATGCGACAGTGGCAATCGAGAACCACTTTTTGTTCATGTTCATTCCCCTTTCATTCCTTGGCTTCGTGACCTTCTCGCTGTCACACCTATATCGTAACGGGCAAAGATAACCATTCTGTAAGGAAAGTGGGAAAAAACAATGATCAAAATATGAAAAAAGTATGACCATGATCATTTTGAGTGGATCATGATTTAGTTCTCCGACTTAATCCTTGGAAGCCAGATCGTAAAAGTGCTGCCCTTCCCAGGCGTGCTCTCTACTCTACATTTGCCATCATGCAGCTCTACCAGCTCTTTTACAATGGCGAGTCCTAGTCCTGTTCCTTTATTGTTCTTAGAACGTCCCCGATCCACTTTAAAAAAACGTTCCCAGATGCGGTCCAGGTCATCTGCTGCAATTCCCATCCCTGTATCGATCACTTGAATCTGGACGTATTCCTCTTCCAGCGAAGCACGCATGCGAATTTCACCAGTAGTCGTAAACTTGAGTGCATTCTTCACCAGATTTTTCAAAATTTGCGCGATCCTGTCCTTGTCGGCATATATTCGCGGCAGTTCTTCCTCCACCTCTACCTCCAAACAAAGCCCTTTTTCCTCGGCTTCCTGATGGAAGGAAAAAGCAACCCGATTCATGACATCTGCCACATCGACAGGGAATTTGGCCAGATTTACTTCGTTGTTCTCCAGCTTCATTAAGTCCATTAGGTCATCCACCAAGCGATTCACTTGCATCGTTTCGGTGTACATCACAGCGTAATACTTCTGTCGCGCCTCTTCTTCTTCTACCAAACCATCCTGCAACGCCTCGAGAAAACCTTGGATCGCGGTGAGAGGCGTACGCAATTCATGGGAGACATTCGCTAAAAAATCATTGCGCACTTGCTCCAGATGATGACGCTCCTGCTCTACCTTCTCCAGCTTCTGCGCCATCGTATTGATCGTTTGCGCCAAATCACTGATCTCGTCAGACGTATCGACCTGGACGCGCTCTGCATAATTCCCTCGACCAATCTCAGCCGCTGTTCTCTCAATCGTTCGCAACGGGCGAGAGATTGACCAAGACAAATACGAAACCATGATCGTAGAAAGAAGCACCCCAAACAATGTCGCCCACAGAATCGACTCGCGCATTTGACCAAAGGTTTTCTCAATTCCTTCAATCGGCGCGTGCAATATAATTCCGCCATAGACGTTTTCGCCCTCTCCCCACGGGACGGAGACCGACAACATCGGGTCATCCAGACCTTCGATTTTCAATTCGGTTACTGCGCTTTTTCCGTTCAGCACATTACCCGCGATGGAAACTGCGACGGACTTGCCCGTGAGCATCTCATCCTTCATCGAAGTCGCGACAATTTTACCTTCCGTATCAAATAACCAGATGCGGGTATCAAATGACTCGTCCAGCATTGCCAGCTTGTCCAAGAGCTGTTTGTTTACTTCATTGCTGTTATGGATCGCGGCATTCACTTTTTTCGCCATCCGCAAAAGCTCTTCTTCTTTGGCGTTGTAAATATACTCCTTCGTAAAAAAGGAGAGAACGATCCCTGTAATCCCCAACCCTACCAAAACGGTAGCCAAAAAGCTGACCAGCAGTCTGCGGTAGATACTTTTCGACATGCCTAGCATCAGTTATCCACCCCAAACTTGTAGCCGATCCCCCAAACCGTTTGAATACATTCATACGGGAGCTTATCTAACCGCTGTCTGATCTTTTTGATATGAACATCGATCGTTCGAACATCGCCAAAATAATCAAAGCCCCACACTTGTTCCAGCAATTGCTCCCGCGACCATACACTTCCCGGCGATTTGACGAGTTGAACAAGCAGATCAAACTCCTTCGGGCGAAAGCTCACTTTTTCCCCGGCAACGATCACTTCCCGTTTATCCAGATCAATCGTCAATTGCTCAAAAACAAAGGTCCGAAGCACTGCCTCATCTTCTACTTTTAGCTTTGGCTGCAATCTGCGCATAATCGCGCGGATACGAGCAACGATTTCACGTGGACTAAACGGCTTCGTCACGTAATCATCGGCTCCGAGCTCCAAGCCGAGAACACGGTCAAACTCCTCATCCTTTGCCGTCAGCATAATGATCGGCGTATCCCACTTCTTGCGGATTTCCCGGCAAGCTTCAAAGCCATCCAACTGCGGCATCATGACATCGAGAATGACCACATCCGGCTGTTCCTTTTCCATCATCTCAAGAGCTTCTCGTCCATCTGTTGCTGCGATGAGCTCGATTTGTTGTTTTTCAAAATATAGGCGAATAATTTCTCGTACGTTTGGATCGTCATCGGCAACCAAGACTTTCATCGTGGACATAGCCAATAACCTCCCTTCTTTCAAAACGACATAAAATGAAGCATGTCGTTCAGGCAATTTACGTTTTTCCATGGTAACATACATCACCCAGGTTGTGGACGGATAGAAGTCCTATCCTGCTGGTAAAAGCAGGACAAAAGTTGTTTGCGACATAAAAAAAAGCGAGTGGACCGAAAGCCCACCCGCTCTTCATTCTTTACTTCGTTTCTTTTACAATCGGAACACTACGTGTGAGGCTAGCCCACAGCAAACCTAACAGTGCGCCTGCAAAGGCTGGCACCAGCCAACCAATTCCTACTTTGTACAGTGGCAATTGTTCCAAGATTGGCGTCAGCGAGTCGATAGACAATCCAAGCTGGGAAGCTCCATCCAACAGACTGATAATAGCCGTTGCCGTGATCGCGCCTACGTATACGGCACGATGTCCATTGAACATCCGATCACAAAACGTCAGCAGCATCAGCACGATCGCCAGCGGATAAATCGCCATCAAGACAGGCACGGAGAAGGTAATCAGTTGCGTCAAGCCTACGTTAGCTACCGCAGCGCTGAACACACACAGGATTACAGCCATTTTTTTGTAGGAGATGCCAGGAATACGACTCGAGAAAAATTGACTGCATGCTGTGACGAGCCCAACCGAAGTGGTGAGGCAAGCAAGCGTAACAGCAGCTCCCAGCAGAAGCGAGCCTAACGGACCGAACAGTTGATGCACGACCCCGGTCAAAATTTGTCCACCATTTTCCGATTTCGCAAACGATACACTTGTGGCTCCCAAATAGCTGAGGGCAAGGTATACGAGTCCGAGTCCTGTAGCGGCGAGGATTCCGGCTTTGATCGTGGACCACATCACTTTTTTGCGATCGATGATGCCTCTATCCTGAACAGCCGTTGTTACTACCAGACCAAATACCATCGCGGCCAACGCATCTAGCGTCAGATAGCCTTCGATAAAGCCTTTGAAAAATGCTGTATCCTGATAGGCGCCTGTCGGTTGTCCCACCTCACCCAAAGGCGAAATGAGTGATTTGGCAAACATCAGACCAATGATGATCAAAAGAGCAGGTGTCAAGATTTTACCGATTCGATCCACCAGCTTGCTCGGGCTCAGACTCAACCAGAAGGTGATGGCAAAATAGACGATCGTGGTCATAAAAAGCGGTACCCAACTGCCTTTCATGGATTCAGGCAAATACGGAAACACGCCCATCTCAAAGGTTACTGTACCTGTCCGCGGAATCGCCATGAATGGCCCAATCGACAGATACACAATAAAGGTGAACACGACTGCAAACATCGGATGGACTCTCGACGCCATTGTCTGCAAATTACCGCCAGCCAAGCCTACCGCAATAATTCCCAGTAAAGGCAGACCTACACCCGTAATCAAAAAACCGGCCATCGCGATCCAAACATTATCTCCTGCAGCTTGTCCTAGCGCTGGCGGAAAAATCATGTTCCCTGCTCCAAAGAATAGGGCAAACAGCATCAAACCAATTGTAATTGTTTCTTTCATGGAAAGTTCTTTCATATGAATCCTCTCAATATTGTTTAATAAAATAAAATTTTCATTAGTATAACTTAAAATTAACTCACTATTCAAGCTTTAATTTTTTAAAATTATTGAACTTTTGTTAAAAATGAAAGTTTTTACAGGTCAAATACCTCTTTTCTCTTGATCGCCCCCACTGCTTCCCATACGTACAGACAATAGATACTGCGCCATGGAGCCCACTTTTCCCCTAGCTTACGAATATCGTTTTCATTTGGCTTCGAGTTCATTCCATAGAGGTGAATAATTCCATTTCGCAAACCGATGTCAGCAGCTGGCAACAAGTCTGGATGCCCCATCCCAAACATGAGCAGGCACTCTACTGTCCACCGTCCAATTCCTCGCAGCGAAGTGAGGTAAGTAATGATTTCCTCGTCACTCATTGTCCATAGTCTCTCCAAATCTACTGTTCCATTCACAATGGCACGGGCGAAATCGATAATATACTCCGCTTTTCGTTGACTAAATTGCAGCGTACGCAAATCCTCTACAGTCAACCTCGCTACAGCATCAGGCGTTGGAAAAGCGATGATGCCCCCGCCGTTTTGGTTTTCTACTGGGTCACCTGCCAGTGTCACCAGCCTCTCGGTCAAATTGGCTGCAAAGGTCAGATTGATTTGCTGCCCGATAATCGTCTTGACCATGCATTGAAACAAATCGGCATCCAGCATAAGACGAAGACCGCGAAACCGCTCGGTCAGAATGGCGAGCTCACTCTCCTCCCTCATCTGCTCGTAAATAACGGATAGATCCAAATCGGCACAAAATGTACGGCGGATCATTTTTTCTAGCAGCTGCTGGTCTGTCGCGGACAAAATCGCCTGTGTCTCGTAGTGTAATGCAGGTTCTTCCAAGCTGCCCATAAATTTCATATGGACCAGAACAGGCCGTAAGCCGATACGAAAGACGCGCTCTAGGCTATTTTTTTCTTTATTCACTCGTATCTGCGTATCTGGATGTGTCTCAAGACGCCGAAGCAGCCGGTCAAAAGAATACGGAGGAGTAAGCGGAATAATCCGATAATTCACGAGACTCTCACCTTTCCAGATAAAATAAAAACCTCCGGAGAATCCTCCGAAGGTGTCAAGTATACTTCGCCAAACTTATTTCGTAAACATCCCTTTGAGAACAAATTTTACGTTTGCTGGACTTTCTGCCAAACGGCGCATGAAATATCCGTACCAGTCGTTTCCATACGGTACATAAACACGCATTTTATAGCCTTCGCGAGCCAAATCAATTTGGGACTGCGTACGAATACCATACAACATTTGGAATTCAAACTGTGTACGCGGGATGCTGTGTTCCTTTTCCAGCTTTTTCACAAAATCAATGATGTTGTCATCATGAGTTGCCACAGCAGCGTACCCGCCGTTCAACAGATGCTGCTTAATGATTTTTTTGTAGTTCTCATCTACATCTGGCTTGTTCGGGTAAGCGACTTCAGGAGACTCCTTGTATGCTCCTTTTACGAGACGGAAGTTCACTTTTTTGTCCTTCAAGCTGTCGATATCGTCCGATGCTTTGTAGAGATACGCCTGAATAACGGTTCCGACGTTGTCGTACTCTTGCAGTAATTCGTTCAAAATCTCCATGGTCACCTGATTGTGTGCGTAGTCCTCCATGTCGATACGAACGAAAATGTTTCCGTTATTCTTAGCCGAATCCAAAATGCGTCTCATGTTGTCCATGCAGAGCTCACGGCTGATGTCCAGACCGAGGGAAGTCATTTTCAACGAAAGATTGCAATCGACACCGGATTGATGGATCGCTTCCAGTGTTTTAATGCAATAGTCAGCAGACTCGTTTGCTTCTTCTACGCTGAACACGAATTCGCCCAGATGATCCAGTGTGCACACGAGACCTTGCTGGTTCAGCTTGCGTACGGCGTTGATTGCCTCCGCGATTGTTTGACCAGATACAAAGCGGCTCGCTCCAAAGCGCAGACCCCACTTTTTTGCGGCAGAATTTAAGGTTTTGTTTTTGGATAAAAATAGAAAGAAATCCTTCATCGCTTGTTCCATCGTTGACTGTCTCCTCCTCAACGTACTCTGTCCACTTCTACAAGCATGAATCGTGCCAACTATTTCACGTAAGCGCTATCGTGATGTCCATCCGACACATTTAACACATATGTACATTGCGTGTCTATTCTTGTACACTTTTGATTAGATGTACAACAGGGACGATCCTTTTTCCTGTTAGTTTGGATAAGAGGTGACAATTTGAAACCGTTATTTTCGTTGGACAGTACGCTCTCTTCCTTTGCGATTCCGATTCCACCTGATATTGTCAAAATACGCACAGGAGAAACTGTGGGTGAATGGGTGGATAAAGAACGAAAGGGCAGAGTAGTCGTCGTCGCTTCTACAACTACGCTCGAACAATCTATCTGCCACATTCTCGCTGGCCTGGGCGTTTCTGATCTGCCGACACTCGTCATCGTGGATGAACAAGGGACTCCGACGGGAATGGTCGAGCCCTACCAGCTCATGACTGCCTTTGTCGTGTTGACCCAAAACCAGTCTGCCCTGCTCCGTACCTTGATGGATACGATGAGTGAGGCTGTCACAATCGTGGACTCCCGCAATGTCGTCCAACACTGGAATCGGGCAGCAGAAACAATTTATGAAATCGATCACGCCAGGGTCGTCGGAACCTCGCTCGATGAGCACTTCGCGAGTGAATCGATTCGCCTGCTCGATGCGCTGCGCCAAGGGACATCTGTTCAACGTGTGTATCACATTCCTCGGCCTGATAGTCATGTACTCATTAATGCGGCACCGATTCGCCGTGAGGGTGAGATTATCGGTGCGATTTCCATCGAACAGGATATTACCGAGCTGGTTCGTCTTAATGAAGAATTAGCACATACGACGGCGCATCTCCATAATTTGCAGCAAGAGATGAGTCGGTTTCAGGCAGCAGACGATCCTTTTTACGCAATCAAAGGTCATTCCGCCTCGATTCAATCCGCTATTGGTTCCGCTAAAAAAGTGGCGCAGACGGATGCGACTGTGCTGATTTATGGAGAAAGCGGCGTTGGGAAAGAGCTGTTTGCCCAAGCCATTCATCAGGCAAGTCGCCGACATGAGAAGCCTTTTATTGCGATCAACTGCGGTGCCATTCCTGCTGCACTGTTCGAAAGTGAGCTGTTTGGTTATCAAGGCGGCGCTTTTACCGGAGCCGAGAAAAAAGGCAAGCCTGGCAAGCTGGAGCTGGCACATGGCGGGACGCTTTTCCTCGATGAAATAGGAGAACTGCCACTAGAACTACAGGTCAAGCTACTTCGCGCCTTACAGGAACGACAGTTTTACCGT
This sequence comes from Brevibacillus antibioticus, assembly GCF_005217615.1. Taxonomy (NCBI): domain Bacteria; kingdom Bacillati; phylum Bacillota; class Bacilli; order Caryophanales; family Paenibacillaceae; genus Brevibacillus; species Brevibacillus antibioticus. The sequence goes on from NZ_SZNK01000001.1 coordinate 3,876,067, forward strand.
GTAGGCGGAACAGAACCAATCACCGTCAATACACGGATCGTAGCGGCGACAAACAGACAACTGGAGCAAATGGTTGCAGACGGTCGTTTTCGCGAGGACCTGTATTATCGGCTGAACGTTTTTTCTCTGGAAATCCCGCCACTGCGCGAACGACGTGAGGATTTGCCAGAGCTCGTGCAAATTTTCATTCATGAGTATTCCGTGGCCCATGACCAATCCGTACCACGCATCTCTCCCGAAGTCATGCAAGCGTTGTTCGAATACACTTGGCCGGGCAACATCCGACAGCTTCGCAACGTCATTGAACGTCTGTCGATCCTGCAAGAAAACGGCGTCATTTTGTCTGAGCATCTGCCATCTGTCATTCGCAGTCACACAGAACCCTCACATGTCTCTCTGCACACGCCGATGGGGGGAACGTATGCACCGCCGACTACGACACCGCCGTCCATCATCCGTCCGTCGATTGCGTACCCTTCTCCACCTGCGAACGAAAAAGAGCGCATTCTGGCAGCGTTGGAGCGCACATACGGCAACAAAAAAGCAGCAGCCGAGCTGCTCGGCGTATCTCGCGGCACCCTTTACAATAAAATGAAGAAGTTCAATATAAACGAGGAGTCTTTCAAATGGGATTGATCACATGGTCGGATGATACGTATCAAATCCATTATGCCGGGGAAACGATTGTCCTTTTGCCGAAGGAATACGCCTTGTTTCAATTTCTGTATACGTGGAAAAACCGTGCCTTTTCACGGAGTGATTTGCTAGATCGCGTCTGGCCGCTGGAAGAGCCTACTGACCGTACTGTCGACGATCACATTTACCGCTTGCGGAAAAAACTACAAAAGTGGTCGCATCTGTTCACGATTGATACGGTCCGAGGAGTAGGCTATCGGCTTACACTAAAAGAGCAGCCATCGCCTAGTCCATCCGTTTTAACCAGTGATTTCTCAGAGAACATCCAGAGGATGCTAACCACCTACCACGGCATGGGTATGGGGGCCGCTTTGCAGACACTCTATGCGAATCAGCAAGTGCTTGGCTTCCAGATGGACTCTTTTTATGCTACCTATTTGCGGTTTGTTGGCGGTGCCTTCGGCTGGTTTGTCGAGGATAAAACTACCCCCATATCGGACAAGCTGTTTTATTTGTTCCATTTATACCTTATGACAGAAATTGACTCGCAAAAAACATTAGAAATTTTACAATGGGCTCTGAAAAACGCGAAAAATATGCCTGAAAATTATCAGGATGAGATGCAGATCACCGCAATCAGTGTCTACGCCCAAGCCAAAGAATGGGAGCGAGCAAAAAAACAGTTGCTTCCAGCCAGAGAGGTTGTTGAGCGAGTCAATTCACCCGGCTTTCAACTCTTTTTTCAAGCGCAAGAAGCCCTCTTGTATCTGCTCATCGGTGAGGTTGACGAGGCTGAGAAAGTCATTCAACGCTCTGAGGATATCTTGCAAGAACTCCCTATGCAGCGTGAACTCGGCAGCTTTACTATTACGCGCGGTCTTTGTCTGTACCATCGACAGGAGCTTGCCAAGGCGCGACGCTTGGTCGATGAAGGTCTGGAGGTCTTACGAAGCACCAAGTTCGTCCCCCACCTCATTTATGGCACACAAATGATCTTGTTGTTCTTGAAAGACTTCGGCTACGATGCAGAATGGGAGCGCAAATACCAGAAAATCTGGACAGAATTATCCGAAGAGTACAAGTTCGACTACTTGCAAAAAAAGATTCGTGCCATCATCTCATCCACTATCTGATATTCCTCTGACAAATCCCTTTTATCATCGAGTTAACAGATCGATGGAGGGATTTTTTTGTTAAAGGAAAATAGAACGTTTCGCACGCTGTTCATCTCTTACGGACTGTCTACGCTGGGCGATTGGTTTGATTTTATTGCGGTATCCATCCTATTGGGGTTTGTGTGGAAAGTTGATCCGATGACGATGGCCCTCCTGCCCGTTGCTTATGCAGCTCCAAGCATTTTGCTCGGTCAGTTTGCCGGGGTGCTTGCAGATCGGGTGAACAAGGTACGTATGATCATGGCCATGAATATCATTCAGGCTACTCTCACTCTGCTCCTGCTTGCCATGCCCACTCCGCTCTGGTTCCTGGTGGTCGTTGCCCTGCGTTCGGGTGCCTCTGTTTTCAATGATCCGGCGCAACAGACCTTGACGCGTCAGATCGTACCTGAGAAGCAATTGTTACAAGCCTCTGCTTTGAATGGAGCCGTATACCAGATGGGGAAATTGATTGGTCCACTTGCCGGAGGATTGGTAGCGGCGGTTTTTGCCCCCGCCATTTGTCTGATGGTTAATGCTTCGACATTCCTTCTCTCTACTGGATTTCTGTTCACGATTCGTAAAGTGGAGAATACGTTGTCTCGTACATCCGTAGAAGAGCAGCCTCTCCCTTATCGTCAAGCATGGCAAGAAGGCTGGCGCATCTTTTTGCAAAACCGTGTCCTGTTGTTCAGCACGATCTTCGCAACCATTACCTCCTTGGCGATTCAGTTGGCGGATACACAGTTTCCCGTGATCTTCCGCGAGAAGCTGCCCGACCATCCGGAAATGCTCGGGTTTACGGTCAGTGTCATTGGATTAGGCGCACTTGTCACCGTCACCTGTCTCCATCGCTTAAAAGAGATTCGTTCCTATGGCTGGGTGCTGGGCGGTGGCGTTTTGCTCATCGGAATTAGTTTTTCGTGGATTGGTTTTTTTCAGCCAGGTAATGGCATGTATTGGTTGCTGATTCCTGCTATATTGGCTGGAGTCGGAACAGGTTTGACTTCGATCGGCGCCAATTATCTGGTACAAAAAGAAAGTCCCCCGCAAGCACTAGGCCGCGTGAGGGGAATTATCGATTCATTGACGAGCGCCACTTTCATTATTGCTCCGTTGCTCGGTGGCGTCATTATGACCATCTGGGGTCCAAACACCGCTTTTTTATGGGTCGGAATGTTAATCGCTACGATTGGCGGAGGCGCTGTCCTCTTACAGCGCTGGATTTGGGGGAAACGAACAAAAGACGTGACTGTCTCGACAGCTACAGCTGGATCGGAACGAGCCGGATAATTTTATCGTCCCCTTCTCTGTTGAGTAGCATCTAGGTGCCAATGTCGTATTACCGCTTTGCAGGAGGGGGTTTTCATCCCCTCTTTTTGCTGTTCACCAGAAATGACCGGCCTGTCATAACATAGGGATAATGAGTCGGACCGATTTGATTTACCAGAGAGGCCTTTCCGTTTTTCTTTATCTTTCTTCTTTTGATGCCTTTCAAATGTTGACTGAAGCCGCGTAGGAAGAAGCGGATTTCCAGTCCAAGCGCCTCTGGAGCCCTACCCAGCGAAGGAATGAATGTCGGGGGTTTTCAGCTTCAACCTCTGAAAATTCATCCTCGAACCTCTACTTTTGAAGCGCTCCCGACATTCATTCCGTAGCGAACAGTCCCCGCCTCCCTGCAGGGCGTAGGCCGAAGCGTAGACTGGAAATCCGCTTCTTCCCTCCACCACAGCCCTTCCCTATTCACCAAAAATGGCAAAAAAAAAAATTGGTCCCCATTGAACCAATTAACGAAAAGACCTACTCGATTTTCACTTGTCTTCGTTCCTCGATTTGTCGATGCAAAATGTACTTTCGCAGATTGTGAAAATGACGTGCATTGATTCCTTTGATCGTACAGCCGTAAAAATAGTTCGGACCCTCTATTCGTTCATGAATGATAACCAGGTCCGTTTTTACTACCCCATCCGGGCGATTGCGACCATACAATTCAAAGGAAAAGACGATTTGCTGATCCGCAGGAATCTGTTTGTCTGAGCGGAATGCCAAGCCCCCCAAGCTCAAATTCACCAAGTACACCATTTGACTATAGACGGAAAAAAAGGAGTCTGGCTCCTGCGTCGGATACTGGATCCAGCCCTTAACCTCCATGTCAAAACGGGGATAGCGTCTGCGCTGCTCCCGAAACTCAGTAGCTGTTGGAGAGTGGAACAAAAACACTCGATTTTTGTCTTTAGCCACGACTACGGCTTCAAACGTATTGATCGTTTCATAGTCAGCCGTCAATAGACAAGGGATCTGATCCCCTACTGTGACATCCAATGGGCTGGGAAATACGGCTTCGATCAAGTCCCCTTCTTCATAGGTAACAAGACCTTCTATCACTCGATTCCCTTTTCTAATTTGTATTATGCTTTCCATCTGCGTTCTCCACCACTTCGCACAATTATATTACCGGGATTTCCGAAATCTTTACCTGGATGCTTTTCGCGGAAAATAAGGTATAATGGGAACATTGACAGATAGGAGGTTACAGACCGATGAATCGTTATCAATTGGTAACACTGGCTTTGGCATTTTTGGTAACCGCCTGTCTCATCGGAGTTGGCATTGCCATTGGGGAAAAAAGCCCCCTCGGCATCCTTGGCTGTATCGTTGTTGCCTTCTCGTTGATGGGATTTGGCTTTTCGTACAAGCGCAAGCATATGCGCTAACCTCTTCTCCGTTATCGCCGTACAAGCAAACTGTTCACATAAAACAGGACAGAGGGCAAGCCCTTCGCCTGCTTCAGTAGTTGTCTAGCGATAGTATAAATGTGTGGCTGGCTCCGATTTACCTTGCGATCCGCGAGATAAAACGCGACTAGCCCGTCCACGATCATACGGTGAAATGCAGGATTTGGCAAGCGTTTAACGCTTGCCTTTGCTTGTTTTATGAAAAGCTTCAAGCGTTCAATCGCTATTCGTTCCGAATCGTAGTAGCTCACGAAGTTTAAATCTCCACCCATTTTATCTTCTTCCAGGTCAATTAAATAGTCCAATAAAATATGTAACCCGCACAGCCACGGAAAGTAAGCTTCACTTACCGTTTGAATTTGCTCTTCCCCTACATCTGGATCAGTCGCCAAACAAAAAAGAGCGAATATCCCGATCGTCGAGCCTGTGACAGCCGCAAATTCTTGCCAGTGCAAATCGTGATAGCGTTCCTTATACTGATCCCACCACGTCAACAAGTGATCCTCGCGCAAATGGGGAGCAATGTGCTTATATACTTGCAAATCGCTATACAAACAAGAAAACTCGAGTATCTTTGCCTGGATTTTTTCATAGGCTGGCAATTGTGCGACATGCTTTTGACAGGTCTGAACCAGCCCAGCCAAAAAGCCGCCGTCGTCCTTATCCTCGCGGTACATATAATAGTCTCGCAAGGGTGCACCTGGTGTCAGTGCATCCTGCATCGACACGTGAAGCTGACGGAAGTCTTGCGGATCTAGTGACGTGCTGCGATCACACAGATTATCCAAGTAGTCACTGATTGTTTGGTAGGCGACAATCAGCGGAACAATCGTCTCTACATGTGGGATGACCTGTGCTGCATACACACATCCCCCTTGGCAGTGAAACTTTTTGGAGTTCATGCTGTCTTGTGCCTGTTTTCTCAGCTCGGGATTGGGAATCGCCTCTGCCCTTTTGTACCAGGCCGCAAACTCTCGCTCCAGAACAGGTTGCACATGACGATAAACTCGGTAAAGTAGCTGCCATGGATTACGTAGTTCGCTCACTTACTTCCCTCCCAAAACAAATGTAAAACGGAGGCATTCCCAAGCTTTTACCAGCTTATATCGAAGCCCTCGCTCATGACCAATAGAAATATCTTATCACATTTGGATGCCCACTCCAAAAGTCAGCCCTGAAATACACCAATTCGCCTTTTTGACTCCATATAGAGTACAAAAATAAACTTTTTGGTATTGATACGCGTAGAGGAGATCGTCATTTCCATCGATTCTCCAGCTCCAGCATGCGTTTTCGCACCTATGTAAAATCGAAAGTAACGCGTTAGGCGTCACCCTTTCTGAATCAGAGTTGTGATTGGCAGGCGAATGCAAAATTGTGTCGTTTGTCCGCTTGAGTCATCGGATAAATCAATTATTCCTTGGAGACTGTCTGTCACTTCCTTTACGTATGATAGCCCAATCCCCGTGGAAGGCCTGCCTGATACGTCGTATTTGGTCGTGAACCCAGGCATGAACAAGAGCTCCTTGTCCTCCACCACAATACCTGGCCCATCATCGATCACATCAAAATGAATCCACTCCTGACTCTCGTCAATCGAGGCAACGATCGAGACTATCCCCCGGTCGCGGATGGCTTCAACACTGTTGCCGACCAGATTGTTGATGAGTGAGAGTGTCGTGTAAATGTGGCAAGCGAGATAGGGCACCTCCACATTCGTTTCAAACTGAATGTCCTTCTCCAACAGTCTCGCGTACTTTCGTTGCGCTTGAACTATGATGGTAATCAATTCCCCCAGTGGCATGTAGTCTCGTTCATTCTCGTCAGAAATCAGCTTGGAGAGACCTGCATATATGCGTTGATTGTCCTTTTTCACTTCATGTACTTGTCCGGCAAGGGACAGCAGCCGCTTCGCGTATCGCTTACTCGTCCCATTCTTTTGTTCCATCTCGTTCATCTCACGATACAGCTCATAGCAGTTGCGCGTAATTTCCTCTACCTGATGCAATGTCTTTTTTAGATGAACAGATTCCTCGTACAAATTGGAAATGAGCATCAACATCTGCTCGTTTCGATTGCGCTGTTGCTTTTCCATCCATTTCGCCTGACGTAGCTGAATCATATTGAAAAAACTAAGGACAAAAAAACTGCGTATCAATGCAATGACGGCAATCGGCCCTACGACCTCCAACTGAAAGACTCCCTCCCAGGACACAGCACGGAAGGACAGCTCTACCATATTAGCTGCTATTTCTGCGACTGTCCCCAACAGTCCCACCCAAAGCGGTCGATGATGTAGCGTATTAACGCGAAAGAGTGAGAATAGACAAGCAAAGGCAGCATAATAGCAAAATGCGGGGAAGTGCATCTGAAGAGAAGACAGCAACACAAAGACATCCCCATACATAAAATCTAAGACTATTCGAAATAGAACAACAATTAACCCAGTTACTATCCCTGCCAAGAAAGAAGGACGCATCCACAATAAAAAAAAGAAAAAAGCCGTTGTACCAAAGCTAATGCGAAAATCATCCTGAAACGGGTGAAATTTGAGTTCTCCGGCAATGGGGACAGCAATGAGCATAAGCAGCAGGATCGAAATGTTCTCTCTCATAAAATGTTGCCCGCACTTTCTCATATGAAATTGTTCAAAGAATCGTTAACGTTTATTTCTTAGTTTACTATATTTTTCTATATATTTTTGTGGTTTTTTATAGACCTCCCCTTACAATGCCGATGGCGTGCTCGAGGTCATCCCTGGAATCGAAACGGATATCGCCGGTTTTATTTTGTTGGGGCTCGTCTATTCCTTGTCATATTACAAAGCCCGCAAACAAAAACAATCTGTGCAAACGACACTATGAAACTTAACAAAAAGCCCTCCTTTGGTTCGTTCATGCAAAGGAGGGCTTTCACTGTTTATTCGTCTTTGTCGGTTCGAATGATTTTGGTCCAGCCGTTTACCTGCTCCACACGGCGTTCCTTCATCAGTTTGCCAAGTGCCCGCTTGAAGCTGGACTTGCTCATTTGGAATTTTTCTCGGATGACTTCTGCTTCTGTCGAATCGGTATAAGGCATGGCCTCGTCACGATTGATCATATAGCGCAGCAGCTTGTCCGCATCTTCACCATACTGTACTTCTTTGCGCTCTTTCATGGAACCGTTCAGACGGCCATCCTCACGTACAAAGCTAATACGGCAGCGAATAGTTTGTCCGAGGCGCAGACGCCCTACCATTTCATCCCGATGAATGAAAAGGATATGCTCGTCCTCCGTCAACAGGAATGCACCTGCTTGAATCACTTTGTAGACCGTACCCTCGACAGCCTTGTTTTTCATACTCTGATCTGCCATTGCTGCGATCTTGACGATTTCGTTTTCAGTGACCGGCTTTGCCAAAAGTCTGCCGAGCTTGTCTTGCTTTAGCGCTACCAGCATTTGATCCTTGGGACGCGGCCATTCATCGCTATGCTTTGGCAGGTCATCGATGAACAAGAGCAGATCCTTGTTAATCCCGTTGTCCAGGAATACACCCATGCGCGGGGAAATGTCCACGACTTCCAGCCAGCCGTATTCCCCCATACCGACATGAGGCATGTCCATGGTCGCAGCCAGTCGGTTCTCGTGATCATGGTACAAAAACACTTCGACCTCATCATCGTTATGTAAACGCTCGTGTGCTTCATTGACATGGAGAAACACTTCGTCTTTGCCATCGCTCAAAAAATAGCCGATTTCCGTTTTTCGCGCTACCGTCATGGTAAGCGTCATCCCTGCCGCCAAATTGCCGTTCTGGATGATTTGGGGCTCACGCTTCTCACGCATTTGTCTTTTGTACATATGTATTTTTTCCTCGCTCTCTACCATTGTGCACACTAACTATACCCATCCCCAGCAAGAAAATACCACAACTTTTTTCTAACAAAATAACGATGCCCAACGAAATAGGCAAGTCTTCCATTCACGGACATACATATGACAGTAAGACTGGCTTGGCCCTACTTTTCCAAGACTGGAGTGACTCTTGCCTATGCTGTTGTTGCTTGAACATATTTTTCTCGGCATTGTACAAGGCTTGACTGAATTCTTACCGATATCAAGCACGGGTCATCTCGTCCTGTTTCGCAAAATGTTTGGCATGCAGGAGGTAGGCCTTTTATTTGACACGATGCTTCATTTCGGTACGCTGATCGCTGTCGTTATCGTCTTTTGGCCACAGGTTCGTTTTATCATCATGAATCCGATGTGCAAGCTGACAAAGCTATTGGTCGTAGGCACGATCCCTACCGCAGTGATCGGACTTGCCTTTGAAGATTATTTTGAAGAAATCTCCCAAACAGGCATTACGATCGGGTGGGAATTTCTTGCGACAGGCGCGATCCTCTGGGCTGTGGAGTCCATGCGCCGTGGAAATCGGAGATTCGAGGAAATCAACTACATGGACGCCCTCATCATCGGGACACTGCAAGGTGCAGCGATCCTGCCTGCAATTTCCCGCTCAGGACTGACGATTGCCGGTGCTCTCCTGCGCGGAATCGACCGTGCTGACGCTGCGCGCTTTTCGTTTTTAATCTCCTTGCCCGCGATTCTGGGTGCTTGTGTCTTGCAAACAGCCAAGCTCGTAGAAACACCGCTTGAAACAGCTTTATTGATCCCGATGCTCGTGGGCACCATGTTTGCCGGACTAGCTGGATTCGTAGCCATTCGCTGGATGCTTACCATCATCAGTACAGGCTCGATGAAGGGCTTCGCTATCTACGTCTGGGTATTAGGTGGGTTAATTTTACTCATGCAGCTCTTGGACTGGTAGTGTGAAAAAAGCCGGCTACTTGCACGCCGGCTTTCATCTGCTTTCTTCCTTGTCTGGATAACGGCTGGCAATTAATTTGCCTACCAATAAAATAATGCCGTAGAACGCTGTTGCCAAAAGCGAGGTAGCCAGCCATGTCGCCGTCCCCAGCACCAGATAGAGTGCCGCATGAGCAACAAAGATACCTACCAGCCACACCATAATGTTCATTCGGTTAAAAAACGTCATCAAACTACGCAATTGCCTCCACCTCCACCATTCCATTTACTACTGTTATAGCCGATGAAACGGTGTTTTATCCCCTTACTGCTCTCCAAGATCAGGATGAGGCACAAGAACCGCAAAGCCTGCTCGCTCCAAAATTTCTGCCAGTACCGAAAGAGGCGTGTCGGCAACCTCTCTGTACATTTTGGGCGTATGCAGATGGATCGCATCAGGAAAATCTTCACTTAAATGCGTTCGCAATTTTTTCCCGCTGTCGTCTTCATCAGTAAATAGGTATATTTCATCTGCATCTGCTGCTTCCGTTTGGGCGAGCAGCTTCTCCCCTTTTTCCAAGCTGTAGGAACCGTACGTACAAAGAATCGTGACAGGCTCAGCCAGCACCCGAAGCAAACGTTCTTTGTCTGTCTTCCCCTCCACGATCATGACACACCCTGCCATCCGCTCCCATCCTCCCTGACGCACCCTTTTTATTTAGTATACCTCAACTGCCCTCTAGGAAAATGAGGATGACTACTGCCCCGTAAAACAAGACATCTTAAGTAAGCATCCATTAGTAAATAGGGGGTAGTCATATGTCCAAATTCAAAAGCGCCAAAAACTTGAATCAAAAAGGATTAGCCGTAGCAGGACTAACCAGCAGCACAGTTGCAGATGATACACATACCGAAGACAACCAAGGATCTTCCTATCAGCATCAACACAACAACGAAAATAGGAAGAATCAAAAATAAAAGGAATGAAATGGTTGCCTGGATAGCATTTCCTTAGTAAGATAGTTTTATGAATATTGAACAACTTGAACTCACCGAAAAACGAATCAAGATTTTTAAAGCGTTAGCAGATGAGACAAGGCTATCCATTTTAAAGGCCTTATATCATTCCAGCAACGAGCTAAGTTGTACAGAAGTGGGCTTTACCTGCGACACTTCCAAGTCCAATGCCTCCTATCATTTCAAGACACTTCGAGAGGCGGGATTGATCAAAGTCAGGAAGGAGGGGCAAACACGGTACATGCGCATCTATAAAGAGACATTTGATGAAATACTGCCTGGCTTTTTAGATACCTTATGATTGGTATCCTTTTTTTGCTCATTAGTTCAAAAGTTATTTAACTATAGAATCATAAAACAAAGAGGAGAGTTTTTATGGAGCGCCTATTTTTGATGATCTTTTTCTTCACCATGTTTTTGATCGGTACAAATACCTTTATCATTAGCCCACTACTTCCAACCTTGCGCGAGTTATATCACGTATCCACTAACCAGGCAGCCTGGCTGATTGGAACATATGCTCTCGGATTTGCTTTGGCTGCTTTAGTCGCCGGTCCGCTATCTGATCATCGAAATAGGAAACATGTGATGGCAGTCGGTATACTCGGATTTGCACTTTCCACACTTGCATGCGCCTTTGCGCCTGGTTTCACCACGATGCTTTTCTTTCGCTTTCTTGCCGGGATCTTCTCTGCCTTTATCGGTCCTCAAGTGTGGGCTGCCATTCCTGTTTTGTTTCCCCCAGCTCGTATTGGAAAAGCGATGGGGATTGTCATGGCAGGTCTTTCAGTTTCCCAAGTCATCGGTGTACCTATAGGCAGTTTTTTGTCAGCTTATCATTGGTCATTTCCTTTTTTGGCGGTAGGAATTGCTTCTCTCGGGGCTTTTGTACTCATCATCCGAAAACTTCCTGATTTATTACCTCCTACCTCCATAACCAAGCTTGGCACAAATAATGCCCGAGTAGCTATTTTTGCACGTTACATGGATCTGTTGCGACTACCTCAAGCTTCACGCAGCTTTATCGGTTATTTCGTTTTCATGACGGGTGTCTATGCAGTCTTTTCCTTCTATGGCGTATGGCTTTCCGATCAATATCAGCAATCCGTTACCGAAATTGGCTTGATCACTTTAGTTATTGGGCTTGGCAACACCGCTGGCAGCTTACTCAGCGGTTGGTTACTCGAGCGTTGGAAAAGAAGTACGATTTTGACCGTTGGTTTTTTGGGCAGCGCCCTGCTCTATCTTGTTTTGCCTTACATACCAGGAGTCGGCTTTTTGCAGGTTGTCCTCTTCTTCATTTACTGCTTCGGCGGTGTACTGGTGCCTGTCCTGATGGGGTACTTGCAATCATTGTCCGTCACCTCGCGCGGTACCATATCGAGCTTGACCAACGCTTGCATGTACATAGGGACTTTCATTGCCTCTTCTTTCGCAGGCAGCTTGTATTCTAATTTTGGTTTTGTGGGGATCAGCACCTTCGCCACCTTCACTTTTCTTATCGCCTATTTTCTCTTTGTTTGGAGGACAGGTAAATTAACTGTAACCTCACAAGCTTGAGTCCTTTACTTTCCCTCTTCGCCTTGCTACGCTATGGTCAAATTCATTCTATCGCAGTCAGCAGGACGGAGAGGGTTAGATGGATTCTCCTTCATCTTTATGGAAAAATGGGTCGTTTCTCAAGCTATGGCTAGCACAATTGATGGCCAACATTGGAGATCAGTGCTACAGCTTTGCCTTGCTCTGGTATTTGCTTCAAGCAACGAAATCAGGGACGGTGCTCAGTCTCCTCGCCATTCCGGAGATGGTTGCTGGCCTGCTGTTTTTCCTCATTAGTGGCGTACTTGCGGACCGATACAGTCCACGCCTGCTTATGGTTGTAGCTGTCCTCTCACGAATTGCCGTGGTGATCGTCGTTGGCTTCCTTACAGTGATGGGAATCGAGCAGTTTTCGTATTTTCTTATAGCCCAATTTGGGTTAGGATTGTTCTCCAGTCTGTTCCAACCAGCCCGGACTGTGGCGATCAAATCAGCAGTTCCCGTGGATCAGCTAGGACAGGCAAACGCCATTCTGGATACAACCATGCGAACAGTTCGAATTATTGCGCCAATGACAATCGGGCTTGTCGCCTCTTTCTTGCCACTTTCCACCTTGTTTTTTATCAACGCAGGCAGCTATCTCATCTCGGTATTCTTTCTTCAAGCACTTCGCCTCTCTATGACTGATCATTTCCCTGTCAAAATGACACCTCGCCAGTACATCCGAGATATTACCTCAGGGGTACAAGAATTGAAACGAAATCGAACATTGCTGTTGGTTCTACTCTTTGGCAACATGGGCTTTCTCATTTGGCAGGTCACGTATACGGTGGGCTACCCCTTTTTAGCCGAACGCATGCAACAAGGCAACGGAAGTATATTAGCCATCCTGTTTGGTTTTTATGGAATCGGAAATTTGCTGGGGAGTCTGTACATGACCGGGACGAATTCTACTCGCTATTTGTTTCTCATTTTAATCGGATGGTCTTTTCAGGCATGCGGGTCCTTTTTACTTATGATGGGAGGGAGTGCTTCCTGGACTGCTTTCCTCGGAGCTGCCGTCTCAGGAATAGGGGGACCGCTCATCGGCATTCCTACCGTGACGGCGATTCAAATGAAAGCATCCAGCAACAGTACAGGCAAGATATTCGCAATCAATTTGCTTGTGCTCACCTTCTTTTCGACGTTGTCCAGCAGCCTCGGTGCACTGTGGATGGGCAAATGGCCCGTCGAGCAGCTTTTCCTCGTCAGTGGACTATTCCTCGCTGCCATGAGCTTCGCAGGCTTCCTGATTGAAAAACGAAAAGCAACGGAACATCACCAATCCTCATCTGTATAAGTAGCTTTTTTCATACCAAAAAATCCGGTTTTTCCTCCTTCAAGGAATCACCGGATTTTTGTTTTACTGCATTTCAACTGGCTGTTGTTGTGTCACACAATGAATCATCCCACCATGTTTATAAAGCTCTCTGACATCAATGCCAATCACTTTACGATCAGGGTATAGCTTTTGGATGATCTCGTTTGCGATTTTGTCATTCGGATCATGATAATTCGGCACTAGGACAACGGTATTCCCAATATAGAAATTCACATAGGAGCCTTTGTATCCCAAGTCCTTTCCATTCTCTAAAATGACATTGTGCTTACTGATTGGTAAATTCACGTACTTATACGGCTTGCCCAAGGCATTCTTCGCCTTCAGCAAAGTTTGGATATCCTTATTCGGGACACCCCATTCCTCTAGATCCTCTTCCTTCATCGTAATAATTGTTGATTGATCATAAAATTTGGCAAAGCCGTCAATATGAAAATCTGTAATATCCAAGCCTGGTACACCATCTAGCCAAATAAAATTCGTCGCCCCAAGATTTTCTTTCATATACTTCTCAACATCTGCTTCTGAAAATTTGGGATTTCTATTTTTATTCGTGACAGCACTGCGTGTCGATAAAAAAGTACCATTCCCGTCCAGTTCAAACGCTCCACCTTCAAGTACAAGCGCATTCAAATCAATTCGTTCGATTCCTGATTGCTTGCTTAGCTTGCTTGAAAGTAATGCATCTTTATTATACGGTGTTTTCTTTCCCCATCCATTAAATCCCCAGTCCATCATTTTCAAGTTCTTATCCTTGTCGTATACAAAGATCGGTGCAGTGTCTCTTGACCATACATCGTCCGTAGGAGCAATATAGAAGTCGATTTTATCCATATGGATACCTTCATCGTACAGAAGATCATAAATATAGTCCTTTTCGTATTTATCATAAGCGACAATATGGACATTTTCCCCTTCACTTAAGGCAGCTGTCATCTCGATCCAAATGGACTCAACCTCTTCTTGATAACCTTTCCCATAGGTAAAGTTATGCGGCCATACTAACCACGTACCTTCATGTTTGCTTTTTTCATCCGGCATGGTGTATTTACCTACGTATTGTTTTTTCATATTTTGACTCTCCTCTGCCTTACTTGGCATACAACCCATTAAGATCCCAGCTGTTAAGACAACCCCTGAGCACAGTACCATTATCTTCTTCATTTCATAATCTCCTTATGTTCTGGTAGCGTTCCCGCAGAAGTAGAATAAGCCTTGACATAGTGTCAAGGTCAAGCAATTATTGTCTAGCTTTTTTCATGATAGGAACACTAATCTGTGTCACATACTCTTCCATAGGGCAATCACATTCTGTGCCTTTCAAGTAGGTTTCGTAAGGCAGACCATCCAGACGGTAGCCGTTGTTATCTGCCCACTCTTCAAGCGCCATATGCGCGTATCCGATATCGTCATAACTTCCGAAATGCAAAGTAGTAGCAACAAACTGCTCGGGGAGCTGTTTGATTTGCCATTCGATTGATGTATCGCAGCCGTCCTCATGAATGATCGGGATCATCAACTCAATATTACTGTTTTCAGGGTTGAATTCTTCATCTAAAAACAAGACAGACGGAGCACCAAGTAACTGAATATGATTTTCTTCCGCCTTCTCGTATAGAGAATCAATGTACTTGTCCATGTCCGCAATATGAATTTGCAAGCTTTGACTGATGATACTTACTTCATTTCTCATTCCGAGCAATATATCGTACATTCTTCTCTTTCCTCGAATGATATCTTCCTTTTTTTCAATCATCTCCTGCATTTCTGCAATGATTTGTCTATAACGATTCACCTCATTGGACAATTCATTTATTTTCGAGTGGATGAATTCGATAAAAAATTTCCTGTCTGATGTCTGAAGAATCGTCTTAATCTCCGGCAGAGAAAATCTATATTCTTTCAGCTTATTAATGAGTAATGCGGTTTCTAATTGACTTTTTTCATAGTATCTGTACCCATTCGTTTCATCGACATGCAAGGGCTTCAAAAGTTCTTCCTTGTCATAGTGTCGCAACATGCGCGGACTCATTTTACAAAGCTGAGAAAATCTGCTAATTGTGTACATATGTCTCCTTTCGTTTGTGTAAGGTAAATGATTCGATCGTATATCCGCTTCATCAGAAGCTATTGTATCATTCCGTATCGAAGCGCTGCTGATGCATGCACTCGATATTTTCTCGTTATTTTAAACGATCATCGTCGCAGAATACGAAGGGAACGTGATCGGATATTGCAAAAGGTGTCGGCACTACCTTGATGAGTGTAATTCTGGAGTGTGCCAGACAGCTCGAATACCACACGATCGTGAGCGGAATCGTAGGCGGAAATGACGCCAGCGTGGAAGCTGCACGAGAAGTTCGATTTTATATTGGCAGGGAAGTTTCAAGAGGTGGGATTTAAATTCCGAGAGTGGCACGACGTTCATTTTTATCAATGGATGGTCAAATAACAGTATGCGAAAAGCCGACACCCCTTTTCACAAGGAAGTGTCGGCTTATTTGTTGTGTTAGAAGCGAATACCTAAAAGTGGCACATCTTAAGCCAGGGTCTAATCCCTTAGCCCTTATGATATTAGTGTAACCGACGGATGATTATAAGTCTATATCTTTTTGAAAATTTGCACTAAAGTAGGTGTACCTGGCCAGGGAATCAAAAACAGGAGGTAAACCTGCTGTGCAATGGCTGTCATGGGATCTGAACCTGAAGACCAGATTGATCGGCGAGACGCTTTTCAACCTATTGTTTTGGATGTACTTTCCCTTTCTTACCCTCCACTTTAGTGATACCTTTGGCAAAAATGTTGCCGGGTTACTCATGACAGTGCCACCGATTATGAGTATGGTCGGCAATCTTTTTGGCGGCTATTTGGCTGATCGATTTGGTCGTCGATATGTCATGCTGTCAGGAGCGTTTTTGCAGGCAGGCATGTTTGTGCTGTTTGCCTTCTCCCTCTCTTCTTGGATCGATTATCTTGCGTTTATTGGAATCGGGCTTGGCAAAGCGGTATACAGCCCGGCGAGTTCTGCGATGGTTGCTGATCTGACCTCCGAAAAAGACAGACGCAGAATCTTCGCTACCTTCGTTACAGCCATGAACATTGGCGCCGTATTGGGACCCGCTCTGGGGGCCATCTTTTTCTTTCAATACCGCAGTGGGCTGCTGTGGACGTGTGCGCTTGTCACTCTTTTGTATTCGATTGCAATCTGGAGCAATGTGAGAGAGACACTGCCACAGTCCGTAAAAAGCTCTGTCGCCTCCATCCATTTCCCTTCCGTTATAAAGGAGCAATGGCAGAGCTACACCGTCATTCTACGCGACAAAGCCTTCGCCATCTATATTTTCGCAGGCATGCTGATAACGATCGCAATCGTGCAGCTCGATTTATTTTTGGCGGTCTATGTAAAAGAGTTCGTCCCAGCGCAGACGCTGCTTTCGTGGAATGTCTGGTCGCTCTCGCTTAGCAATACGGAGATTTTCGGATGGATGCTGGGAATAAGCGGCCTTCTGTTTGTTCTGTGCGCCCTACCTGTTACCAAATGGTTTGAGAGCTGGAGCGACCGGAATGTCTTCCTCTTGTCCTCTTTGCTATTTGGTATGGGCATGTTTTTGGTGGGATTCACGACGAATGCCTGGTTGTTGTTCGGTTGCGTGGTCGTCTTTACAGTAGGGGAAGTGATGCGAACTCCGGTCGAGCAGAGCTTCGTTAGCAAATACGCACCAGAACATGCACGCGGACAGTACATGGGTGCCGCTAACCTGCAGTACTCGCTCGGCCGCTTCCTCGCTCCCGTAACCGTCATTCTTTCCGAGTGGATCATGCCTATTGGTGTTTTCACGTTCATCTTGCTATGCTCTCTGTTGAGTGCCGTTCTTTACATGAAGCTATTCCAAATCGTGCAGAAACGCGAGTCAGTTCATTACGGATAAGCTATAGCTGAAAACAAAAAGTGGTTGAGCAGCGATACCCTCCTGCCAACCACTATTTTCGTTCAAGATTATAATTTTTTCGGAGCTTCTAATTTCACGGGGTCAACCATTACTTTTATTTGTGCTGGCGTTCCTTCGATCGTTACTTTCACACCGGAAACAACCAGTTCTTTTGGCGTTTTTGCAACGTTGGTAACTGCAATGAACTGCTCCAACTCCGGAGTCCAGGTAAGTCCAGTAGCTTGGATCATCGCCTTCACTGTATGAACGTCTGGGACCCCTTCATACATGATCCCATCGATTGTTTTTTGATCACTGCTCAGCATAACGCTTACCCATATCGCTTTTTCGTTTGCCGAATTTTCTTTTTTTGGATAATAAAAGCGGTAGTAATTCGTTTGCTTGTCTAGCTCCAGCTGAAAAGGAAGGGTATGTATTCCTTTCACAGCTAAATCTTCTTTGATTTTGTTGTAATGACTCAGGTAGGTGTCTGTTGTCATCTCTTTAAACGAGGTAGCAGAATGAGAGATGTTGTTATCAATTGCAGTCGTCTGGTTAGACATTCCGAGTATGGCAAGACCAGCGGCTACGACTATGGCTACTACTGCGATGGAAGCTACAAACTTTTTCAAGATACATCCCCTTCTGGTGAAGCCGCATTGATTTCCTTCGCTCCTGTCATCTCCAACAAGGCCTCATAAGTGACTGGCAAAAGTGATTCCGCAATGCCAGCAGCCGTATAAACGACCGAGAAACGCTTCAAGGAGCGATCCACATAGACAGGCACTTCCTCCTGCAAAGCAAACGGACAAACTGCTCCGACACGGAAGCCTGTCATTTTTTCTACCTCTTCCGGCGTTGCCATCTTTGGCTTTCCTTGTCCAAATGCTGCCTTCACTTGCTTGGGATGGACACGTACATCGCCTGCTGCAACAAACAAGGCGAACTGCTCATCCACCCGAAACAAGATCGACTTTGCGATTTGGCCGATCTCGACACCTAATGCCTGTGCAGCGACCTCGGACGTAGGCAACGGCTGTTCAAACAAAATCGGCTCGATGCTCGAATCATAGCGTTGTACGTAGCTGCGAACCTTTTCCAAAGGGCTTGCGATCATTCCCCGTCACTCTCCCTCTCCACTAAAAAAACGTCATCGCCTTGTGACACACTGCCCGTCGTGACAACTGAAGCATAAACACCGAAGTGATTGTTGTGACGCTTGACGCATGCCTTCAATACAGCAGGAGTCATCGCCAACGTTTCTGGGTCGATATTGACATATACACAGCGCTCGCAGTGCTTGTTGACTTGCAAGGTCACATCATTGATTTTGATCTGTTTGCCCAGCCATTTGTCTTCCGCAAACGGCTCATCATCTTCCAGGACAACGACCAAATTCCCCCGAAAGCGTCGTGGATCTACCTGTTCTGCGCCAATCTGCCGCGCGATCTCTTTAAGAGATGCATCCGTGACCAACAGAATGTGGTCTTCCCAGTTCACGCCGCCTTCTTGCGGACTACTAATCATCGGTGTAATGGAGCGTTTCGCAGTCTCCGCGACATGGGCAAATAAAGCTTCATCCCACGTATGTACACTGCCATCTCGGGCTTCTATCCGAATTGGCGGATACGCTTCTTTTCCTGTCCCTTCGCTCATGCTGGCGTGATACCCGATAAGAGCGGGTACAACATCCGCACTCAGATACTTCCCTTGACGAGCATTATCCCTAAAATAATAGGCACGGTCTCCATACAAGCCAAATTCATCGATCGTACTTGATGATAGCTCTTCCCCCCGCATTCCTTTGACAGGATGACGGAAAATGGTCTGTAGTGTTCCTACTTTTTTCATTTGGTGCCCCTCCCCAACGCTTTCTCTATCCGGATATAAACGAATTGCGAACCCGCCCCCAAAACGTCAGTCGCTTGTAGCGAGCGAATTTCACTTTGTCAGGTCCCACTCGGCAACGAATGGAACACACATCTTTCCATACTGCCTGCTCGCGGTCCAAGCCGATCATAATCTCAGGATTCATGACAATCAGCTCTATTTCATGGTGCTTCGGCAATACAAGTGAGCTGTTGATCGTCCGATACGCTTGGTTATTGATCGAAGCGATCTCGGACAACTGAATCGCCTCAATGGACGGATGAACAATCGCTCCATCCACCGCCTTGTTGTAGGCTGTACTTCCTGACGGTGATGAAACGATCAAGCCGTCACCGCGAAACGTCTCCAGCTCTTCGCCATTTATATAGACGCATGACACCAAGGTAGACAAATTCGCGTTACGCAAAACCATTTCATTCAACGCCCACTTTTCGTACTGCTTTCCATCTCTTGTACTGATCCTGCATTGAACCGTCGGGTATTCAGCGATCAGAGGCTCATCGTTCATCAAACGCTCAACGAATTCGTCCAGCTCCTCGGGTCGCCAGTCCGCATAGAAGCCGAGATGGCCCGTATGAATCCCCACATAGGACGGCTCGATCCCGTATTGATGTACGGCCTCCAAAAGTGTCCCATCTCCCCCGATGGACAACACCATATCCGGTTGTTCAGCCGGTCCCTTGACGAAGGTAAACGGGCTATTGGCTGCTTGCAGCTTTTCTTTCAAGGCTTGTTCCACTTCTCGTGTATAATCATCATTTCGCAGTACAGTCGCAATCTTCATGCTGGTCTGCCCTCACTTTTATCCTTACAAGCGGTCTTGCACGCTCTATTGTTTGTCTTCACTATACCATAGGAAAAATCGACTTGCATAAAATCCCACTTGTCACCAGCGGTCACTATGAAAGGACTGCTTGCGAAATTGAGATAAACGCCTCTCTGTAGCTGGTGATATTTCCTGAGGAAGCTCATCCCAAGCAAAAAAGCGCATTTCCGCTACTTCTTTGTCATCCTTATGCAAATCTTGGTCAGGTGTGAGGTCGACATGATACAAGGCAATGTGGTCTCGTTTCCCTTCCCGCTCACTGTAAAAAAGATGGCAGAGGGTAAGTCCGTCCGCTCGTATTCCACACTCCTCCCACAACTCCCTGCGAGCAGCATCCCCAAACGACTCTCCTCGCTCCACTCCTCCTCCCGGCAAATACCAGCCATGGACATACGTATGCCGAATTAACAAGACTCCCTTTTCTTCATTCGTAACAATGACACGCACACCCAAGGTGAGAGGCTTGCGGATTTTCCAATACCATTTCGCCACTGCATGGTACCAAGCCATATTTCCACCTCACTTTTTCCATGTGCTACCATTCTTTGGCCACCTATATTTTCCCTGCCATGAATAAGAAAAAAACAGGCCTATCTACGGCCTGTCTCACGCGAGGCGATTCTCCAGCTCTTTTACAATTGCCTCTGCTTTTCGAATCCATCTCGAATCAATCTGCGCGTCCTTGTCTACCGGCTCTTGAAACTGATTCATCAAGCCCGAAGCGAGCGCCTCCGTGTAGCCGATATCTTCTTCTACCCCAGTCTGGTACACATGCCTGATCACAAACGGTCGCCCCAGTTCCAGCCATGCATCCGGGCTATCGAGCTCGCCTTGCAATACTTTTACAGGCAAGCGCAAATAGACCATGTTTTTATCATCCAGCGCCCGGTCGAAGTACCCTTGCTCATAATCCCAGTTGGATAATGTAAAATGCGGCTGAAGCGATTCACGAAAATAGCCAAATGTCGCCCGGGTGCCTGGCAAGCTACTGTTTATTTGTTTCATCGTTAATCCCTGCCTTTCTTATCCTGCGAGAAACGTCCACCGTTTTGTTCGTAGTGTGTGACAAAAGGCGAGGTTGTACTCTCACATCTACAAAAAGCAGCAAGCCTCCTAAGCCTTAATGGCCTTGAGAGGCTTGTAACTTCCCCACCATTAAATCAAGACAATGGTCAGGAGCGTAAAGAGCGCCAATGGAATGATTTTACGTCCGTTCCGGCATCTTTTCCGTCTTCTTCCTTGAACTTTTGGCAAAACATAGGGTGGTGGGGGTGGGGGTGGCGGACAAAAAAATGGCGGATACGGCGGGAACGGTGGAAATGGCGAAATATTTTGCTCCCAAGGACTCACCTGTGGCTTCTGCTCACTATAAGGACTGACTTGGGGTGGACGATTGCTGCTGCTATACGGGCTGACTTGGGGGGCGGGACGATTACTGCTGCTATATGGGCTGACCCGTGAGTTGTTGGAGCTGCCAAAAGGACTGACCTGACCGTATGGATTGTACTCATCGCCGTAGGGACTTGCCTGCGAAAAGTATGGATTGCCTCCATAAGGACTGAGATCGCCATAGGGAGGATAACCTGCATACGGATTATAGCTCACATACTGAAAGTAATAATCAGGATATTGCCCCCATCCTCCATACGGCTGCCGATTGGCCACTTCCATTACTTGATAAGGGTTGTAGTCCTCATAGTTCTCATCGTTTTCATAATCATACTCTTCGAAAACTTCTTCTTCCTCCGCATCCTGGTCTACGACTTCTACGTATACGTTCTGATCGTCATAATCGACAATGACGCCTTCAAACACTTGCCCGTCAATCGCTTCGATGCGCACTTTTTTCTCCACGTGCTCCTTGCAAATGTTGTGCACATTTTCTCGCATATCCTTTAACAGGCTGACAAACTGAATGTCAGCCTGATAAAGGTTTTTTTCAGAATCAGACTGCATGGAAACTCCTCCCCTTCTGGTGTTTCTTTATTACCATATACAAGTGCCCATGGGGAGGTTACCGGAATCTAGGCGAGACTAGCCCAATTTACAGAAAGCGGGCAGGTAAAAATGGCAAGAGGCGCTCCGTCTCCCCTTTTTCCACAAAGTCCGCCATCGATTTAGCCGTGACGGGGGAAAGCAAGATACCATTGCGAAAATGTCCCCCTGCGATCGACAGTCCTTCCCAGCCAGGAACGGGGCCCAAGAGTGGTTTGCCATCTTGGGTCGCAGGTCGAAGTCCACCCCAAGCCTCCAAAAAGGTAGCGGAGTGTAGCGCAGGAACATACGGCATTGTCCCTTGGAGGATACTGGCTAGACCCGCCATTGTAACGTCACGCTGGAAGCCACTCTCATCCTCAGTCGCACCAAGGACAATTTTCCCATCTTTTTTCGGAGTGATGTAGCCTGTCGTTCCGAAAATAACTGTTCGTAATGGAATGCCCACGGACGAGACGGCCGCAATCTGCCCGCGTACAGGGCGAATCGGCACGGAAACACCAAGCATCGAAAGCATCATTCCAACCCACGCTCCCGAGGAAATCACTGTCTGTGAGGCACGCAGTGACCCTGTAGAGGTCTCGATTCCGATCACTTTTCCGCCTTTTACCGCAATGCCGCTGACCACGCAGCCAGATAACATCTTCACTCCTTGCAATTGGCAAGCAGTCGCCAAGGCGCGAAGAAGCATTCGATTGTTGATGTGTCCTTCGTACGGCGAATAGATGGCCGCTTGCACTTGATCGGTCAGAAGCGGCTCTACCTCTTTCACTTGCGCTGTATTCGAGAGCCAGTGCACAGCATGTCCCGCTTCTTTTTGCCAACGGTACTTGTCGGCGAGCTGTTGGACTTCCTCCTCATTTAACGCGACGGTCAGTAACCCATCCAGGCTTAGCTGTACGTCTCCACCAGTCAATTCCGCAAGCTCCGCTACCCACTCAGGGTATAGGGCAAGTGACTCCATGCCCAAATCGAGCATCGGTCCAGGTGCCGTGAATTCCTTCAAAGGAGCAAGCATTCCGGCCGCAGCAGAAGACGCCTGCCCTCCCCATTCGCCTTGCTCAACCAAAGTCACGCTTACCCCGCGCCGTGACAGCTCGTATGCCAAGCTCAATCCGATAATTCCTCCACCCACTACCAGACAATCACTCATCTTTTTCTCTCCTCACCATGTTGACTAAGAACGTCTTGTACGTTGCTGTTGTGGCGTGGAGGAAACAGGAGAAAACGCTCAGATTCTAGGGCCACCCGCTGTAGGACCCTCTGCCCGACTCCATGCAAAAAGCGAAACTGCGTCCAAAGTGGACTCTTCAGGATGTGTATCAGAGGTGGACGCTTAAGAACGTGTTTCGCTTTTTGCATGGAGTCTCGGTCGGTGTCCCTAAGATCTTCGCTTTTTTCTCCTGTTTCCTCTACGAGCCTTTCGTGTTATCCGATTCCTAAAGATTTTTCATTAATGAAGAACGCACTCAGTTACGCCAGAGAAGAATATTTCCAGACGTAGCGACTTGTGGAGTCCTACCGAGCGGAGAAGGGATTCGCGGGCAACAGAAACGCAACCGTGCCCGGGCTACGAAGCGGCTACCACTTTTGCGTTTCCCCGCGAATCCCTTCGGAGCGGGCAGTCCCAGCCCCCAGCAGGACGGAGCCTGGAGCCTAGACTGGAAATATTCTTCTCTCCACTACAGCCACATGCCCACTTCTTCATAACAAAAAGCCCACCATTTCCCGAGCAGGAAAAGGTGGGCTACATGCGCATAGGTAACAATCAAGGCGAAAAGCGCTGTCTGCCGGCAACCGTATCCCTGCGCCGGCATGATCCGGATCAGGTGCAATGGGTCGATGGTCGAGCTTCCATCCTCTCAGCCCCGCAAGAAGGACTCCCCAAGTTGCTTGTTCATTATGATATTCCTTTGTAAGTATAGTCCTGTTTGCAGCTCTCTGACAAGCACGTCCGCTGGTTAATCCTCATCCTTCACATCGTAGCTCTCTGGAATCGGCTCATGACGTGCGGCATCCTCGAACTCCTGGAGCTTGCGAATTTCTTCCAGATGATGATTGAATTGCTCTTTATTAATGATGTACTCATTGCCGTCATGAACAGCACGGATGCGTCCCTGCTTGATTTTTTCCATAATAAACGTCTCAGGAAGCTCCAAATAGGCAGCTGTCTCCTCAACGGTCAAATACGTCTTATTCTCGCGCAATCTAGCCTCCAGTTCCGCTTTCTGCCGCTCATAGCCCGGCTTGCCCAGCAAGGCAAACATATTGGCTTTGTACGCCTCCACCCCTGGCTGATCAAACGGATTGACGCCCAGCAAATAGCCGCTGATTCCGCATGCCTTTTCAAAAAAGTAAATCAGTCCACCAAGATAGTAAGCTGACGCCTCCGGTATTTCCACAAGCAGATTCGGTACGCCGCCGTCCACATGGGCCAGCACCGTTCCCTCGAAAGCTTTTTTATTGACATATCCCATTCGTTTGCCAGTTAAAAAATTCAATCCATCGACGTCAGCAGGGTCCTCCTGGACAGTCAAATCCACAGCGGGCTTCGTCACAGAAACAACGGTCTCAAACAAATGCCTCATGCCGTCCTGTATGTATTGGCCCAACGAATGCAAGTCCGTTGAAAACTCGGCAGAGGCTGGAAAAATTCCTTTGCCATCCTTGCCCTCCGATTCCCCGAAGAGCTGCTTCCACCATTCCGCAAAGTAGCGAAACTGCGGCTCATAGCTGACCAACAGCTCCACTGTCTTGCCTTTTCGATAGAGTGCATTGCGAATCGCCGCATACAGATAGCACGGATTGTCACGCAGATCCATGACCATATAGCGTTCGCGTGCATCCTTGGCACCTCGCATGAGTGCATCCATGTTCGCCCCGCTTACAGCGATCGGCAACAGCCCAACCGCGGTCAGGACTGAATATCGCCCACCGATATCATCCGGAATGACAAAGCACTCATAGCCCTCGTCATCCGCCAGTTTTTTCAAGGCTCCCCGTTGTTTATCCGTCGTAATGTAAATTCGCTTTTTGGCCTCTTCACGTCCATACTTCTTTTCCAGCCATTCCCGAAATAGTCGAAACGCGATAGCGGGCTCAGTCGTCGTGCCCGATTTTGAGATGACGTTGACGGACACATTTTTTCCTTCTAATACGTCCATTAGATGAGAGATATAAATCGGACTAATATTGTTGCCCACAAAATAAATCTCCGGGAAACGTCGCTTGGACTTCGGCAGCAAATTGTAGAAGCTGTGGCCCAAAATGTCAAGCACCGCTTTTGCCCCTAGATACGAGCCTCCGATGCCAATCACCAGAAGCACATCCGAATCGGATTGAATCCGTGCTGACGCTTGGCGAATTCGCTCATACTCGTCCCGGTCGTATTGTTCCGGCCAATCGACCCAACCAAGATAATCATTGCCGGGTCCAGTCCTTGAATGAAGCATGTGATGCGCAATTTCGATCGCTGGAGATAGCTGCTCCCACTCATGCTGTTTGACAAAGGCTCGAGCGTTGGCGTAATCAAAGCGAATCGTTTTGTTCATAGCTCCCCTCCGAGGAACGTCATCCCATCTCTTTCTATGATATCACGGCAATTGGCGGCAAAGAACTTTCCGACAAAACGTATTAACATGCGCTCAATTATGTCCAAAATGTGAACATTCGTCATTTCATGTTACCTTTTTCCAGTACTAGCGTAAAACCCTTTCGAGCAATGAAATAATATGGTTCTTACCAAAGCAAGGAGAATGAACATGAAAAAACGATGGTGGATCATCGGTTCCGTCGTAGTCCTCCTCGGCATCGGGGGCGTTGCGCTTTCCATGTTAGGATCGCAACAAGCTATGGGAATGCCTGTCAACATCGGCGCACCAACGAAATCAGCTTTGGAAAGCAAGGTTTTGACATCAGGTCTCGTCACCGTAGAAGACAAGCTCAAACAGTACGCCAACGTCACTGGAACCTTACGTGAGTTTGTCGTCAAAGAAGGCGACAAGGTGAAAAAGGGACAAGTGATCGCAAAAATCGACACGTCCGATGTCAATAGCCGAATCCTCGAGATGGAAGCACAAATGGAATTGGCCAAAGCCAACCTCGCCAAGGCACAAATCGGCAACGAGCCGGAGGAAGTCGCACAGGACCAAGAACGTGTCTCCCAAGCCCAACGTGAATACGATGCAGCCAAGCGGGAATATGATCGCATGAATCAATTATTCACTTCTGGCGCTTCTACCCAGCAAGAGCTGGACAAGGTGAAATCACAAATGGATAGTGCTCTATCTACGTTGAATGTCGCCAAGCAACAGCTCGCTCTCAAGCAAAAGGGGCCACGCAAGGAGGACATTGCCGCACAGCAGGCCCAAATCAACAAGCTGAATGTAGAAAAAGCACAGCTGAATAAAGAACGAGTCCAAAGCGTCGTCGTAGCACCTATGGATGGAACTGTCATTGGCGTTGCTGCTGATAACGGTCAATACGTCAACAAGGGAACGGAAATCTTGACCCTTGCCAATCTGAACAATCTGTTGATTGAAGCAGACATCAACGAATCCGATGTCAACAAGCTCAAAATCGGACAGTCTGCCACGATTGAAGGTGTGACACTCGGAAAGAAAAAGCTGAATGCGGAAGTAGCTCGCATCTCCCCAACCGCGACCACTACTGCCACCAAGTCGGGGCAAGGTGAAAAAACACGCGTCAAAGTCACCCTCAAGCCATCTGGAGATCTATCTGCTTTGAAGCCTGGCTTCCATGTGGACATCAACATCTCCGTCGAAAAAATCGATAATGCCTTGCAAGTACCAATCGAAGCTGTGCAGCAAGATGCTGACGGCAGCACCTTTGTCTGGGTATCTGCTGATGGTGTTGCGAAAAAGCAGAAGGTCGAAACCGGTATGGAAAATGAGTTGTTCACCCACGTCAAGTCTGGACTTAACGGTGATGAGCAAGTGATCTTAGGCCCTGTCGAATCCCTGACTGAAGGAGCACCTGTCATGCCGATGAGTGGCGGCGGCGCACCAATGGGTATGTAACACGTAAAGAAGGAGGTCAGCCGACGATGCTTCATGTAGAAGGCTTGACGAAAGCATACAAGACGGGTGATTCCGTACTGCCCATCTTAAAAGGTGTCTCCCTACTGGTGGAACAAGGCGAATTCGTTGCCATCATGGGGCCATCGGGATCAGGGAAGTCGACGTTTATGAACATGTTGGGTTGTCTGGATCGTCCAGATTCGGGTTCGTACATGCTAGACGGCATTGAGGTCAGCAGCCTGAAGGATACGGAGCTCGCCGTTGTTCGCAACCAAAAGATCGGCTTTGTGTTCCAATCATTTAATCTGCTCGCCCGCTCTAGCTCCTTACACAATGTAGAGCTGCCGATGATGTACGCGAATGTCAGCCGCTCAGAACGGCGCAAACGGGCTACAGAAGCACTCAAACGCGTGGGACTGGCTGAACGCATGGACCATAAACCAACGCAACTATCCGGTGGTCAAAAACAGCGTGTAGCGATTGCCAGAGCACTGGTCAATAAGCCAGCCATCCTGCTGGCAGACGAACCGACGGGAAATCTGGACAGCCGCTCCGGGGTCGAAATCATGGCCATGTTTCAGGAGCTGCATGCGCAGGGCGTTACGATCATTCTCGTTACCCACGAATTAGACATCGCCCAGCACGCTGAGCGAATTGTGACATTCAAGGATGGTGTGATCATTCGCGATGAAAAGGTTACGGAGCGGATATTCTCCAAGCCGTCTGACGAGGTGATTGTCACATGAATTTTATGGAAAGCTTTAACACCGCCGTGGAGGGCATCTGGGCGAATAAAATGCGCTCGATCTTGACCATGCTCGGGATCATCATCGGGATTACCTCCGTCATTGTCGTTACGGCACTCGGTGAAGGTGGACAGAAAGCCATCAACGAAGAGATGGAAAAGTTCGGGCAAAATACGTTTAACGTCTTCATCAATTGGGAGACAAAACAAGAGATAGCCTCAGAAGATATGACCGTGGAAGATACCGAGGTACTCGGCAGGATTAGTCCTGCCATCGAATACATCGTGCCTTCCAACTCCAGTACGATTGATTTGAAGGGTCCGAAAAAAGAAGAGCGCGTCAACCTCACTGCCTCCACTGCTGATTATTTTTCGATGCAATCAACATTGAAGGTGGCAAAAGGGCGACTTTTCAACGAGGTAGATGACAAAGAGCAACGTGCTGTCATCGTCCTGGAGGAACCTCTTGCTCAAAAGCTGTTCGGTCAAATGAGCCCGATTGGTCAGCGTGTTCGCTGGGGGAATCAATCTCTCGTCGTAATCGGGACGTACACGGAAGAGAAATTCAAGTTCGATATGGCAACGAGCTATGGAGCGATTATTCCCATCCGTTACGAAATGAGCCTGCAGGAAGAGCCTTCCGTCCAAATGATCATGGGAAAAGCGATCGACAAAGCCTCTGTCGAACCAGCCATGCAGCAGGTCAAACAGTACTTGAGCCGCAAGCATCAAAAGGAAGACCATTACAGAGTTCGCAGTATGCAAGAATCCATGGATCAATTTAATCAAATGACGGGCACCTTGACGCTGATCTTCAGTATCATCGCAGGCATCTCGCTTGTGGTTGGCGGCGTCGGCGTTATGAACATCATGCTCGTATCCGTGACAGAGCGTACTCGCGAAATCGGGATTCGCAAAGCATTAGGGGCACGCCGACGAGATATTTTGATTCAGTTTTTGATTGAATCGGTCATCGTCTGCTTGATCGGTGGATTGATCGGGGTGTTGTTCGGCCTTGGTATCGCTTCGATCATCGCCTATTTTGCAAAGTTGCCACCACTTATGTCCTGGAACAGCGTGTTTATCGCATTCGGCTTCTCCAGTGCCATCGGTATTTTCTTCGGCCTCTATCCGGCCAACAAGGCAGCGAAGCTCGATCCAATCGAAGCACTGCGTTACGAATAATGAAAAATGGCTAGCCATTTTTTCTTTCCTTGAAAAAAAACAAGCACCTGTAAGCTCTCTGGCTACAGGTGCTTGTTTATGTTGGCAACGTATCTGTTACCAGCTTCAAAAGAAAAAAAAGCGCAATCCCCACGCTCGCGACTGTCCACCAGAGCGGCTTGCTGTCAGCCTTTTCTGCCTTGTAGATCCCGATTAACTTCCAGGTCCCTACTGCCACACACAAAAGGCTAAACAGGAGCAGGATTGTCCCCATGATCTCCCTCCCCTCACTCCTAGCTATATGGGAATGAGAGAGAAAAAATCACTTCTTCGGGTCCTTTTTGCCCAATCGACCGAGGACCATCCGGCCCCGTTCCTTGATGGACTCGTCCTTGATATCTTGTTGACGCTTTTTCATCAAACCGTTTTTCGAAGTATCCGGTCGGTCCGTTTGCCGTCCATCTCGCATTAGCTGTACTTGCCTCCGCCTTTTTTCTCGTAATCGTTTAAAAGCTCACCAAAGCTCTTGTTGCGCTCGCGTTCTTCTTGCTCACGGCGCTTTTGTTCAGCTGCTTCCTTTTCTTTGCGCTCGCCTTCTGTCTTCATGTCTTTTTCAAGCTGCTTGAGTGCTCCGAGCGCATCTGCATTCAGCATATCCTTCAAACTGTTCAATCCGCTTTTCGCGTCTGTCGTAGTTGTTGTCTCTGGTTGACGCTGTGGTTTTCGTTGTTTTTTTGCCATTTGAATTGCCACCCTTTCCCTATCCTCATTCTGTCCTCATTCTCTGGCCCCATCCGGGTCATACTATCTTCATCTTTCACAAAGAGGAGGACATCACATGGTTCGCAACAAAGAAAAAGATTTTGGAAAAACCGCTGAAATCCGAGGACCCAAAGCCCAATCCGAGGCTGTCCGTTCTGACGGCTCCATTAATAGTGAACCACAAGAAAGGCTAAAAGAAAACCGCTAACAAAAAAACCGCCGGGCAGCCATTATGCTCGGCGATTTTTACTCTTTATAAAGTGTCCGGGGAATATGACTTTGTTAATGCCGGATCACTATGATTTTGGTCCGAAGATCAGCGCTGCTTGCTTTAAAATATCGTTTTCCATCTTCAATCGTTGATTTTCCTTACGTAGCCCCATCAGTTCCGTTTGTTCTGCTGTTCGGTTGTCCTTTTCTTTAAAGACCCTGAAGTTCTACTTTATTTGACCCAACGGCCAAACGCAGATGCACCCAGATCATATTCTTTTAAAATATCTGCACGAGGTTTGCCATTCTCATAAAGCTGAACCATCTGCTGTTTGAACTCGTCTGTAAATGACCGACACTCACCTAATTCAGTGTAGCCATCCAATTAGGATCACATTTTTTTGGGGGACGGGTTGTTATTTTACTCCGAAATTTTCCTTGTTAAGTGAAGAGGCAAACAAAACTTTTGTCTCAACTACTTTTAGGGAGGTTTTATGTATGGGTGTATCAGATTGTAATTTGTTTGGAAATTTTAAAATGGAGCCTCAAGGACGGGCAATAATCAAGAACAAAAACACCGGAAAGACAATCAATGCGCATTGGACTTATTACAAATGTAAATGCAGAGACTTTTTTGCTTGCAGTGGCGCTCCTCAGCTTGGTGAACCAATTTTCGATTATTTAACCAACCATTATTTAAATGCAGCTGCAATGAGTGGGATTGTAACAGTCCACGTTGATCCAAGTAACAATTCGGATACATCAAAATCAACAATCCCAGGACATCGTTTTATGTGGTAATTTAGGAATCAAAAAATAAACAACTTTAATTTTCTTTACTACTCATAAATTGCTTTGTCCTGATATCATCCCAATATCTATCAATTTTAAGTGTCCCATCTTCTAGTAATAAAGTTACTTGAGCTGCTCCTTGTATAACCTCATTTTTTGATGAGTCTTTCAAGAGAATTGTGTAACTAACGTCAATCTCCCCAGAAACCGTATCTCTTTTGAATTCAGTAATTTCTACATTTTCTACAGTTAAAAAGATGTCATTATAAGCTAAATACGCAGCGGTAAAACCCATATTTGCTTTGATGATATTTTCTGCTTCCTTCTTAGTTAAATAAGGTGTTGCCTTGTCTTGTATTACTGTTATATAAGCGGTAAAGTCATTGGTTTGTTTTGTATATCCCTCTTTTTTAACTTCGTAATTTATTTTACTAAAATCAATTAATTGCTGTTTAACTTGTTCTTTCAGTTCTGTATCGGAAATGTCTGATGAACATGCAGTGAGACTAAACAATAACAAAATGGCTGTAAGTATAATCTTCAAATTGCATCCCTCCACAAGGTAAATATAACCAATTATACCAATTTAACTTATTGATTAGAAATGAAACAAGATAATTAAGCCTGCGTTGTATCGATGATGATGAATTTTGGTCCTTTTCAGAGAGCTTACACAACACAATCGTTAACGTCGTTTTTCCGCTTCTTCTTTTACCTTTTTTATAAAAAACAGTTGTTTTTTTACCATTTTTACCTATAAGGTAGGAGGGTGAAAAGCATGCATATCTCAACAAGGCGTAAACAAATACAAATGGAAATATTTAGGGATACTTCGAAAAAAATTAGAGTCTAACCCGCAATCAGTTAAGTCGTAGGCCCTCCAAAATAGAGGTTTTTTTGCATTCTTGAGCCGGACGGTCGCGTAAAAAACCTGCATTATGTTGGCTGTCTCCCTAATTGGACGAGGGTATTGGAAAAATAAGGAGAAACATATTGGAGAAAAATGAGTCTAATATATAAAGCAAGCATCGCGTGGGGGAGGGATTTTTATGCCAATGTGGGCGTTCTTATTAACCATTGTTGGTGGCTTGATTGTATTTGGTGTAATTTATGACCAGATCAACAAAAGAAAAATGAGAAAGACTCCCAAGAACTTGAGCAGTTCCCAAATGGTGTACACAGAGAACTATCTAAACGAAGTACGTAATGATATTAGCGGACCACAATAAAAAATGCAGCCCACTCTCTCTTGGGAGTTTTTTAGCATATGCAGTTGGGTCTCTTTTGGGCTCGGCGCAAGCTCTCTTCCAAAACCGAATAAGGGGTCAGTGACTGATGCATGCTATGGGATAAAAGGAGGTCCAGATGATGGATAACGAGAAGCAAAGGAACGACAAGACGAAGGATATTTCCCTCGATGGGACGCTGCCGCATCAAATCAGTGCTCCTGACTTCAAAAACTCGTCCCGTACGATTCAAAAGCCATTCGTCAATGAGTTCGGAGTCGTCATCGGTGACAGCTTGTACGAGTCCAAGGAATCTCCCTTACACAACTGGAGCACAGAAACCGATCCCTCCATCATGTCAGGGGATGAGTGGGTACATCCGACCAATGACATTGGCTGGAACTCGATAGAAAACCGTGAGCTGCTAGAGGATCAAGAAAAACCAGATGGAGCGCGTTTTATGCATCCTACCCTCGACGTGAGCAAAGGCAGGGACTAATACCAGCTTTTTCATGCAAGCCCGTTCGGCAGAGGCCCTTCTGACCGGACGGGTGTTTTTGGATTGCACTTGCACCTCGAGACTCGGGGCACTACTCTGACTTGTGTTACAATAGAGGACAAGTAGCAGAAAGGAGCTAGTCCATGAGTATCACACTTTCGATAGAGCCAGCGTTTTCCCATGCCTATCAACGTTATGCCGGGTTTTTACCGGGAGATACGCTTCGATTATATGTACGAACAAGCGGCCCCGGGACCGGTGGCATGTTTTATGCGATTGAAAAAGATGAGGCCCTCATCGATGATGCTGTGTTTGAAGTAGAGGGGTTGCGATTTGTCATTCGTCCAACTGATTTCTGGTATTTCGACGGAGGACATCTGAGCTACAATCCGCTCTATGGCGAGTACGGCTTTCACTTCACCAACCCTCGTCTGGATGACAACTAGAATAGAAACTTCTCTTGGCTTGATTCGTAAGAAGGAATATCTGCCTATATCTTCTGGGAGGAAAAACGATGAAAAAAAGCCGTTCAGTCCTTTTGGCGATCGGTGCTTTCTTACTTGCCAATGTAAAATGGATATTTAGCATACTGAAGTTTTCGAAATTCGGAACCACCATTCTATCCATGGGGATTACCTTATGGGCGTATGCCATGTTTTACGGATGGAAATTCGCCGTGGCTCTCGTCTATCTGATCTTCGTCCACGAAATGGGGCATGTGATTGCCGCCAAACGAAAAGGAATCGCGACTTCACCCGCTGTCTTTATTCCTTTTGCCGGAGCCTTCATCGCCATGAAAGACTTACCGCGTGATGCAAAAACGGAGGCGTACCTAGCCTACGGCGGACCCTTGGCGGGGATGATTGCTTTCTTGCCTGCCCTTCCGTTGTATTGGTATACGCAGGACCCTTTCTGGGGGTTGGTTATCTATTTGGGAGCTATGCTCAATTTATTTAATCTACTGCCCATCTCTCCGCTGGATGGTGGCCGCATCGTTTCGGTATTGTCGACGAAAATTTGGTTTATCGGGTTAGCCGGGCTGGGTGTTATGCTGTTCGCCAACCCAGGGCCGATTACTGTGATCATTTTCATCATCGGCTTGATTACGTGGTACAACCGCCTACGTGGCAGCTATCAACAAAAGCTCCTGCAATACGAACGCGAAAGGATTGCAGACTTCCAGCAAAGTATAGCTAAATGGCCCGCGCTGGAATCGACATGGGATATTCGCATGCAAATGAATGCCGAGGTAAATGCGATCAACCAGGAAGATTTGAAGAAATTTTACGTTCCATTTGTGCAGGACAAACAACGCCTACAGCGTGACTTCAAGCGACTCGATAAAGTGTATGTGAATAGAAAATGGGAACTGTTCAGACAGTGGGAACGAGAGCCTGTTTTGTATTACGATTCGGACCCGAACCGACCAATCCCATCCGATGCGCTTCGTGATGGAGAACGTGTGGCGCAAGAGAGGTTAGCCGAACTGGATGAGCAAATGCACCAGCTCACTACGTACTACGATGCACCGAGCTCTACGAAGTGGAAAGTGTTAGTTGCCTATCTCGGTCTCGCTGCTGTACTGTCAGCGTTTTTCGTCTACGCCCAACAAATACTGCACCGGTAACCGCTTGCACTCTGCGTTGCTTGACAAAAATGGATACCTATCTGCGGCCTTCTCCGAGCGCAAAAACGTGCGCTACGGTTATCTGAGGGTCGCTCTTGCCGACCAAAAGGGCAGAAACGCCCTCTATGGTGGTATATCGCTTTTGTACGTTCCACCCAATCAGAGTAAAATAGAAAATAGTACTTTCATAAAATTCCAGAGAGGATGACTTTTTACTTGGACACCGTCCCGATAGTGCTCAACCTACTGCTTGTTATATTTCTTGTTTTTCTCAACGGCTTTTTCGTAGCCGCAGAGTTCTCGCTCGTGAAGGTGCGACAAACGCGCCTGACACAGATGGTGAATGAAGGTAACAGACGTGCAGTCTATGCCCAAAAAGTAACGCATAAGCTAGACGCTTACCTATCTGCCTGCCAGGTCGGGATTACTCTCGCCTCGCTGGGACTGGGTTGGGTCGGGGAACCGGCCATTGCCCATATGATTGTGGAGCCTTTGCTTGGATCTTCAGGATTGCCTACTTATGCGATCTCCGCGATTTCTTTTGGTGTAGCCTTTGCGATTATTACGTTCCTCCACATTGTCTTGGGTGAGTTGGCTCCGAAATCTTTGGCCATTCAAAAAGCAGAAATGACCTCGTTGTGGGTTGCCGCGCCATTGATGTTTTTCTATAAATTGCTTTACCCGGCTATCTGGTTCTTGAACGGAACCGCCAACGCTCTCATGAGACGACTCGGACTCGAAGCCATCTCGGAACATGAAGCGGCACATACCGAAGAAGAAATTCGCCTGCTGGTCAACCAAAGTCACCAAAGTGGCCATATCGACCAAACCGAATTGGCTCTTGTGGAACAAGTTTTTGATTTCTCCGAAACCGTTGCTCGGGAAACGATGATCCCGCGCATTGATATGGTTTGCTTATATACGACAAATACCTTTGAAGAAAACCTGGAGATTATCCGCTCGCAGCGCCACACGCGTTTTCCGGTTGCAGCTGAGGATAAGGACAACATCATTGGTTTTGTCCATGCGACAGACTTCTACCTTTCTGCCTTGCAAGACGGAAGCGTAGAGCTGGATTCAGTGGTCCGCCCTGTCCTGACTGTACCGGAAACCATGGAAATCAGCACAGTATTGCGCCTGATGCAGAAAAACCGTTCGCAGCTCGCGATTGTCATCGACGAATACGGCGGAACAGCCGGTCTCGTGACGATGGAGGATATTCTGGAAGAAATCGTTGGGGATATCCAAGACGAGTTTGACGAGGAAAGACCAGAGATCGAGAAGCAAGACGATGGCCTCTCCGTATCCGGTATGCTCGTGTTGGCTGACCTGAATGACCATATTCCGTTCGAACTCGAATCCGAAGATGTAGACACGATCGGTGGTTGGTTGTACAGCCAGCTGGAAGAAGACATCGCTGTTGGTGCGACAGTCGAATGGGAGAACCACCTGTTCACCGTTAAGCAGATGGACCATCACCGTGTCACACGCGTTCTGATTACGCGTTTGGAAAAAGGTGAATCAGAGCAACAAGAACTGTTGACCGTCTCCTAATCATCACACGCTTAACACAAACCAAAGCCCCACACCTGCTTACTTGGCTCGTGTGGGGCTTTTTCTATTTCGCAAGAGAGTTTGCACCCTCATTCGTCTACGTGGTTCCCTGGCCCGTGAGTTGCTTCCAGTTGTCCACGCCGTTGTCCTCCAAAATCCCCATCGTCACATCGCTAATATCTGGATCAGTGAGCAAGCTGTCGCGAATGCGGTATTTAATATCATCCGCCACAGCAAGGCTCAGTCCCGGCCGCAGTTCTACATAGCTCTCCACATGGTAAAAACGCCCTTCCTGCACAATCCGCATCTGGTTGATGTCCGTCACATCCGGATCAGCAAAAATGACTTTGGCTACCCGATCCTCGATTTCTTTAGGAGCTGCAATACCAATTAAACCGACCATGTTGTCGTACCCTACCTTGAATGCCACACCCACCATGAGAATCCCGATCAGCATGGTAGCAATCCCGTCCAACAAAGCAAAGGAAGTAAACGTAGTGACGATTACGGCAATCAGTGCCAATAACGCACCAAGCGTAGCTACGATGTCTTCGTAAAAGACAAGTCTTGTCGGGGGAGCCGCACGTCCTACATTCCGAAAAGCTGCAGGGATGACAGCGAAGCCTTTCGCTTCCACCCGAGCTTCATCAACGATTTCGAACATTACTTTTACGAGCACGTATCCATCCACAATGACCGCCAGAGACAAAATAATGAAATTCAACCAAAAATGGCTGGATTCTGTTGGCTTGGAAATGAGATGGAAGCCTTTGATAATGGTTTCGTAGGCCATGACAGTTACGACGATCACTGCGACCATACAGAAAATGTTAATGACTCGACCAAAGCCTGTAGGGAACCTCGATGTCGGTTTTTTCTCTGCGAGTACGCTGCCAAAGAAAACGAAGAACTGGTTGACCGCATCGGCTACCGAATGCATCGCCGACGCAAACATGGCTCCACTCCCACTATAGACAGCCGCAAAGCCTTTTGCGATGGCAAGCCCTGTGTTCCCCAAGGCCGCTGTCGCCGAGGACATGTTTCCCTTTTTTAGCGTTGCCCAGAAAGAGCCCATGATGTTGCCATTCCCTCCTTGAACGAGACGATTTTCTTTACTATTCCCTATTCATAAGGAGTGTTCCTTATGAGAAATGGAACATATACACAAAGAAAAGACAGACATCCGAAGTCGAATATCTGCCTTTCCTTGATACCGCTACCTTAAGCTACTAATTTCAATCCTGCTACGGCTATAATCACCATGGCGATGCACAAGATTCGCAGCTTGTCTTTTGCTTCCCCATAGAACAACATCCCGACCAGAGCGCTTCCTACCGTACCAATCCCTGTCCAAACCGCATAGGCTGTCCCCATAGGGATTTCTTTCATGGCGAAGGACAAGAGGAAGAAGCTGAGAGAAAAGCCACCGATCAGTACCGCAAAGGAACGGAACGAGGGCTTCTGGTTGACCTGTGTAATCCCCATCACGCCTACGACCTCAAACAACCCTGCAAAAATTAAGGATAACCATGTCATGCCACTTCCCCCTCCCTCTTCGGCTTCTCTTCATGATCCGGTGTGACCAGCTTCAACCCAAGGATTCCGCCCAGAAGAAGTGCGATCAAGCCTACTTTCGCCCAGCTGAACGGTTCCCCAAACAGGACCATTTCGCTAATAACGGTACCAGCCGTACCCAAACCGACGAAGACCGCATAAACCGTACTCGTCGGCAGCTTTTTCCCTGAATAGACCAAAACACCAAAGCTGATAATAATCGCTAGGATGGTCAACGCCCATGACCAAAAGCTGTCGGCGTGCTTCAAGCCCGCTACCCACATGACTTCAAATACTGCTGCTACGACAACCATCAACCAATATTTCCCCATTTCTGTCTCCCTCCTCTTTCTTTTTACGCTCATCGCAACGGACGTATCCGTTTTTATCGTTCCCCAAAATACATACTCATCCAAGATGGCTCAATCTTTCCGAATGCAAAAAAAGCCTCGGGTGAATACCATCACAGATATTCCTCCCGGGCTTTTATCCCTCCGTGTACACGACCGTGGTCGTGGGTTTTCTCTCGGTCCTGACCGGCCAAATGACTGACCGCGGAACCCTAGAAAACTCCGTTCATATGCAGTTCTTTTCTTGGGGTAACTGCCATCATCATATCAAAAAACGCCGTGTTTGACAATGAACGGGCGCATCGCTAAAAAAGCAAGAAGCCTAAGCTGATAATGGCGCCTGTCACGATCAACATCATCAAGCAGTAGCCCATAATATCCCGCGCACCCAATCCAGCAAGAGCCAGTACAGGTAATGCCCAGAATGGCTGAATCAAGTTCGTCCACGCATCCCCCCAAGCAATGGCCATCGCTACTTTTGCATGGGGAACGCCCAGCTCAGTGGCGACAGGCAGCATGATTGGTCCCTGTACTGCCCATTGCCCTCCACCAGAAGGAATAAATACGTTCAATAAGCCTGCACTCAAAAACGTGAACAGCGGGAAGGTAGTAGGCGTCGAGATACTGATAAACCATTGAGAGATACTCGCTGCCAGTCCTGAAGCTGTCATCATCCCGATAATACCTGCATAAAACGGGAACTGTACAACGATCCCTGTCGTGGTTTTCACCGCTTCATGCATGGCATCCAAAAACTTGCGCGGTGTCCCATGAAGGAGTATACCCAGAAACAAGAAGCCCATGATGACGACATCCAAATTCAACTTAAAGCCTTTATCAGCAAAATAGTAAATCAAATAAATAATTCCGAGTGCGGAAACAAGAACCGAGATCAAACGGCTGTTTTCCATTTTGGAAGCAGGAGTATTGTCGACTTCATAATCAGTAGCAGCAGCCATTTCTTGTTGCGATTTCCCTTCTCCCTTGAATACAATCGTATCTTTTTCGGTAGGCATCATGAATCTGTTCACAATCGGGAGGATAATCATGATCGCGGCCACAATGGTCAGATTCATGGCTGAAAACATCGTTTCCGAGGTAGGAATGACACCGATGATGTTTTCTAGGCTATGCTTTTCAGTAGCGATCGTCAATGGAACAGAGCCAGCAAGTCCTCCGTGCCAGACGACAAATCCACCATATGCACTGGCAACTAGCAATCGGTAGTCTACCTTTTCCACTTGATTGGCAAGAACGCGTGCCAATAGCGCACTGATCACAAGCCCAAATCCCCAATTGATCCAGTTCGCCACACAGGAAACCAATGTGACGAGTACAATCGCTTGACCTGGCGTCTTTGCCAGTGATCCCAAGGCATTCAAGCCACGCTTACAAATATTCGTACTGGCTAGCGTATGACCCGTAATCAAGATCAAGACCATTTGCATCGTAAAGCTGAGTAAACTCCAGAAGCCGCCTCCCCAATAGTTGACCATTTCCAGCGGCGTTTTGCCATTGACGATGATCCCGGCAACAAACACGAGAAAGGTCAAAATGACTGCAAATAAAAAGGCGTCTGGCAAATAGCGTTGCACCATGCGGACTGAAGCGTTCGTTAAGGCTTGAAACACATTTTCATCCCCTTTTCAAAAAGCATTCGTGTACTTGTGCTTTCGATATAGCAAGAGGGATGCCAATCTGTATTTCAAAGGAAATGAATGCGTTTTCAAAATAATTGCTCCGTCATGCTGACTACTTTTTGCACAGGATGATACTTGTTTGCGCACATCGGGCGATTAGTCTTTTACATCCATTGTCGAATCCAATCCGTACATTTGCAGCTTGTAGAGCAGTGCCCGCCGCGATATGCCCAGTCTTTTCGCTGTCTGTAGCTTGTTACCGCGTTCTTTTCGCAAAGCATGGACAATGGCTTCCTGCTCGACCTGGGCAATGATTTCCCGCATTGTTCGCCCTTCATAGCTCATTTTGCCATGGCCTTTGGTTAGTTCACTTACCGCGTTTTCCTGAATGGGGGATAAGACATGCTCTTGGTCAATAACTACTCCTCTGGTCAAAATAACAGCTCGTTCGATCGTATTCTCTAGCTGACGCACATTGCCTGGCCAGTGATAGGCGATCAGCGCTTCAGTGGCAGCAACGGACAAGCAGAGGTCATGTTTCCCTGCCTCTTTTCCATATTTGGCGAGAAAGTGACGGATTAACAGAGGAATGTCCTCTTTTCGCTCTCGAAGCGGCGGCATGCGAATTGGAACGACATTGAGCCGGTAGTAAAGGTCTTCACGAAAAAGCTCCTGGCGAATTCTTTCCTGCAAGTCACGGTTAGTGGCTGCAATCACGCGTACGTCAACTGTGACAGCCTCGATGCCCCCTACCCGAATAAATACGCGATCCTGCAAAACCCGCAGCAGTTTTACCTGTAAAGAAAGGCTCAGCTCTCCCACTTCGTCCAGGAACAACGTACCCCCATTTGCCAGTTCAAATAGTCCTTGCTTGCGATGAATGGCACCTGTAAATGCTCCTCGTTCATATCCAAATAACTCACTCTCCAGCAAATTTTCAGGAATCGCGCCGCAATTGACAGGAATGAGCGGCTTATCTGCCCGCGGGCTGTTGGCATGTATCGCTCTGGCAATAAGCTCTTTGCCTGTCCCGCTCTCCCCTTCAATCAAAACAGTAGCTTTAGACATCGCTACTTTTCCCACCAGCTTGTACACGTTTTGCATAGCCGGGCTCAGACCAATCAAGCTGGTTCCGCTTGGATTGGCTTGGTCTTCCTGTATGACTTGCCCGACTTCACCTTGCTCAAATAGCTCTCCCTGTGTAAGTGCATGAGCAACGACTTGTTTGACCTGCCCCAAGTCGAATGGCTTTTGCACATAATCAAATGCTCCTAGCTTCATTGCCTCCATGACATCACTGGCGGAACCATAGGCAGTCATCATCACGACTCTCGGGAGCCTTCCCTTTCTCTCGTTCAGGCGGCGCAACGTATCCATACCATTTATATGAGGCATACGCAGATCCAAAAGCATGACTTGCGGGCAAAAGCGCTCGACCTGCTCCAAGGCTTCCGTCCCACTGCCAGCCTCCATCAGCTCGTATCCCATTTTGCGCAGCGTAGTCGACAATGCCTTTCTCACATTAGCCTCGTCGTCAACGATCAGCACTCTGCTCGTCATCACAATCCTCCTTTTGCCCGAATCGGCAGCACGACAGTGAAACAGACACCTTCGGGGGTATTTTGCGCGAAAATATGTCCGCCATACGCTTGCACGATCCGTTGGGAAAGCGCCAGTCCAAGTCCCGTACCTGTTTGCTTGGTTGTGAAAAACGGCTCGAATACAGCCAGCAGGTTTTCTTCCGCAATAGGCGGACCTTCATTTGTTACCTGGACATGTACATCATTATCTATGTTTTTGATTTCAATTTGGATACGACCTTCCATTGGTTTTGCTTGCAACGCATTTTGCAATATATTCAAAAACACTTGCTTTAACAACTCCGGTGAAGACATCACGACCGGAATAGCCTCCTCACATACGAGCTGTACAATTACCCCGCAATAGCCCTCGACATGTTCCATCAGCTTGAGTGTGTGATGGATTACCTCTTGCACGCGAACAGGTACATTCAACTCTTCATTGGGACGAGCAAATAACAAGAGCTCGTCAGCAAAACGGTTCAGACGCTCGACTTCCTCCACAATAATCTCTGTGTATTCCCGAGAGTCATGGTCTTTTGGCCATTCCTCCTCGATGATCTGGGCGAACGCTTTGATAGCTGTCAATGGATTGCGTACCTCATGTGCAATACTCGTCGCCCACTCACCTATGACTGCGAGTCGTTCTGCCTGAGCCAGTCTAGACTCCATCCTCCGCCATTGCGTACGATCCTCCAGAACGACGATAGCCCCCAGTACTTCATCCGCCGTCTTTTTCCAAATAGAAGAGCTGACCTTAAGCCAGAGCACGCCTCTGTCCGGATGCTGATGGCGCCACATAGCATCACGGATGGCTCGACCGTTTTGCAGCGTATCCAACAGAATATGTAGGAAAGGCTCGCTCTCTGTGAAGACCTCCGTGTAATGCATCCCCTTTGCTCTACTAGACTTGAAGCCAATCATATGTATCGCTGTCTCATTCCAAGCAATCAGATGCCCACTTTGATTCAACGCGAGGACCCCACTATCCATGCTATTCATGATCGTCTCCGTGTGGGTACGGCTAGCCTGCAAATCACTTGCAAGATTGTTAATCGCACCTGTAATTTCTCCAGGCTCACCGTCCATGCTTTTCAAACGAAAGGAAAGGTCTTGGCTAAGCCGCTTCAGCCCTGACTTGATCTCTGACAAAATCACTTCAAAGCGATGAACGAGCAAACCGCTGGCCGCTGCTGCGATCATACAGCCAATGCCCAAAATCGCATAAATGCTTTGTCGCATATCCGCGAGTTGTATATCAATCGTAGACATGAGTTCATTCGCCCATGCATAGCCGATCACTTGATCATTGCGAATGAGTGGAACCATGGCGTTCATGATGTTGCCACGGACTTGTTCGCCGATCACTACATCAATCTGCCGCGTCTGCATGACACTGCGACCCGGATGGGTTTCGCTAATCGATTGTCCTATGTACAAGCTCATTTCATTGCTGGGTCCATACGTCACGATGGAATCGAGAGCTTCGGAATAATAGCCGACGCCAATTCCCGGATGCGCCAGAGCAATACGATCTGTAAGCGGTTGCATCTTCTCGTTTAATTCTTGGAGCTTGTACTCTTTTTCCGCCTTTTTTAATCCCGCTTCCATGACGGTAGTGTCAAAATCCTTCGACAGCGCAAAATCCAGTTGCTGCGTAATGGCGATTAGCTTCTGTTTCTTTTCCGCCAATAAAGCCTGCTCTGCCGATTTTATCAATACTATTCCGGTAATGATAATTGGTAAAACAGTGACGACAACGACAGCTACAACAAAACGTATGCGGTACAGATATGTTTTCATTGCAAATGTCCTCCTTATGGTATTCTAACATACAGAAGCATCACACACAGGAAGAGAGGAACGTGCATATGACAACAGTGTTGTTCGTTTGTCTGGGCAATATTTGTCGCTCACCCATGGCCGAAGCCGTATTTCGCCATCTCGTAGAGGCGGAGGGATTGGCAGGGGAAATCTCCATCGATTCAGCGGGGATTGGTGGCTGGCACGCGGGGGAACCTCCACACAAAGGTACACAAAAGGTATTGACCGAGAATGGGATCGCGCATGATACATTGCGTGCTCGCCAAATTATCACACAGGACTTCTCCGAGTACGAATACATCGTCTGCATGGATGAAGAAAATTTGTCCGCACTCAAGCAGATGGCGCCGTCAGCAAAAAAGGTGTATCGCCTGCTCGACTTTGCTGATTCTGCCCAGGAACAAAATGTGGAGGACCCTTATTATACGGGGCGATTCACGTATGTGTATGACCTCGTGAATGCGGGTTGTCGCGGGCTCTTGAACGAAATCAAAAACAATATCGCAAAAAAGGGATAGCCCGTCATCTGGGCTATCCCTTTTCCTTATACAGCGACCGTCTCCTTCTCCTGCAATCTTGCCAGCCAGCTCTTCGTACTCGCAATCAAGCGTTTGTAGCTGTCTGCCGAGGAAAAGGTATGGTCTCCTCCGACTACTACTTCTGTTTCGCAGCTCCCGCGTCTCCGCAGATGTAGCTCTCGCTCATAATGAAACATCGCATCCACCGCAATGACGTCATCCCGATTGCCATGCAGGATTAACACATCTCCCTCAAACTGCTTTGCTTGACGGAGCGGCAGAGCGGTACCCAGCGACTGAAAAAAGCGCTTCTCCAATCCATAGCCCAAATGATCCGTTTTGCCATAGGAAAGTGCTTCCTTGTATTCCTTTTCCCCCACGATCCGAATGATATCGTCGAAGGGACGTGCTACTGGTGCCCATAGGATGAGCGAGTGTATTCGTTTATCCTGGCTCGCTGTCAGTACGCTGACCGCCCCACCCAAACTATGCCCTAACAGGCACACACGCTCCTGATCTACCTGTTCCAGCGTGAAAACATGGCCGAGAACATCACGAGTTTGCGCAAGCAGGACATCCAAACCACCTGCCCCATAATCGCCGTCGCTTTCCCCGCAGCCTCCGTAATCGAAGCGCAGTACGCCAAAACCGTGTGCGGCTAATTCTCTGGCAGCTTTTACAAACAAGCGGTTCACTCCAATCCGACTGCCGATAAAGCCATGGCAAATGACAACCAACGGGTATTTCACTCTGGTCTTGCCTGTTGTGCATGTAGGTTCATGCAGGGTAGCCGTCAACGAAATCGTGTCGCTAGGTATTTGCAAAATCCGTTCCAAAGAACTCACCTCTTTTATTGTTAGTATTCCGAGCTGTTTACTTAGTTATTATGTTTATTATCTGCATTTTCATGAACGCTGTCAAGATGAACCAGAAAACTCAATGAAAAATCATCCCGCACCGTTTATGATGGAAGGGAACGAGGCGCAACATAAGAATGCTTGCTTTGCTGGAGCTGTTGCACCGAAGATAGAATTGTGAGGAGAAAACTATGTCCGACTTGCGGAAAGAAACCTTGGAAAAAATAAAAAACGGTGATTTCAACTGTTCCAAGGAGCTGACCTTGTCTATGTTCAGCGGAAAATGGAAAGTCGTGATCCTGTGGCATTTAGGGGTAGAAGGCCCGCATCGCTTCAGCGAGCTGCAACGGCTATTCCCAAAAATCACACATAAAATGCTAACGAATCAGTTAAAAGAGCTAATCGAAGACGGGATTGTTCACCGGGAAGTATTCCCTGAGGTTCCCCCACGCGTGGAGTATTCCATGACGGAGTTGGGGATGACTTTATTGCCCATTGTAGAAATGATGTATGAGTGGGGCGAAATGCGAATGGGGCAGTTGAAGCTGGAATTGGGGGAGGCGTCTGAGTCGTCTGTCTAGCTGTTGTGGTGGGGAGGAAACAGGAGAAAACGCTCAGCTTCTTGGAACACCTGCGGGGAAGCTGGGGTGCCCGGCTCCGTGAAAAAAAGAGAAACCGCGTCCAAAGTCGACTGTTCAGGATGTGTCTCAGAGGTGGACGCTAAAGGCAGTTTCTCTTTTTTTCACTGCGCCTCGGTAGGTGTGTCCAAAGATCTTCGCTTATTTCTCCTGTTTCCTCTGCGAACTGTTCGGGATTCCACCTTCTTTTAATAAAAAGAAATAGACCTCTTGAATGCTGCTTTCAAGAAGTAAACACTAGCTGCTTGGGAAGAAGCACATTTCCAGTCCTAGCTCCTCTGGAGCCCTACCAAGCTCCGAAATAAATGGCGGGGGTTTTCAGCTTCAACCTCTGAGATTACCTCTTCGAAACTCTACTTTTGAAGCGCTCCCGACATTTATTTCGGAGCGGACAGCTCAATCACGCAGTAGGGCGTAGGCCGAAGCGTAGACTGGAAATGGGCTTCTTCCCCTCCACTACAGCTACTATAAACAAAAA
The DNA here is from genome assembly GCF_005217615.1 of Brevibacillus antibioticus. Taxonomy (NCBI): domain Bacteria; kingdom Bacillati; phylum Bacillota; class Bacilli; order Caryophanales; family Paenibacillaceae; genus Brevibacillus; species Brevibacillus antibioticus. Next base: position 3,921,012 of record NZ_SZNK01000001.1, read on the forward strand.
CAAAAAAGGATAGCCTCCCGAGGAAGCTATCCTTTTAGTTATTACGGATTCACACTATTTTTCGGAGGAGAAGCCAGATCACGGAGGATCGCTACCTCTACCCGTCTGTTTTTCGCTCTGCCATCTGCCGTCGTATTCGGCGCTACCGGATGATATTCTCCCAAGCCTGTCGCGCTGAATTTCGTCGGGTCTAGATTCTTGTTTTCCAGAAGCACCTTCAAGAAGTTAACTGAACGTTTGGCACTGAGATCCCAGTTGGATGGGAACTCTGCACGGCGAATCGGCACATTGTCCGTATGACCAGTTACGGTCACTTTTTTCGGGTGCGGCACCAGCATTCCTGCCATTTCAGAGGCAAGCTTTCTCGCTTCCGGTTTCAGATCAGCTTTACCGGAGTCAAACAACGCATTGTCCAAAATGGTGATCAGCAGTCCTTCTTCGGTCAGCTTGGTTTGGAGCTTGTCCTGCAGCTTGTTTTGCTGAATGTATCCGTCCAGCTTTGTCTGTAGCTTTTTCAAGTCCTCTGTCTCTTTGCGGACCGCTTCTTCCAGACGCTTTTCTTCTTCTGTCTTCTGTTTTTCTGCTTCCTGTGCGCCTTTGTGCAAGGTTTGCTGTTGAAGCTGCGGGTCTAGGGGTACCGGGCTTGGGTAGTTCATGACTCCCGTACCGCCGTTGATTGCAACGCTGAAGGACCGAACCATTTGGTCGAACTTCTTCGCATCCATCTCGCTAGAGGCGAACAACACGATAAACAAAGCAAGCAGAAGGGTAAGCAAGTCCGCGTATGGAATTAGCCAAGACTCGTCCATATGCTCTTCATGATGAGCATGTCTCTTTGGTCGCTTAGCCATTTACCGCAGCTCCTTCCTCCCTCTTCTCTTCCTTCATTTCTTCTTTCATTTCCGCACGCTCTTTGTACGGAATGTAAACCAGCAGCTTTTGCTCAATCGCAGTCGGGGATACACCCGCTTGAATGGAAAGCAATCCTTCGACCATGATTTTTTTGATTTCGATTTCTGCCTTTGATTTCCGTTTGAGCTTGGTCGCGAACGGATGCCATAAAACGTAACCCGTGAAAATACCGAGCAACGTAGCTACGAACGCAGCCGCAATCGATATACCCAATGCATCGATGTCACTCAAGTTACCCAAGGCTGCAATCAGACCGACAACCGCACCCAGTACCCCGAGAGTCGGAGCGTAGCTTCCCGCTTGGCTAAAGACGAGTGCCCCTGCCTGATGGCGCTCTTCAATGGCGTGAATTTCTTCATTCAGAACATCGCGAACAAAATCCGGTTCTCCACCATCAATGATCATCTTCATGCCGTTACGCAGAAATGGATCTTGAATCTCATCAGAAGTGTTTTCCAGTGCAAGCAATCCTTCGCGACGAGCGATGGAAGCCCAGTTCATAAACTGACCGATCAATTCTCTTTTTTCAGGGAGCTTTTTTTCTTTAAAAATTATCTTGAAAAGAGCAGGAATACGCTTGATTTCCGACATGGGAAATGCGTTGAAAAGGGCAGCAATAGTACCTACGATGATGATCATAATTGCTGCTGGATTCAGTAATGACATGGGACTTGCATGCTTCAAGATCATCCCGACCACTACTGCGACAATACCTAAAACTATACCTATCAAGGTAGACTTTTCCATCGTGACACTCCCTACTTCCATAATCGAAATCTATCTATATATGGTTTCGGAATTTTTGCTCTCACTTGTGAGGCTTTTTGAAAAAAACCGCTCATCCGAACGACTGAACTAGTCCAATCATAACCAAAAGTCCTAGGATGAACGAAAAAGTCGCGGAACGAGCATGACCATCTCCATGACTTTCGGGGATGAGCTCCTTGTAAACGATAAACAGCATCGCGCCTGCGGCAAAAGAAAGGCCGTATGGTACGAGCCCATGTACAAAAGAGGTCAGGTAATAGCCACAAATCCCAGAGATGATTTCGACTGCTCCGGTCATCGTAGCCAAAATAAACGCCTTGAGACGACTGACCCTTTGATTAATTAGAAAAAGCGCCACTAGGAAGCCTTCTGGTGCATTTTGCAGACCGATTGCAAAAGAAATCAGGCCACCCAAGCCGGACTGTTCACTCGAATAGCTCACGCCAACGGACAAGCCCTCTGGAATATTGTGCAAGGTAATCGCGGACAAAATCAGCAGCGATTGCGAATCCATCGAAATGTTGATTCTCGTATGCTCCAGATCGATATGCGGGACGATGCTTTCCAACACCGTAAGCAGCAATGTTCCGGTAAGCACTCCCAAACAAACGATTATAAATGGCGCGCTCTGAAGTGCCTGTGGGATCAGACTGAATGTCGAGGCAGCCACCATAATTCCAGCCGTAAACGCCAACAATATATCCCGCCATCGATGTGACACCGACTTGAAGAAAAGGATAGGCAAGGCGCCTACACCAGTAGCCATGGCAGAAAGAAAGCTACCTATCAGTAGTTGTTCCATGTGTGTTCCTCCACGTAATAATGCCGCTCTTCAGATGATACCATTTAGGCTCACGTAAAAAGATATCCGGAACAAACGGCCTTCTACTATCATATTTCCCGAATGGAGATGGTACGCCTTTTGGTTAGGCGAATCACATCCAACAAATCAACTTTTTGCCTTGTGGTTTCATGATACAGCCATTTTTCCTGAACATGATCCACAAATAAAATTCCGTCTAAATGATCGATTTCATGCTGCATACAAACAGCAAGGAATCCGTCTGCTGCAAGGATCATTTCCTCGCCTTGTCTGTTCAACGTCTTTACCTTTACATGCTCGGCTCTCTTTACATTGCCATAGTAACCCGGAAAAGATAAGCAAGCCTCCATTCCGCTTTGTTCGCCACTCCTTTCTATGATTTCTGGATTAATGAGCTCCATTAATCCATCTCCGCAATCCATGACAACCACTCTGCGAAGAATGCCTACTTGAGGTGCGGCAAGACCAGCACGGCCATCTGCGGCATATAAGGTCTCAGCCATCTCATCCAGTAGCTTGAACGTTTTCGCATTCAGCTCATCCACTGGCTTGGCTACTTTGCGCAAAATCGGGTCTCCAAAAGGCAAAATCTGTTTCACTGCCATATTTTTATGCTCCCTTCACTCTATTTAGGCGGTGTATATGCCCACAAGTCATTTGGTGTACACTCCAGAGCTGTACAGAGTGCATCAAGTGTCTCGGCTTTCATTTGCTTGGGCTGACTGGTTAGTAAAGCACTGATGGAGGCTGGAGACAGACTGTAATTTGCTTTCTCTTTCAACAGCCTTGCTAAAGCGGCTCCCGTCCAAACTTCTCTTTCTGCCATTACTTTTCGCAACATCCAGACAAGCATCTTTTCACCCCTCAAAATTCGGTATTAACTAATTTTATTCGGCAACACCTAATATACCATATTTTGTATACAGAAATACAAAAACGCCAAAAACTTGGCGTTTTTGACGTTCTACGTTTCCGATCGATATGTTTTTCCCAACTGATCACCGAGACTAAAATAATGACGGAAGTTGTAGATCAGCGGATTCCATGCTTGGGGGTTCACGTGATGAGCACTTTGTACAATTTGTTTGTCTGCATGGACGCAACGCACTTCTGTCTCCACGATCGCAAACATGTCGGCATATTCCGGAAAACGGATTGTGCGGACGACTGCTTCGAGTTGAAGCTGGCATTCTCCCACTCGTTTTGGACGAACGATATCAGAGTCAACAGGAGTCAAATTGGCTGCCTGAAACTTATTCGCTTCATAGCGGAAGCCAAGCTCCTGTTTGTAGGTGGGTACGGGATTGCGTCCTGTTAGCGGAGCCAACGCTTCCACTTGCTGCCACATCGAGGCATCCGGCAAATTGATGACACACTCCTGCCGCTGACGCAAATTTTCCAATCCATGCGAGCCAAACCCGAGTCCCAGAATGACAAAATTCCCCAACGCCCACGACGATGAAATGGGACTGATGTTTGTTGTGCCATCTTCATTTTCAGTCGTCAACAGGACGACGGGGGTTCCGTAATACAAAATCTTCGGTTGGATGGTTGTATGGCTTGTCATGAACATAGCCCCCTTTGACTAGAATCCATCTTGCTACGACTTATTCTAGTCGAGGATTATTTCCATCGCGCTCGAAGTGTGAATGTATGCTTACCTCTGCAACAATCTCGTGATAGCCTCGTTCGTTTGCACGGTATATGTCTATACCTTAAATCGGCGAATCATATGCTGCAGCTCTTCTGCCATATTGGAAAGAGCTGTTGCTGACGAAGCGATTTCCTCCATAGAAGCGAGCTGCTGCTGTGTAGCAGCGGAAACGTTTTGCGTGCCCTCAGCAGTCAAGTCGGAAACTTCGCTGACCAGCTCCATCGCTTGTACGACCTGTTCGGTATGGGCAGACACTTCCTGGGCAGATGCAGACACATCGTGAATCTGGTCGGCTACTGTGCCAATCGAGTTCTGAATTTCCCCGAAGGTTTCGCCCGCACGGTGAACGACGCGAATTCCTTCTTTTACTTCTTGGGTACCTGTTTCCATCGATTCGACCGCGACTTTTGTATCTGTCTGAATCGTACTGATCAACTGCGCAATTTTTTGAGCGGACTGAGCTGATTGCTCTGCCAGCTTCCGTACTTCATCTGCTACAACCGCGAATCCACGGCCGTGCTCTCCTGCGCGTGCTGCTTCAATCGCTGCATTGAGGGCGAGCAGATTGGTCTGATCCGCAATACCTGTAATGACCTCGATGATCTCTCCGATTGCTTGAGAATGATTGCCCAGACCGTCTATCACAGATGAGAGCTCACGCATCGAAGCGTGGATCGCATTCATTTGTTGAACCGCGGCCTGAATCGACTGGTTGCCTTCTCCTGCCATGTTGGCTACTTCGCTCACCATATTGGATGTTTGCTGTGCGTTATTTGCGATTTGACGAATTCCTCGTGACATATCATCAATGGATTTCGACCCATTCTCTACACTCGCTACCTGGCGATCAACGCCTGCTGCCACTTCTTGAACAGTAACAGCAATCTGTTCAGTGGCCCTGCTTGTCTGATCTGCACTTGCCGTCAATTGCTCAGCCGATGCGGCTACCTGCTCGGAGGTTCCACCTACCTGACGAATGACAGTGGTTAAACTGCTGGTCATCTCATTGAACGAATTCACCAGATCCAAAATCTCGTCACGACTTTTGACAACCAATGGCTCCACACGTAAATCACCATCAGCGACTTTCTTCATCTCTTCCATCAAACGCAAGATCGGTCGACGGATGCTTGACGTCAGTACGACCGCTAGCGCCACACACGCAATGATAGAGATAATCATGATAATATTCAGGTCCCGCTTGACTGACTCATACAGTTGCGCACTTTCCGTGCCAGCGCGTTGTGCTCCTTCACTGTTATTCGTCATCATGGCATCCAAATATTTCTTGCGTTCTACAAACAATTCACTGCCTTTTTTCTTGATGCGCTCCAGCTCGGCCATGTCTGCATCGGTAGCCGGTCTTCTGATATCGACCTTTTTGGCGATTACCACGTATTGCGGACTGAAATCCTCGTATTTTTGCAGCGCCTGCTTCAATCCTTCAAAATTGTTACGGTCCTCTTCACTGGAAATCGTTTTTTCATAGCTGGCCAATAAGCCGTCCATATAGGCAAATTGGTCATCGACTTGCTTTGCGTACTTATTCTTGGCATCCATGTTCTCTGTCGTAAGCATGGTTTGCGTAACTCCGTAAATGGCTTCTAGTGTCATGTTGATCTTCAAAATATCTTCCAGACCTGGGCGCCACTTCGTATTCATTTCCACCATCTTCTGATTCATCTGTTCCATCTTGATAATGGTCGTGATCCCCATAAACAGCATGATGACCAGGATCAGCGCGTACGCACTACCCAATTTTTTTCCGATCGTCCATTTCATTTCGTAAACACCACTTTTCTTGACATATGATAATAACGTAATCTCCTTTTCCCTCCCAACTGATGGAATAAACCTTATTGCACACAAAAAAATGGATCTTTCCACAAAAAATTAAAATCCACCATTCAGAAAACTCCTGTAAGATAGATGAAAATAAGCGGAATGGAGGACGGTTGATGCAAAACTACGACGTCATTATTGTTGGAGCAGGGTCGATGGGAATGGCAGCTGGCTACTATCTAGCGAAACAGGGCATGCGTACACTCATGATCGATGCCTTTGATCCCCCACACACGATGGGTAGCCATCATGGGGATACCCGTATCATTCGCCATGCGTACGGAGAAGGAAAGCAGTACGTCCCGCTTGCGTTGCGAGCGCAACAGTTGTGGTCAGAACTGGAACAAGCATGTGGTATACCGATCTTCGCCAAAACGGGTGTTTTGAACGCTGGACCCTTGAATTGTCCTTTCCTGAATGAAATTCGGGTGAGCGCCGAGCAGTACTCCCTGCCCTTGGAAGTACTCAATGCCGATGAGGTCATGCAACGCTGGCCAGGAATCAATCTGCCTACTGATTACTACGGTTGCCTGGAGCCTACTTCAGGTGTGCTTTATTCCGAAAACGGTATTCGTGCCTATCGAGAGCTCGCCCTTTCCTCAGGAGCTACACTGTTGACGAACACGCCAGTCACGCAGTTGGAGCCAGCAGGAAATGGGTTCATCGTACATACGGAATCTACCAGCTACCACGGCGATAAAGTCCTTCTATCCGCCGGTGCTTGGAATGGTTCTCTCCTTGACTCATTGGGCTTGTCCATCCCGCTCACGCCTACACGCAAAACGGTCGCCTGGTTTGGTGCAGATGAGAACCAGTACAGTGCGGATGGCTTTCCCGCTTTCATCGTTCGCCTTCATGACTCCATGTTCTACGGATTTCCCAGCTTTGATGGCAGTGGTGTAAAAATCGGACGCCATGACGGAGGACACGCCATCGATCCCGATAAATTGGAACGTACCTTTGGCACCTATTTGTCAGACGAAGGCGATGTACGCTCCTTTTTGGAAACGTATATGCCTGGGGCAGCCGGACCATTGCGACAAGGTAAGGTATGCATTTACACCATGACACCGGATGAGCATTTCGTCATTGACCGTCATCCTGAACATCCACAGCTCGTATTTGCAGCAGGCTTTTCCGGGCACGGTTTTAAATTCGCAAGTGCGATCGGGGAAGCGACGAGCCAACTGCTGGTAGAAGGATCATCTTCCCTTGACCTGTCTGTGTTTTCCTGGAAGCGATTCTCCTGTCCCTCATAAGTGAAAAAAGCCTCTCACCACGTTAATATTGGCAGGAGGCTTTCTTTCGTTTTACCACTCCCAAGACAAAGAACCGATCTGCGCTGTAATTCGACTGCTCGCTTGTATGGGATGGCCGGAAACTCGCATGGTAGAGCGACCGTTGTCGTAGGGAAACAGGTAGGCGAAACCGGGCCGAGTCGCCTGATTAACCAAATAGGCAGACCTCATTGCTCCCTCTCTTCGTTGTTCATTCAAAAATGCTACCATCTCACTCGCTCGTTTGATCCCCGCACCATGCCCGTAGTACAAGCCATTACCGAGCACTACTGCATTTTCTCCTTGCCACTGCGGTGTCGCCCGATCGTAATCAGGATTGGCAAAATAAATCACATCACCAGGCAAGAAGGTATTTGTCCTTATTGTTTGCAAGTCCAGATCCTGATCGTACCGCCAGTCATATAGCAAGATGTCCGAAAACATTCTCTCAAAATCCGGTAAACGAATGGACTGTAGGACTGCATGATAAATAATAATGACCATCGCCGTAGCGCACTCCGTGGCGTATCTTTGGCCCTCACGAAAAATATTGATAATCCCGCTGGATGGTAGCACTCCGGGTCGCAAGCGGAATCCGCCCTGGTCTGTTCGAATCCAGTAAGCTGGATTGGCACGAGATTCTTCAAAAGTAGAAAAGGCTAGGCCGCTTTCGTTCAGTGCCAAGGCAGACCTCACCAGATGATCGCGCGTTTTTAGTTCAAATTGCAGGAGCTCAGGAGTCGGATATTCAAATACTTCATCACTACGTGCCATAATCGCTACTATTTCACGCTGTACCGGATTTAATCCCCATTCCGCTGCCAACGCGGCGGGATTAGCTGGTCTCCCCGCTATGACGATCATATACAACCTCCCCTTCACACACTGTCCTTCTTATTTGTATGCGAAAGCCTATGTCCACGTGATCGACTAAAAAACCATCAGATAAGCACGGAACATAGTGGTGGAGAAGAAAAAGCACAGTTCTCTTCGACTCTGACACGCCAGCAGGGGGGATTCACTGGACGTCTCCACTACAAAAAGGGGACCGTCGAGCCAAAGCCACCCTACGGGCGGAAGATTCTCAGGGGAGAAGTGTTCGACAAGCGTGGTCCCCTTTTTGTAGTTCCGACTGGGTAGGCGTTGTCAAGGTCTGCGAGCCCTGTGCTTTTTCTTCTCACTAGCCTTGTGCGTTGATCGGTACCATCCTAATAAAAATCCCACGTCTGTTTGATCAGACGTGGGATTTCCTTTTTAGCCTTGTGCTTGCTTGACTGTATGTGGTGCCGGGGTCGAGACATGCTTTAAACGCGAGAACATATAGCAGCCGACAATGACGATCACACTGCCGAGCAATTGGATGATGGTCATGCGCTCCCCGAGCAAAAGAAACGCGAGAATGGCCGTAAAAATAGGATTGAAATTGAGGAACATACCGGCTGAGGTTGCGCCCACCTGTTGCACACCGATATTCCACAACACCATACTGACGACAGTCGCCATTACACCAACGTAGAACAAAGACAGCCAGAACGTCCAGTCTGTGTTGCTGATCGTAAATGTGGTGACATTAAAGGGCAGCATCAATGCGACACCGAAAATCCCCGAGTACAGTGTGGACATCATCGGCGAGACAGTCTTCATCGCCCAGCGCCCGCATACGGAGTAAATCCCCCACATAGCGACAGCGGCGAGCATCCACAAATCGCCCGTGTTGAAGTGCAACTGGGACAAGTGTGTGAAGTCTCCTTTGGTCATCACCACAAGCACACCTGCAAACGAGACCAGCATCGCGAGAATCTGCAACGGTCGAATTTTATCGCCCATCAACAATAAGGAAAAAATCGCGATCGAAACCGGATTCAGCGTGGACAATAGCCCGACATTGGTCGCGTCTGTCCGCTCAAGTGCCCAGAACATGAATAAATTAAAAAGTGCTACGCCAGTCACTCCCATCACTATCAAAGGAAGAAGTGCCTCTCGCGTTGGAAATATCCGCTTTTCGCGTATCCAAACAACCGGCAACAAGCAAACAACAGCAATGAGCCAGCGCAAATTGGTCAACGTCAAGGAAGACGCGTGCCCGACGAGAAATTTGCCGACAACAAAATTTCCTCCCCAAAGGAAGCTGGTACAGAGTAATAGGACGATATATAGCGGTCTCATGTTGCCTCCTGCCAAGATGAAAGAGTTAAATGAAGCTTTTATTTGTCCTCTATCATACACCTTTCGCCAGCATTTGGGCGGTCATGTTGCACTTTCCATTTCTATCCTCTTAAAATCCAAACCTTCCTTCACACAGCCAGCCACGACATGATCACCGGCAGCAAGGTAAACGCCCATACCACCGTAATCATCGCTCCGGCGATCACAGCCAAAGTCGCACTGCTTCCTTCTGTTTCCCCACGCTCAAACGCTTTTACCATCCCCAACGCATGTGCGCCCATTCCGTACATCAAGCCGATGGAAACGGGATGACGGAGCCTCATACTCTTGATGATTTTAGGAGCCAAAAAAACGCCTGCGAAGCTGGTCAGCATGCCGAATACTGCCGTCATCGTCGGCATTCCGCCAATCGCTTCGGTTACGCTCATCGCAATCGGCAGGGTAATCGAGCGAGGAATAACGCTAATCGCCGCTTCTTTTCCCAATCCGACTAACATCGTCGTGGAGACACCTGCAATGATGGCAATGAGGGAACCCGTAGCTAGACTCGTCAAAATCATCCGGCGATGCGCCATTAACACCGACCAATTTCGGTACAGCGGAATCGCAAACGCCACTGTGACTACACTCATCATCTCACTAATGAGCGAGGTCGCTTCGCTGTACACCTGATAAGGAATACCTGCGAAAAGCAAAAACAGAATCAAGCCAATCGGCGCCAATATGGCCGGAGAAAACAGCAGAGACGGTCTTTTCTTGTTGAACCGTTTGGCTGCATAGAAGAAAACGAGTGTCAGGAGCACACTAGATGTTTTCCACAGGATCATGCTGTTTCACCTCTCCACGATTGAACATGCGCTCAGCAACAACGCCTGTCGAAACCATCACAAGCGCACAACCGCTCACGACGACCACAAGCACCAGCAATCCTTTTATACCTAATAACCATGGATATTGCATCATCCCAACCAGCGATGGTACGAAAAACAGGATCATTTGCGAGAATAACAGGGTCGCTCCTGCTTCCACCCACTGTAGACGAATCAAGCCGGTATATAGACAAATAAACAAAAGTGCGAGTCCGATCAAACTGCCCGGAACAGGAAGGTGAAAAAACGAGCTTACCCATTTCCCGAGCCAGGTGAAGCCGAACAAAAGCAAAACTTGTGCGATGATGGAGAACCATCTTTTCATCGAGACCACCCCAGTTGCTCTACAAAGGTTGTTCAAAAAGTCACTGTTTGAACGAGTTACCTTCATTCTAAGCCGTCTCGATTCCATTCGTACAATACATAAAAATCATCATTTCTATTCCATTTGGTTATAGCTGTACATTTTCTCTACAAACGATATGAAAGCCTTTGTCGCATGCGATAAATACCCTTCTTTTCGATAAATCAAGGCATACTGCCAGTCAATCACCGGGTAGGAAATGTTGACGGTGTGCAATTGTCCGTTATTCAAACGTCTCACGATCGAGCGTGGAATGAGTGAGATCCCCAGTTGGGTAGCCACCATCTCTCCGACAAAATCCCATAAAGAGCTCATGTAAGCGACTTTCGGTTCAAAGCCGGACAGCTTGCACGCTTGGCGTACCACATCATGCATCGCGTACTCTTCGGTAAACAAAATGAAAGCCTCGTCCTTGAGCTGTTCCAAGCTCACCTCATCGACTCCCGCGAGCCAATGCTCCTGATGAACGATCGCGACGAGGTCCTCTGCGAGCAAGGGAACTGCCACAAATTTCTCCTGATCCGTTGGAAGAACGGTTAATGCCACATCGATGCTGCCTTGTTCCATTTGGATTTCAAGCAGCTTGGCGCTGTATTCCTTCATCTCGATATCAATGCCTGGATACTGCTTTTTAAACAAGGCAATTACATTCGGCAAGAGAAAGGAACCCACCGTTGGCATCATGCCCAGCTTAACCCGCCCCCGCTCGACATTTCGCAATTCTGCAATCGAGGACGACATGCCTTCCATCAGTTGCAACACTTTGGTCGCATAGCTGTAGACCATTTCCCCTGCGTCTGTCAGGTCCATTTTCCGCTCCGTCCGATCCAGCAGAACTACCTCTAGCTCTTCTTCCAATGCCTTGATCATTTTGCTAATAGAAGGCTGAGAGACGTGGAGGGATTGCGCGGCCTTCGTAAAGTTTTTATGTTTGACTACTTCCACAAAGTAATGCAGCTGTCGAATATCCATGATGCCCTCCGTTTTCGTCCAATCAAAAGCGTTAGCTACAGATTACCACAGGCGGGAGTATGCGAAAAAGCCAGGTACGCAGTCGCGCCCTGGCTTTTCCTCCAGCGTGAGTTACTTCACGGTTACCTGTATTTTTATGACTTTTCCATTATACGTCGCCGCAATCGTTGCACGCCCTGCTTTCACAGCCGTGACCTTACCATTCGCTACAGTCACAACGGAGCTGTTCGTGGAGATCCAGTCTGAATTGGTTGTGACATCACCTTTAGTTTTGTCCGTATAGACAGCAGATACTTTCAAGTCTTTTGATTCACCGACTTTAAGATCGACCTTTTTCATGTCAAATTCCAGCTTGGAGATGACAGCAGACTCTACAGGGATCGCGATCGTCTTTCCACCGTAAGTTGCTTTGATTCTCGTTTTGCCAGAGCCTACAGTTTTCACCACTCCATTTTCAACTGTAGCGACTTTTTCATTGTCGGATGTCCACTTGGCTTTGCTTGTTACATCTACTTTTTCTTTGGTAGACAAGGTAGCCAACAGCGTAACCGACTGGGTAGTGTCTAGACGCAGATACAGCTTTTTCTTATCGCTGTCCAGCTTGGAGACGACATCCACCTCTACTGGAATGGATACGCTTTTTCCAGCGTACTTCACTTTGAGCTTCGCTGTGCCCGAGCCTACTGCCGTAACCAAACCATTCGTTACTGTGACGATTTCCTTATTATCGCTTTCCCACTCTGCCTGAGCCGTTACAACAGCAGTAGATTTGTCAGAGAAGGTTGCTGTTGCGTTTACCTGTTTCGTGCTTCCCGCGCTGAGAGCCAGTTTCTTCTGGTCAGCAGTGAGCTTGGAAATCACATCGATCTCAATAGGGACAGTCACACTTTTGCCCCCGAAGCTTGCTTTCACTCTTGTTTTTCCGGAATTAACAGCGGTTACCAAGCCTTTTTCAACGCTGGCGATGTCACTGTCAGAGGAAGTCCACTCCGCTTGCTGTGTGACGTCCTCCGTTGTTTTATCCGTGTATTGCACGCGGACAGTCAACTGCTGCGTCCCCGCTTTTTTCAAGTTTACTGTCTTTTTATCAACCACAAGCTTGGAAATCTTCTTCTGCGTACTTGTCGTCGCAGAATTTGCCAATGCCGGTACATGGCCGACACTGGAAAAGATCAGCCCGACGGTAACAGCCGTAGCGAGCATTCCTTTTTGCCAGTTTCTCATGCTCATATCCCTCTCCTCTCTATTTTCCACCATTTTCTATATCGGCTAAACAACTGTACTTCTTGAATACAAAACGGCAAGGAAATCCATGATTCTTCACCAAATGGCTCCCAGATCAACTGGTCCAAACAAAACCATCCGAATCACCTCGGATGGCTGCTACGATGCTGTCACTTGTCGTTGTTCAAATCATACGGTGTCTCTTGGTAAACGTAATAGTTTAACCAGTTGGAAAACATCAGATTCGCATGCGCGCGCCAGGTGACGATAGGCTCACGACTTGGATCGTCCTTTGGATAGTAATTACGCGGAACAGTAATGTCCAAGCCTTTGTTCACATCCCGCTGATACTCATCTTGCAAGGTGGTCGGATCATATTCGGAATGTCCTGTCACGAAAATTTGTCTGCCATCCCTCGTCGCTACGATGTAAACCCCTGCTTCCTCAGACTCGGACAAAATCTCCAGTTCAGGTACTTGCTCGATGTCTTCCCTGCGATTTTCGGTATGCCTGGAATGCGGAATGTGGAAGTAGTTGTCAAATCCGCGGAACAGCTTCACCTTTTGCTTATTAAGTGTATGAGGGAAGATTCCGAACATTTTTTCTGGCAAAGGATGCTTCGGAACGCCGAAGTGATGATAAAGACCCGCTTGTGCCCCCCAACAAATATGCAGGGTCGAAGTAACGTTCTCCATTTTCCAATCGAGGATTTTTGTCAGCTCCTGCCAATACGTCACGTCTGTGAACTCGAGCTGTTCGACTGGCGCTCCGGTGATGATCATGCCATCAAATCGCTGGTCACAGATCTCCTCAAACGTTTTATAAAACATCGATAAATGTTCTTCCGACGTATTTTTGGACGTATGACTGGACATGTGCAAAAGCACGATTTCCACCTGTAACGGCGTATTTCCCAGGAGACGGAGCAACTGTGTTTCCGTTGTTTCCTTCACTGGCATGAGGTTGAGAATGACGATCCTGAGCGGTCGTATGTCCTGTGTGAAGGCACGGCTATCCTTCATCACAAAAATATTTTCTTGGGCGAGTATTTCTGTTGCAGGCAATTCGTCGGGCAATTTGATTGGCATAAAGATCCCCCTTTCCATCCTTTGAACACAGCTAGAAAAACATTAATCCGACAAATTCGACAAAAATACTAGCCTTCCTGCCAATCCCACAAGGGAAAGATAAGAAAACTTGGCTACGCCAAAAAAAATCCCCTTGCAAGCAAGTTGCAAGAGGTCTCTTCCCTTAAATCCAGCCGCGCGCTTCCATCGCCTCCGTAATTCGCAAAAGCGAGATCATATAGGCTCCCGTGCGCAAGTCCACCTTGTATTGATCAGAGAGCTCCTTTACTGCGCGATAGGCGTTAATCATGGTCATTTGCAGCTTTTCATTTACCTCAACCTCGGACCAGTAGTAATTCATCAGGTTTTGCACCCATTCAAAATAAGAAACCGTTACGCCACCTGCATTAGCGAGAATATCTGGAATCACGGTAATCCCTTTTTCACGCAAAATGGCGTCAGCATCGGGTGTAGTAGGTCCGTTTGCTGCTTCTGCAATCCACTTGGCTTCAATACTGTGGGCATTCGCTGCTGTGATGACATTTTCCAATGCGGCCGGGATCAGAATATCCACTTCCAGCTCCAACAGCTGTTCATTGGAGATGACCGTACCACCTACATACTCCAAAATGGTGGCGTTGTCTTTTAACTGGCCTACCTTTTCGATATCCAAGCCAGCAGCATCATAAATACCTCCGCGTGAGTCACTGACTGCCACGACTTTGAAGCCCAGCCCTGTCAAAACTTGGGCAGCAATTCTTCCTGCGTTGCCAAAGCCTTGAATCGCGACGGTTGTTTGTTCCGGCTTGCGTCCAGAATCTTTTAATGCCTCTAGTATGGTAAAGACACATCCACGGGCAGTCGCTTCGTTTCTTCCTTTGGAACCACCGACACTCAGCGGTTTTCCAGTGATAACTCCTGGAGAATAGGTGCCTTTTAATCGACTGTACGTATCCATCATCCAGCCCATGATTTGTGGGGTTGTATAAACGTCAGGAGCAGGTATGTCTGTCTCCGGCCCGACAATATCAGCGATGGCTTCCATGAAGCCGCGGCTTACTCGTTCCAGCTCGCTTTTGCTGAATTCGTGGGGATCACATATGACGCCGCCTTTTCCGCCGCCATAAGGAAGACCGACTACGCCACATTTGAATGACATCCACATGGAGAGCGCCTTGACTTCATCCATCGTCACATCCGGATGAAAGCGAATCCCTCCCTTCGTCGGTCCTACCGCATCATTATGCTGAGATCGGTAGCCTTCAAAGACACGTACGCTGCCATCATCCATCTTGACAGGAAAGCTGACGGCCAATACTCGTTTGGGTCGCTTTAAAATTTCTACAGCATCGCTCCGCAATCCCAATAATGCCGCCGCAGCGTCAATTTGTTTCTGCACAATTTCGTATGGATTCAGGTTTTCTTTCTCTACAGTATTTAGCATCTCTCTTCCTCCCCAATACTTTTCACTCGTTTTTTCTACATCACCTTGGCACAGAACTAAAGGATGAATGGAGTAATTATATACGATGTAAGTAAATTCAGACAATTTATTTTCCTTGTTTTCACATTATTGTGTTATTTTTGGGAAATAATAAAAAAACGCCCGATGCATCCTCACGACACATCAGACGTTTTTCTCTTATTTTTTCAAATACGCCTTCATCAGCTTTGTTTTCGTCTCCCACATCTCTTCGCTGATGTGCAGACGGTAGTGCTCCGGATTCAGCATGCGCAAGTATTCAGGCCAGAACAGCTTGAGTTGCTCACGGTGATAGCTACGAATCTCTTGGAGGGTCGGTAGTTCATAGACCAGTTCTCCATCCACAAATACCGGAATGAGCAGCGACTCTGCCTGATAGTTCTCCAAATGCTTGCTCAAATACGTATGGCTCGGATGGAACAAATGGAGAGGTGCTCCCTCATCGACTGTTGTTTCATGCGGGAAGCACATGTAGTCAGCAATCGCCTTCCCTGTTTCCGGATCTATCAATCGGTACATATCCTTGATGCCTGGCGTTGTGACTTTTTCCGGATTCCCGGAGATTTTGATGGTCGGCAGATATTCTCCGTCCGCTCCTTCACGCGCCACCAGCTTGTATACGCCTCCGAGTGTCGGCTGATCCGCTGCCGTGATGAGCTGCGTTCCTACTCCCCAGCTATTTACGCGTGCTCCTTGTACCTTCAGGTTCATAATCGTGTGCTCATCGAGATCGTTGGAAGCGACAATTTGCACCTCGGTCATGCCTGCCTTATCAAGCATTTCGCGCGTCTTGCAAGACAAGTACGTCAAGTCGCCACTGTCCAAGCGCACCGCCGTCAGCTTTTTGCCTTGCTTCTCCAGGCGTTTTCCGACCTTAATTGCATTAGGCACGCCACTTTTGAGCGTATCGTACGTGTCAACCAGCAAGGTTACCTGTCCTGGCAGAGCTGCTGCGAAGCGCTCAAATGCTTCCTCTTCGCTCTCAAAGCTCTGTACCCATGAGTGGGCGTGCGTCCCTTTTGTCGGAATGCCAAACATTTTCCCTGCCAGCATATTCGAGGTTGCGTCGAAGCCAGCCAAATACGCTGCCCGCGTCCCCCACAGCGCAGCATCTGCTTCCTGCGCCCTTCTTGTTCCGAACTCCATAAGAACGTCATTGCCCGCCACGTTTTTAATCCGCGAAGCTTTGGTCGCAATTAGCGTCTGGTAGTTCATGTAGTTCAACAGGGCCGTCTCAACTAGCTGTGCCTCCATGACACGCCCCTCTACGCGAATCAGCGGCTCGTTCGGGAAAACCACGGTTCCTTCCTTCACGGAGTAGAGCGAGCCCTTGAAACGAAGCTGGCGCAGCTCTTCCAAAAACTTCGGATCGTAGTTCTCCTCCTGCTCACTCAAATACGTGAGATCGCTTTCTTCAAAACGCAAATTTTTTATATAAGAAACAATTCGTTCCAATCCGGCAGATACGGCGTATCCGTTTCCAAAAGGCAGTTTGCGGAAAAATGCTTCGAAAACGACCTTCTGATTGTGTGTTCCGTTCACCCAATGGGCGTACATCATGTTTATTTGATATTTATCTGTGTGTAGTGCCACACCAAATGATTGCATGTCACTGAGGCCTCCTGTGTATTCCTTTCTATCATCATACCAGAAGCGTCAGCTGGTGCCCATCCGCTGTGGAGGATATTAGGGAATGTGGTATAGTATGGGGGTGGACCCCCCACTACTTAGGCTAACCCCTTGAAGTGGGGGTTCTTGGGTAGTCCCTACGGTTATAGAAGAACTTGTACATTGGCTCTGCTCTCTAACCTATTGCTTGGTTTTCGCGATTCAGTTAGAGAGGGCGAAGGTGCTTGAACATTTTACGCAGAAGAGCCTTTCCTCCTGCAACCCTTTATGTTCAGTCTTCAAAGAGCAACCTGTACAAGTTGATTATAGTCGATCAAACAAGAAGTCGGTCAAGTAAGAAGAAATGGCTACTTCTTGACTAATACAATAATAAAAAGAGGCAATCGTACAGGCTGGGAGTGTGATTATGTTGGACAGAAGAATAATTTCTATTAGTAAAGGTTTGCCTAAAAGTAATATGTACAACGGTAAGGAATATCTCTCCGGCATTTGGAAGGAAGAAGCAGACGAGCTCGTTGTCCGTTCCGAGAAAATTGATGACGACGATATCGCGAATCCAGAGTACCACGGCGGCCCAGACCGTGTCGTCTGTGCGTATCCTTTTGAACATTATGCCCATTGGGAGCAGGTATTCAGCCAGCCTTTGACCAATGCGGCATTCGGAGAAAACCTCACACTCGCTGGCATGACCGAAGAGCAGGTCTGCATCGGGGATGTGTATCAATTCGGGGATACCATCCTGCAAGTAACCCAAGGCAGATTTCCTTGCGCAACGATCAACAAGCGAAATAACAATAACCAACTGCTCAAAGCGGTGGTGGAAATGGGCTATACGGGCTATTTTTTCCGCGTCTTGGAGGAAGGGACAATCAAGCCAGACTCAAAGATTACCCTCATCACTGCGCATCCAAAACAAGTAACGGTAGCGTCGATTCACCACTTATACTTCCACGACAAGTCGCCATCCCAAGAGACGATACAGCGTATGCTTGAGGTGGAGGAGTTGGCCTTGCCTTGGCGGAATAAACTACTTGAAAAACTGGAAAAGCAGCAGTAATAGCGAAAGGAACGTCTCATGCGAATTAATAAGTTCATCAGTGAAACCGGCATATGCTCACGAAGAGAAGCCGATAAATTAATCGAGGCCAAGCGTGTGACGATCAATGGCCAAATCGCGGAACTGGGAAGTACGGTTGCGTCAGGAGATGATGTGCGCATCGATGGACAGCCGCTCGGTTCCAAAAAGAAAGATGTCTACATCGCCTTGAACAAGCCTGTCGGAATTACGTGTACCACTGAACTGCAAGTCAAAGGCAACATCATCGATTTCGTCAATCACCCGGAACGGATTTTCCCTATCGGGCGCCTGGATAAGGATTCACAAGGCCTCATCCTGTTAACCAATGACGGAGATATCGTAAACAAAATTTTGCGTGCTGAGAACAATCATGACAAAGAGTACATTGTCACCGTAGACAAGCCCATCACGGCGAATTTCTTGCACGGAATGGCAAACGGCGTACGTATTCTCGGAACGACTACAAAGCCTTGCAAAGTAACCAAAGTCAGCGACCGCGTCTTCAATATCGTGCTGACGCAAGGATTGAATCGGCAAATCAGACGGATGTGTCTGGCTTTTGGTTATCAGGTGCGAAAGCTTGAGCGGGTACGCATCATGAACATTGGGCTTGGGAATTTGAAATTGGGGCAATGGCGCAATCTGACGGCCAAGGAATTGACTGATCTGAATAAAAGCTTGTGAAAGAGGGATCGGTTGGAGTCTGTATAGTGGCTGTACAGGAATCGGCACAAGCGAGCTATCCGAACAAAAGATCGGCGCCATGCTTTTAGAACAGCTCATCTATATTTTCTCTCGTCAACATACGTAAATCATTTGCTATCTTTTCAATATCCTGTTATGCTAGTAGAGAATTATTTTTGTTCGAAGCAAGGGATAGCGTAGATAACAAATTTTCGTCTTTGATGATCCTGCGAGCAAGGATAGTAATATATGTGTGTTACACACTAGGAGGCAACAACAATGGAACAAGGTACAGTAAAATGGTTTAACGCAGAAAAAGGTTTTGGTTTTATTGAGCGCGAAGGTAAAGAAGACGTATTTGTTCACTTCTCTGCTATCCAAGGCGACGGTTTCAAATCCCTTGACGAAGGTCAAAGAGTTACTTTTGACGTAGAACAAGGCCAACGCGGACCACAAGCTACTAACGTTCAAAAAGTTTAATATAGCCATAACACAAAAAAACAGACTCCTGTAAGGGCGTCTGTTTTTTTGTTGTCTCAAACATAAATAAAAAACCCTACTCACATAAATGAGTAGGGAATGCTACACAGAACAGTAAATGGTAGACTCAGTATAACACAGTACCTGTCGCTTTGTGAACTACCCACCACTTAGCTATCGCTTGAAGTGGGGGCTTCTAGGGTAATCGCACCTAGTGGTACGAAATTGACCTAGCTATCGAGCCTGAACCATGCTCTATTTATGTGATTACGCTAACAGTCGTAATCCTTCATTCTTGATATTGATTGAAGCATTCCAGTCTCTATCTGCCACAAAACCGCAATCGCAATGGAATGTACGCTCAGAAAGAGATAGAGACTCCTTTATTTGACCGCAACAGGAGCATGTTTTAGATGAGGGAAACCACTTATCTATTTTGATAAGCCTCTTCCCTTGTTCTTCCAACTTGTATTGGAGAAATGCCGTAAACATGCCCCAAGCATTATCAGCTACACTTTTTCCAAAGTTGAGTGCTTGGGACATACCTTTCATGTTGAGGTCTTCGATCACAATACAATCATACGTTTTAGCAAGGTTGTATGACTTTTTATGAAGAAAGTCTTTTCGTTGATTTGTTATTTTCTCATGGAGTTTCGCAACCTTTATTCGTTGCTTATGCCAGCGAGAAGAGCCTTTTTTTCGTCTTGCTAAAACACGTTGGGCTTTTGCTAACCGTACGAATTCCTGTCGATAAAATCGTGGGTAATTGGCTTTCTCACCTTCACTATCGACATATAATTCGGTCATGGCAAAATCGAGCCCAACAAAGGTGTTGAGTTTTTTGGGTATGACATTCGCTTCATATTCGGTCAAGATTGACACGTAGTATTTTCCTGTAGGCGTCATCGAAATCGTGCATGACTTGATCGTATGTTCATCAGGAATCATCCTGTGTTGCTTTATTTTTACGAGTTTGAGCTTTGGTAATTTGATATAGCCATCCAGCAACATGATGTTGCCGTTGACTACGTTAGTCGTATAGGATTTCCTAGCTTTCTTACTCTTGAATGTAGGGAAATCTGCCTTCCCACCAAAGAAGTTTTTGTAGGCGGTCTGCAAATGAAGTTGCGCATTCGCTAACGCTAATGAATCTACTTCTTTGAGCCATGTGAATTCCCCTTTATACTTAGCAGGAGTAGGGAATTTTTGCTTCTTCAAGGCTTCTTTATCGTTTTTGAATTGCTCATATGTTTCCTTCCTTTCCGCTAACATTTTGTTGTAGACAAAACGAACACAACCGAATGTTTTACGAATGAGATAGGCTTGTTCTTCTGTTGGATACAAGCGGAACTTATATGCTTTGTTGTGAATAGCCATATCATTTCACCTCACTTCATCCCTTGACTTTCGATGTACTTCTTTATCCCTTCAATAGGAGATCCGCCCGTTGTAAGTAAGCAGAAACTTCTTGACCAGAACATTTCTTTCCACAGTTTTTTTCTTACTTGTGGGAAATCTTTCTTTATCAGTCGAGAACTCGCACTCTTATAGGCGTTGATGAACTTTGTCATTTCAGTGTTTGGGTGAGCTTTGAACCGTACATGGACATGGTTACTATCATGATTCCATTCTAAGAGAGTGATGTTGTAACCGTCGGAAATTCTCACAAACATATCTTTTGCGTAATCAGAGATTTCGTCATCCAATACGTTTCTTCTGTACTTCACGACAAGCACCAAATGATAATACAATGAGAATACTGAGTGGTTGTTATTGTCCAATTCCATTGATATATCAATCCTTATACTTATTATGACTGAATATATCAAACCCAAAATAGAGAGCAAACCTTTTTGGCTTCGCCAACCGAAATTCATCTCCCACCTACTCACTTGTGCTGTCGCACCTTCACATTCCTTGAGGTGGGAGACTTCTTTCGGAACTAGTTAAAATTTTTATATTTCCAAATACGGATTATTCAACTGGCGAACCATACGGACGAGCCTTCGCACCCCATCCCGCAGCTGTTGTTCATTCAAATAAGAATAACTGATACGTATCCAAGAGCTTAACTCTCGCTGTGGGTCACAGATTGCGCCGGGCACAAACGTAATTGATTGCTCTATGCATTTGCCCAGAAGACTATCCATCGGGACGGAATCAGGCAGCTTCACCCATAAATTAAAGCCTCCTGGTGGGCTGGACCACTCCCAGTCGGTCACAGACAGCTCTTCCTCCATGATTTCCCGGCGAATGGCCAATGCAATCCGCAGCTTCGCCAAATGCTGCTGCATCCGTTCGGAGAAGAAATAATGCAAGAAAATCTTTTGATTCAATAGGGGCGCTCCACTGTCGGAAAGTGATTTCGCCTGAATCAAATACTTCATAATAGATGGACGGCATGCCACAGTTGCAATACTAAGTCCTGGCGCGATGTACTTGCTAAAGCTGCGCAGATAGATGACATACCCCGCCGTGTCGTAAGAAAAAAACGGCAGTGGAGGCTCATCACGGAAGTAAATATCGCGGCACGGATCATCCTCTACGATCAGACACTGATACTTCGCAGCCAGCTCCACCAGTCTCTTCCGTTGTTCAGCAGAAACCGTATAGCCAGTCGGATTGTGAAAGGTCGGATTGAGATAAAACAGGCGCGGTTTTTCTTTTTGCATCAACAGTTCAACCTGCTCCAAATCATACCCATGTGGCGAAATCTCGATGGGAATCATTTTGGCGCCCTGTCTCCTGAATACATCGATGGCAGGACTGTACGTGGGTCTCTCAATCAACACGACATCACGCGGCTTTACAAGGACTCTGGCAACCAAATCAATCGCTTCCTGAGAGCCTGATGTAATCATCAGCTCATCGGGTGACAGGTGAAAATGATAACGGCTGATATAATAGCTGCACAGTGCTTCCCGCAGCTCCTGATCTCCCTGTGTAGTTGAATAGGTACCCAGCACTTTTGGATACAGATCAAACACTTTCTTCACATACTCGGAAAAGTAATGGTTTGGCAATAAATTCGGTTCAATCAATGCTTTGGAAAATTGATAGGTCGCCTGCACCTGATGAATTTCAGAAAGATGACTCTTGTGCACGTAGGCAGAAACGATTGGATCATTCATCGACTCCACTGGCAACAGGCTGTTCGGTTGTACATAGTACCCCGACTTATCCTTCACATACACGTGACGGTTTTGCTTTAATAATTGAAATGCTTTAAAAACCGTCAGGCGATGCACATTCAATTCCGACGCCAACGTTCGAACAGAAGGAAGCTTCTCATGTGCCTTCCACTCCTCCCTTATGATTCGGTCCAGCAGATAGTCATACACTTGCTCGAACAGCTTATCAGAATGACTGTTTGAAAGAACCTCTCTTTTCAAGCAGCTCCCCCCTTTCCCCATGATAATGGATGGGATCTCCGTATCTGTTCTATTCTATTCCATCTGTTCTGTTCCCTTCCCTTTATGATAAGGAAAAGGGAGGAATCATAATGGTACTGCTTAATTATGTGGTCATGTGCTTGATATTCGGAACGACGTTTCTGGCAATTAAAGTCGGGATCGACGCGGGGGCCGCGCCGTTTTTCTCAGGAGGACTTCGGTTCTTTCTGGCAGGTGCCATTTTGTTTTCATTCATGCTCTGGAAAAAACAAGCGCGTCTCTCGCTGCTGCTCCATAAAGAGATGTTTCTTACTGGTATCGGTTTGACGTTCGGGACATTTGCCCCCTTGTATTGGGCGGAGCAGCATGTAAGTTCAGGAATTGCAGCGATATTATCTGCAACAGCCCCTCTCATGGTGATGCTGCTTCAGACAAGTATTACTCGACAAAAGCTCCCCGGTATTGCGTGGGCGGGTTGCTTGGTTGCCTTTGTCGGTGTCTTTTTGCTGATTTTACCCGGTGTGACCATCTCATTCAGTCTTCTTTGGCTTACAGGGTGCTTGGCAGTCATATTCGGGCAACTCTTTTATTCTGCTGGTGCAGTTTACTCCCGTAGCGTCATCCAACGGTTTCAAGACACTTCACCCATTGCTTTGAATGCAGCACAGATGATGTATGGAGGGGCCATGCTGCTTGTATTATCTCTGTTCACCGAGCATGTGCATATCGAATCGATGCTCACGGCGAATGCGATCCTCTCGCTCCTGTACTTGATCGTCGTTGGTTCCATGATGGGGCATACCATTTTCTATTGGCTCGTTGCCAAAACCAACCCTGTGTTTCCCTCCACGTGGCTCTATATCTCTCCGTTGATTGCGTTAAGCTTGGGTGTCATCCTGTACAATGAGCCGCTTTATCTCCTGTCTTTAGCAGGGGGGATTACGATTATTGTCGGGATTATCCTGATTAATATGGATGGGTTGAAGCAGTTAGTGGGTAAAAAGGCAAACAAGCTGAGTGACATCAGTCATTAACAATAAAAGAGAGTCCCACAAGAAAGCCTAGCGCTTTGTGGGACTCCTTCTATTCGCTTATCGTTATTTAGTTTCGTTGATCTGCTTCGCGATTTTAATCAGTTCGTTTTTGGATGCCACTTTTTCAGTAGCACGAACAGAGTACTCCAGTTTTGTTCCATTTTTCACCCAGACGATCCAATAGGAATTTTCGCCTTTTCCAGACGTGTGCGTCATGAGAACCGCTTCATTGTTGCCAATCATGACTTTTTCAATTGCCTCTGCGTTCGATCCTGCTCCGCCTTCTTCGGCGATGCGTACCTCTGCCCTGACTCTGCCTTTGTCAGACTGATAGGCAACACTGGTATAGTCATACTTGTTGCTTACCGGAATTTCTGTAAAAGCGTACTCCTTGTTGTCTTTGCTGGCTTTTGCCTTTAATGCTTCTACATCCACTTTGTACTCGTAGTTTTCCTCGTAGTTTACTTCGCCTTCCTCGAAGCGGAAGCCTCCTGCAAGCTCAGTTGGGAGCGTGAACATCTTCCCTACAATTGGCTCCATATCCTTCCACGTTTTATAAATAATCGGGCTAGATACGACCCTAATATCTGGATGTTGATTGCGTATAAATGTGATATTTTTTTGTTCCTCTTCCTCTTCTTTTGTTGGCTTCCAGTAAATGGCGGCAGATGTTCCAGGCTTCAGGCCATTCATGATTTCTGTTATGACCTCGCTTTTATACTCGCTCCTTTTTTCCCTCTCTGCCATTTTCGCCTGTTCCTCTGGAGGCAATTGCTGAATCAATTTTTGTTGTTCTTGATCCGTATGATTAGATAGCTCATATACTACTTCGCCCTTCTCATTTTTCAATTGGATCATTTCCACTCCCGCCCATACGGAAGACGCTCCGACGAGCATACCTACAGTGACCAGCAAACCGATTTTCTTTTTCACGACTTTCTCCTCCTTATTTTCCTTGGCACGAATTGCTGCCATGACTTTATGTTTGACATCGACTTTCGGGACCGGCTTCGCTCTCAGCATGTCATGCATCCCATTAAACGGAATCTTGTCCATTAGCGGCCACCCCTTCCATCGTTGGCAAATAACGTTTGCACTTTTTCAAAACGCGTTCGAATTGCTTGCGCAGAGCCGCAGGCTTTTTGTCCATCAGCTCTGCGATTTCCTCGTACTCTCTTTCCTCTAGCACACGCAGGAAAATAAGTGTGCGTTCTTCGGCCGACAGTCGTTTCCAGACGCGTTCGATCGGCTCCCCAAAATAATTGCTGTCGATGCTCTCCTCGACATAATTACGTCCATCCTGATCCCGGTTGTACAAAAAGGGCAACACGCGGCTTAATTTCCGTCGCTTTAGCACATTCGCACAATGGTTGTAAGCGATCCGGTACAGCCATGCAGAAAAAGACAGCGAATACGTATACTGTCCAAGATGCTCATAGGCACGAAAAAGGACTTCCTGGACAGCGTCTTCCGCATCCTGCCGGTGACCGAGCATGTGGTAGCAATATGTAAAGATCGGTTGTTGATAGTAATCGATAATGATTTCGTATTGCTCAAGAGAACCTGCTTTTATCTCAATCAGCAGGCGCTCTATCTCTGTTTTTTCCACTGTTTGCCCTCCTCTCACTATGAATAACAACTGGTATCTTTGGTTTGTGACACCTATTTTTGAAACTTTTGGTTACGTTAAAAAGGGTGCTCCACCCGTTCCGTACGAAAAATCTCGTACCACTGGAAGGAACACCCTTATTCCATGCTTGCATGTTTGTTCGTACTCTTGTCGAATGGCTAGATTCTTTCCCGGGAAATCGACACCACCTGTCGGCTTCTCTTTAGAAATGCTCTCCATTAGCATAGTAGCTTTCTTTTTGATAAGCGACAAATGCCATCTCCACTTCTGGGATACCGAGCGACAACACATGCTTGGTTACGATCTGGGCAAACTGGTCACGAACTTCTTGCCCCCGCTCGAACCATGCTACTTCAATAAAAGGAAACGACTCTACGATCTTCCCGCCAAAAACTCCTGTCGTCTGCAAGCATTCGATCGTGAAATTGTCCGTACTGCATTGGCATAGTGCAGCAAGCTCCACTGCAAGCGGTTCGCTGATGGTTGCCATTTGTTCAGCTTGAATGCCTCGAACGATAAGATGTGGCATGATGATCCCTCCTGAAAAGTCCATACTTCTATGCTCTATCTTACCGTTCAAGAGGCAAAATGAGTAGAGAAAACTAGGTCAGAGCCGCGGCGCTTCCGTGCTTACCTACTGCCTCATGTACCCGTGCTTCTTTGTTCCCTTGCTGCAATTGATACATCTGATAGTACCTGCCTTGCTTCTCCATCAAGTCTTCATGCACTCCTCGCTCTACAATTCTGCCTCTATCCAATACGAGAATTTGATCTGCGTTTTTGATCGTAGACAAGCGATGAGCAATGATGAAGGTCGTTCTTCCTTTTTTCAACACCTCAAGTGCATTTTGAATAATGCCCTCTGTTTCCGTGTCGATGCTGGCAGTCGCTTCATCCAGAATGAGGATAGCCGGGTCAAACGCGAGAGCACGCGCAAACGAGATCAACTGGCGCTGTCCGAGCGAAAGCGTGCTGCCCTTCTCGATTACAGGTTCATCGAATCCTTGCGGGAGACTGCGGAACAGTTGGTCTGCCCCTACATCACACAAGGCCTTCTCCACTTTTTCTGGCGAAATCGACGGATCATCCAGACTCACATTGGAACGGATCGTCCCTGTAAACAAAAACGGGTCCTGCAAAACAATCGCCATATGCTGGCGAAGCTGCTGTTTGGAAAACGCCTGCACATTGCGCCCATCAATTATAATCGCTCCTCTGTTTACATCATAGAAACGGAGTAACAGATTGATAATGGAGCTTTTTCCCGAACCTGTGTGACCAACCAGCGCCACTGTCTCTCCAGGCCATGCTTCGAACGAAATGTTTTTCAGCACGTATTGGTCGTCTTTGTAGGCAAAAGAAACATCCTCAAAGCGGACATTCCCCTGATAGCAAGGAACCTTTGCAGGATCAACGTCAATGCCCTCTTCATCCAGCAGTTCAAACACGCGTGACGCCGCAACGAGAGATTGCTCCAGGTTCGCCAATTGGTTGACGATCTGTGTCATCGGCTGGAACAGTCGATTGAGATAATCGACGAAAGCGTAGAGGACGCCAAGTGAGAGCAGTGTACCTACCCCGAGGGACGCACCGCCGAAATACCAGATGAACAATACAAACGCAATATTGCGGATGAACTGGACCAGGTTAAACGAAGCGGTCGCATTGAGCCGCAGCATTTTATTTTGATAAGTGAACAGCTCTTCGTTCAGTTCGCCAAATTCCCGCATCGTTTCCTTTTCCCTGCGAAATGCCTGGATGATCGGCATCCCTTGGATCGACTCGTTGATCATCCCGTTGATGTCACTGATGCGTGCCCGAATGACATGGTTAAATGCAGAAGCGTACTTGCGGTACAAGTAAATCCACACGACCATGATTGGCAAAATGACTAGACACACGAGCGCGAGTCGTACATCAAGCAAGAACAACGCTGCGAAAATACCGATTAAATAAATCCCGCTCGTAATAAAGTTGCCGAGAACATTCGTAAACAGCTCACGGATTGCCTCCGTATCGTTTGTGACACGAGCAACCACCTTCCCAGCAGGGAGATGATCGAAATAGTGAATCGGCAATCGTTGGATATGCGCGAACACGTCAATACGCAGTCTCTCGATGACCTGATTCGCTGATTTTTGCCATAAAAATTTTTGCCCATAGTGGAAAAGTGAGGCAACTACCAATAATCCGAAATAGAGAGCTGCCAGTGTGAGCAAGCCGCTTGTCTCTGGCCGGAAAAATTCAAATATCTCCTGATTGCTTAAGAAAGTAGCCTGGTACTCCGCTCGATCCGCACCTTTGACAATGACGAGCTTCCCATCCTGAATCGAACGTTGCCCATCGTACGAAATCGCCTGATTCAAGAAATAATAGTCGCGTCCTACTTGTAAAACACGAACTTCTCCACCTGTACTCTCCCCTACTGCCAAGTGGTCCTGCCTGGTGTAATACTTCCCTTTGTATAACACGGAATTCTCACGCTGTGCCGTCTCATACCAAGGGAATTCAATGCCCATGATGTGCGTATCGATCATTTTTTTCGCCAAAAACGGTCCCGTCAGTTCTGCCCCAACCGAGATGGACAGCATTAATACCGCCAAGAGGATCGTCTTTTTAAAAATCGCTGCATAGTGGACTAGCCTTTTCCCCGTCGTCATTCATTCACCCGCTTTCTGTCAGTGTCTCTTCAATCTGTTGTTTCTCGAATTGTTCTTTATACCAACCGCCCAGCTCCAATAGCTGTGCATGTGTACCTTCCTCGACGATTCGTCCTTCGTCTATGACGAGAATCCAATCTGCATGCTGGACCGCCGATAAGCGGTGTGTGGTGATCAGTGTTGTTTTGCCTGCACGCTCCCGGCGAATATTCGTGATCATCTCCGCTTCGGTTTTGCCATCCACCGCTGACATGGCATCGTCGAGAATCAAAATTTCCGGATTGACCAAAAGAGCCCGAGCAATTGAAACCCGCTGTTTTTGCCCACCAGAAAGGGCTACGCCTTTTTCACCAACGAGCGTTTGCAAGCCTTCAGGCAATAGCTGCACATCCCGAGCAAATGCGGCCTGCTTCAACACTTCCTGTAGCTGTTCTTCTGTTGCCTCGTTGTTCCCGAACAGGATGTTTTCACGGACTGTCTTCGAGAACAGAATCTGCTCCTGTGGTACATAGCCGATCCAGCTCTTGATGTTATCCAGGCTGATCTGTTCTAGCGCCTCTCCCGAAACACTGATGGCCCCCCGCCCTACCGGAAATTCGCGAAGCAGTTGTCGAACCAACGTGGTTTTCCCGCTTCCCGTACGCCCGACGATTCCTAGCGTCTGACCCCGACCAAGAGTAAAGGAGACATCCACTAGTTGGTCAACCTGCGCAGATGGATAGCGGAATGTCACGGAATCGAACCGAATGACTTCTGGAACTGCGACATGAACCGGTCTGTCGTGATCTGTCACATCGGCCTCGTAAGCCAATGTTTCATTGACCCGATCCAGCGAGGCACTTCCTCTTTGCATCACATTAATCAATTCGCCAATCGCAAACATCGGCCAAATGAGCATCCCGAGATAGACGTTGAACGAGACCAGCTCTCCCAAGGTCAATTCTCTTTGGAACACGAGGTAGCCACCGTAGATCAAGCCGATCATATAACTGATCCCAACCAGTATTTTGACGGTCGGCTCAATCAACGAATCGATTCTCGCCACATCGATATTTTTTTGATACACGTCATGTGTTTTTTGGCGGAAGCGCTCCTGATCTGCCATCTCCTGTACGTAAGCGCGAATCACGCGCACCCCGGAGACAGATTCCAGCACGCGGTCGTTTAGCTCACCGAACGAGGTTTGTGCGGTAGAAAAGCGCTCGTGAATTTTTTTCCCATACTGCTTAATGATATAGGCCATGAACGGCAATGGAAGGATCGCCGCTAATGTCAGCTTCCAACTGATCAAGAAACCCATCGTCAGTACAATTGCCCCTGTAAAGGATAGCGAATCCACCATCGTCAAAATTCCGAAGCCTGTCGTCATCGAGACAGCCTTGAGGTCATTTGTCGCTCGTGCCATCAGATCACCGGTACGATTGCGCTGATAAAACGTTGGCGTCATCCGTAATAAATGTGTCATGAGCTTCGACCGTAACGTCCGCTCCGCCAGAAACGCTCCCCCAAACAGCTTGCGAATCCAGATAAAATTGACCCAATAAATCGCGACAGACAATACGCCGAAAAACAGCAAGATGGATACCAGCCGCTCGCTAGTCAGCGTCCCCAGGTGAATCTCATCAATAGCCACCCCGATAATTTTTGGAGGGATAATCTCCAGTAAGCCGCCCAGAATCAATAGCAGAATAGCGACCGTATAACGTTTCCAATGCTCCTTGAAAAACCAATCAAGCTTTGCCAAAACCGAGAACATCCGTGTTTCTCCCCTCTCTTTAGCTGGATGGGTGACTTTTTTAGAGGACAAAAAAGACACATCGCCCGTAAGCAACATGCCTTTTCATCAACAAAAATAGAAAAGGCGCAAGTTACGAAATAGGTAACCTACGCCATGTTAACGAGATCAAAAAAACGATACTACGCTCGTATCAATGGTGGGGTTACGTCATGTATGCCCTTGTATGGATGACCCATGCGTACAATTCTTTTCATGACTAGCCCACCTTTCCATTCATATTTTGAATTTCCAATAAATACATTCTGAACTTTACCACTATTGCGGATACATTGTCAACCGCGAAAATAATGTAGGCAGAACTCTGTCAGAATGGATTCGGCTCATGAACAATGAGCAAACGTATCTTTAGTATTTTTGCTTGCTAACTTTTTTTGGTATGATTATCCTCATGAAGCTTATTCAGGAGGCCATTTATTTTGTTATCATCCAATCAAAAGCGTCGATTGACATCTGTTCAAATCATCGTGTTCGCCTACGTTGGGCTCATCCTGATCTCAGCGTTTCTTCTGTCATTGCCGTTTTTTCACTTGCCGGGAGCCTCTCTTTCTTTTATTGACTCTTTGTTTACTGCGGCGAGTGCCATCAGCGTTACCGGGCTTACTGTCATTACGATTCATGAGGTTTTCAACCAGTGGGGGATTTTGTTTCTTACGTTGCTCTTCCAGGTTGGTGGGGTCGGAATCATGACACTCGGAACGTTCATCTGGATCCTCATGGGTCAAAAAATCGGTTTGGAACAGCGCATCTGGATCGCGACGGACCACAACCGCTCCACGCTGTCCGGTCTGGTCGACCTGATGCGCAATATTCTCGTGATTGCGCTCTTGATCGAGCTGGTGGGAACCATCCTGTTAGGCAGTCATTTTATTTACGCCGGCTACTACGACGACTGGTACACCGCGTTCTACCACGGTTACTTTGCCTCTGTCAGTGCTTTTACGAATGCCGGGTTTGACCTGCACGGTAACTCTATGCTCGACTTTACCCACGATTACGTGTTTCAGACTATCGTGATGATCTTGATTATTTGTGGAGCAATTGGGTTTCCCGTGCTCGTGGAGCTGAGAACGTACTTTTCCTATCGCCGTTCAAAAGTGCGTTTTACCTTTTCGCTCTTCACCAAGATTACGACACTGACGTTCTTTTCCTTGATCGCCATTGGTGCCCTGCTCATTTTCGTTTTTGAACGAAATCAGTTTTTGGCTGATAAGACCTGGCATGAAATGCTGTTCTATTCGTTGTTTCACTCCGTCTCTTCGCGAAGCGGCGGCTTGGCTACGATGGATATCAGCCTCTTGTCGACCACAACACTCATCATGCTCTCCGGGATGATGTTCATTGGCGCCTCGCCAAGCAGCGTGGGCGGGGGGATACGGACCACGACGTTCTTCGTCCTGATTGCCTCGGTTTTTGCCAACATGCGTGGTTACAAGGATGTAAAGGTGTTCGGAAGAGAGCTGGTTGATGAGGACATTCAGCGCTCCTTCACCGTCTTTTTCATCGCGATTATCATGGTGTTCACAGCGGTCATGCTGCTCGTCTGGTTGGAGAATTTACCTTTCCAGCACGTCTTGTTCGAGGTCTGCTCTGCTTTCGGTACGACCGGATTGTCTACCGGGATTACAGCTCAGATGGGCGTAGGCGGCAAGCTCATTCTGATTATTACGATGATGATCGGACGTATCGGGATTATCAATTTGCTCCTCTTCTTGAAACGCAATGACCGAATCGTACGCTACCATTATCCGAAAGAACGCATCATCATTGGTCAGTAGAGGAAAGGAAATCCCCCAAAGCTATGTAGCCGTTGGGGGATTTTTTTCTAGAATCAAAAAGCTTGCAGAGGACAGGTTTGGGTATTTTTGTTCAATCTTTCGCGTGATGGAGAAATCGTTGTACTTTTTCAAGTAACGTAAGATATCACGATCCTTGATCATGTCGACGACCTGAGGTTCTGTCCCATCTGTTACCTTCGTGTAGAGAATGACATGCTTTTTGGCGCAAGAGAAGATGTCGTCCAATGTTTTCTCGAAGTCTTCCTCATCAGTAATGTGATACAGCACATCCAGGCATACGACCAGATCACTTTTCAAGTACCCTTGATTGTAAAAAGATTTCGGATGGTATAAAAGAAAGCTTTTCGCCGGATCCTTCTCAAACATACTGGCACACATCTGTACGGAAGTCGGTGCGGATTGATTTTCCGTACTCATGGTGAGCTTCCCCACTTTCTGCCTGCGAAAATGATGTGTCGTTGCACAGTTTATGCGCGCATACGATTTTCATGAAAAAAAGCTCCGCCAAGTCATGTTGGCGAAGCTTCCTTGTCATCGAATGTCGGATTAATACGGGCCCCAGTTCATCAGGACCCCGATAACGATAAACACGATGGAGAGAGCTGTCCAAACCGCCGTGAGCGGAAGCATGAACTTCAGCCACTTGCCGTAGGAAATCCCACTCATCGCCAAAATACTCATCAGAACACCTGAAGTCGGGTTAATACAGTTGACCACACCTTCTCCAAGCATCAGCGCCTCTACTGCGATCTGGCGCGTAATGCCCATCAGGTCAGCCAATGGTGCCAACAACGGCATCAGCATAACAGCTTCACCTGAACCGGATGAAATCAAGAAGTGCAGCCCGGCGCTTCCGAGGAACATCCCTATCGCCCCTGCCATCGGAGAGAGCGGCTCCAGAATGGTAGCAAGCCCGTACACGATGGTATCGAGGAACTTTCCATCTTCCAAAATGACCGTGATCGCACGTGCCATACCGACAATCAAAGCCCCATAAATCAATCCCTGACAACCTTTTAAGAACGTTTTGGCGATATCGTTGCCGCTCATCTTGTTGAGCAAGCCTACGCCGATCGCAATAAAAATAAAGATTCCGGACATTTCGTTTACGTCCCATTTGAACAAGATCGTGCAGACGATAAAACCAATCAGAACGATCCCCGTAAACGCCAAGATCAATTTGTGACGGGTAGTAAAATCAACATTTTTCGTGTCTACTTCCATCGTGGTTGAACCACTATCAGAAGGAAAGAGCTCGTCCCCCAAGATACTCTTGTTTTGACGAACCTTCCGCGCGTAACGCCCGATGTACAGGATGGTTACGATCACAAAAGTCACATAAATGATGGTGCGGTAGCCGATACCTGAAAACAGTGGCAGCTCCGCAATTTGTTGGGACAAGCCCAGCGTTCCTGGAAAAGCAATTGTCGTATTGAATCCGGCATACACACCCAGATAAATCAGAGCCACCCCAAAAATCGCATCCATTTTCATCGCTCTCGCAATCATGATACCGAGCGGAACGAAAGCAATGACGGAGTTGACGATGACACCCAACGTACCCAATACGGAAAAGACGGAAGTAATCAAAATAACCAGTAGCCACTCTTTATTTCCTAGCTTTCGGACCATGGTCAGAATAGCTGCGTTAAGTGCACCTGTCTTATCCAAAACAGCTAAAGCACCGCCCGTGAACAAAACGAGGAAGATGATCGGTGCGCCTTTAACCATCCCTGTCTGGATCGCGGTAAAAAACTCGACAAAGCCTGTAGGATTCGGCTCCACCGCATGATAGCTGCCCGGTACAACCGTCGTCACATTGCCGTTTTTTACACGGTCAAATTCTCCTGTCGGGACCACATAGGTAGCCAAAGCACATAGAAGTAAGATACAAAACAAAAGGACGTAGGCGTCTAGCCGAAATAAGCTTTTCTTTTTTAGTTGCTTGCTCTCTGTCATAAGGTAACCCCCTGCGTGTGTAGCGGTTCTCTAAGAATGTTGGGCTGCTTCATAAATCGCAGCTGTCATGATTTTTGCCCCGTAGATCAAGGCATCTGTCTGAAAAGTCATCTGTGGATGATGCAGAACAGGTGTGAGTCCACATCCCAAACCAATCATCGTGGTAGCCAGCTCAGGGCGATGAATCGCGTAAAAATGGAAGTCCTCTCCGCCCGGTGTCACACATATATCGGCAATTTTGTCTTCACCAAGCACTTGCCCAATTGCCTTTTTCGCTACTTCGATCATATTCCCATTGGCGACCGCAGCCGGTGTGACTCCCGACCATTCCCACTCCACATCCATGTCCATCAAAGCCCCTGTCTGACTCATGGCATGCTCGGTCTTTCTCCGCAATTCTGCCATGCCTTCATTGGACTGGGCACGTACATCGAGGCTAAAGGTCGCTCGATCAGGGATAACGTTTACCGTTTCTCCCCCTGCTTGTAATTGAGTCATCTTCACGGAAAAAGAGCATCCGTCTTGCAAGCGAATGTTTTGCAACGCCTGCACCAAAAACGAAGCGGCTTCGATGACATTTTTACCGAGCGCCGGACGTGCTCCGTGTGCTTGCAGACCTGTAATCGTCCCTTTGACGGAGCTAGACGATCCATGCAAAATCGCCGGAGCAGCACTCCCATACGGCACTTCCATTTCCGGGCGCAGATGGACGCCGATCAGCCGTGTCACGCCTTCCAGGGCACCATCCTTCATCATCTGCAAGGCTCCGCCCATCTTCTCTTCAGCAGGCTGGAAAAGAAAGCGCATCGTTTTTGGCGGCACCACTCCGCTTGCTTGAATGGCCAGAGCGCTGTAGAGAGCCAGTGTCGAGTGAGCATCGTGTCCGCATGAATGATTCGGTCTTACTACGCCGTCTACTTCCTGCACAAGTGCATCCATATCCGCGCGCAAAGCCACGATTTCAGCACTCTCTCCAGGAATCTCCGCATAGAAGCCGTGGTGCCCCTCGAAGCGTGTGACGGCAATACCAGCCGCCTCCAAGCGTTCCCGCAAATATCTCGCCGTTTTCTCCTCGTGCCAGCTCGGCTCCGCCAATTGATGCAAATCTTTGTATGTTCGCACTATTTCGTCGCGATGCTCGTCCACGTATAAGAACGGATTCATCCGATACATCCTCCTCCTTGATGTCTTCTCTAGTATCTCTCTTAGCTCTACCGGAAGTATAGCAAGAATTGTGCCAAAACTATATTATTATAAAAATTAAGCATTTCTGAACAATATTGGATTTATAGGTTATAATATAGGTTGTATTTTATGGATATCTCCTCCAATATTTCCACCCAAATCTAAAAGCTATTCGCAGATAAAAAGGAGTCGCATCATGATAAAACAGAAACCATGCATCTTGTTGATGACCCGGTTGGAGACGATCAGCCTGCTGTTTGCAAACACGCTCACGTCTTTTTTCGGCAACCGCTTGAATATCATTCGAAACCACTTGCTAGAACGGCTTCACCCGAATGTATACGATGAAGTTGATCTCATCCTCGTTTCGGACACGAGTCTCTTGCACGATCAGCCTGCTCCTCCGTCAGACATCCCCGTGCTGCTAGCAAGGCGCACGATTGACATTAACAAATTGGATCAACTCATGGATTTGCCGCCAGGAACGCGCTGTCTATTTGTTTCCAACTCCATCGAAATGGTAGAAGGCGCGATTGAGCTCTTGTTTCATCTCGGATTCTCTCATCTGACTTTTATACCTTACGTACCCAATACCGAGACTCCGCTTCCTGAAAAAGATCAAATCGATGTCGCTGTCTGTCATGGGCTCAGGGAGCTGATTCCTGCTCATTTTGAAAACGTCATTGAGTTGGGACACCGCCCTTTGGATTTGACGACGATCTTTGATATCTCGCGCTTGCTTGATCTGTCTCCGGATAAGGCAAACTTATACACAGCCGATTTCATCAGCGATTTCGTCCATATTGGGCGCAAGCTGACCAACTCAGTACACAATGAACGGAAGCTGAATGAAAAGCTGAGCTCTATTTTAAATGCCGTTCATGAAGGCATTATTGGCACAGATGCCACAGGGAATATCACTGTGCTGAACAAAGAAGCCGAGAAAATTTTGCATATGACCGAAGCCACTTGCATCGGGAGAAATGTAGCGGAGGTCATTCCCGAATTTCTTATTCTGGAAGTAGTCGAGTCACACACGGAAGTAACGAAGCAGGTATTGGAATACCGCGATTTGTACCTCTTGGTTACCAAGATTCCCACGTTCTTGGATGATCAGTTTCTTGGCGCGGTCATTACCTTTCAGGACGTGACGAAGGTACAGCAGATCGAACAGGAAATACGGACGAAGAGCGCCAATCTCGGACTGATGACCAAATATTCGTTTGACAATATCATCGGCAAAAGCTCGTCCATTCAGGCTAACAAACGCGTGGCGACCAAGCTGGCCGAAAGCGACTTTACGATTCTCATTACAGGGGAAAACGGAACCGGGAAGGAAGTTTTTGCCCAAGCCATCCATCAACACTCGACGCGCCGTGATGGTCCGTTCGTCCCCGTCAATTTTGCAGGGCTGACCGATAGCTTGGTAGAGAGCGAATTGTTCGGGTACGAGGAAGGTTCTTTTACAGGAGCACGAAAAGGCGGAAAGATGGGGCTATTCGAGCTGGCTCACAACGGAACCATTTTTCTAGACGAGATTGGGGATGCCCCACTCAGTATCCAAGCGTCACTGCTTCGCGTTCTCCAAGAAAAGCAGGTCATGCGCGTAGGCGGCCATCGCGTCATTCCAGTCAATGTTCGCGTCATCGCGGCTACGAATTGCAACTTGATGGAAATGGTCAAAAAAGGGACGTTTCGCGAGGATTTGTACTACAGACTGAACGTCTTGCCGTTGCACATCCAGCCCCTGCGCGATCGTCCAGATGATATTTTGGTGCTGATCGATTATTTCTTGCAGAAAAAAAAGCAGCGTCTGTCCTTCTCACGAGAAGTGACGAAACAGCTACTCTGCTACGATTGGCCAGGCAATATTCGCGAGTTGGAAAATTTCATTCACTATGCAGTCGTCATCGCAGAGGGGAATCAGGTGGAGCTGGCTCATTTGCCGGAGCGTTTTTTTGCGGGGCATGTCTCTACTCCACCCCTTCTCTCTCACCGGGATGATGCGTTGGAAGATACAATCCGGTATTTGTCCAGGCAAGGCTCCTTGGTAGATTACACAGCGATCCTGCAAGTACTGTCCGATTGCTACGCGCGGCAGGAGCGTATTGGGCGCAGTGCCCTGCTCGCGAGAATGGAGGGTCCCTCCATGACTGAAGCCCAAATCAGACACAAGCTGACCGCGCTGGATCGCGCTGGATGCGTCTCCATCGGCGTTAAGAAGCAAGGGACGCAGATTACTGCATTTGGGCAGCAGGTGTTGGAGGCTTTGCTAATTACAACGAAGGGGTAATCACTGTTGTCTTCCAACGATTGTGGAGTCCGAAGCCCTGCCACATGTTTTCCAGTCGCCTGTATCCTCTCTTCGTTCGGGCGGTCTCCTACCAAACATGTGGCAGTACTTCTTTACAGCAATTTTTTCTACTCACTCTTTCCTTTCGTCTTCTTCATTTAAAGCATCTTTCCATTTTGTAATATCATATTGAACTGCAAACCGATCAACTACATGCGCAGTATCTTCAAGGGGAACATAACGATCTATTCGAATATGGATATCCGAAACATCTTCGCTATTCTGATAAAATTCTTCTAGGTAATCAATGACAGCAGAAATCTTTGCTGTGAAAGTAACCCTACACTCATCTCTCTCCTCGCTCACCTGCAGATTTTCTACCTCTCGAAACAAAGAATTTCTTTCAAAATATCGGTTTCTACAGGTGAGTCTAATCTCCATGACTGGTTCACAAAGTTGCCATTCAGCTGTTTTCATGGCACTTTTTAACGAGGCATGTGCCCCAGTCAAATAGTAATACTCGCGATGAAAAGTCATGGTGCAAGAAGCATTGATTACTTCTATCTTGGAATCTACCACCGGATACCCCAATAGTACTCCTTTCGTTAACACCTCCCTAGAAAAATAATCTAACGATCTCGTAAATAATTGATACCCGAGTTTTTTTCCTTCTTCATCCCCTTCACGATCACTATGTGTAAAATGAATCAGCTCTTCATTCACTTGCTTATTTTCATAGTCATATCCCATTCCCACTTCAAGCATGTCTAACTGAATTTCAACTCTGGAAAATAAGTCATTTAAGCTTGTCATGCAGGAGTGATTGCCCTTCAAATGACGAGTCCCCTCTACCAATCGTTCTTTATAGAGGATACAAGTGTCGTTGATATTCAGCTCTATTTCTTCTCCGGCCATATAATCAATAATTCTTTTCAGATGCGGGTAATCATTGCCGATAAAAATGATGTTTTTATATTCAACAGGATCATACCAATTACCATCGTCCTTAAAATAAACAGCGATACAAACATCTTGATCGTATGCTTTTAATTTTTCTATGCGTTCCAACACCTTATTTCGCAGCTGACTTGTTTGAGGGAAAAGCATCGTTACCCCTATGTATTTTGATTTTACGTCAGGGACCAGCTTCTTTCGCTCATCCAAATAATCCACATACTTCATCATGGTATCAAATCTGTCTGTTCTCTTGCTTTCACTCATAAGTACTTCGTCCTCTCTTACATATCTATTCCCTATATTCTTCCACATCATTATCTTTCGTTCAATATTCCGAAGTTCTTCCAAATAAAAAAGCGGATGACCGTAGCCATATCCGCTTCCATTTTCCCTATTCTTATTTATAAAACAACTAGATTTGTGTATGAACCTTCTCTTCCCAGCTCGAACTTGCCGCCGTCGGTTGAACAACTGGCAAAATAGACAACTCCATCAAATTCCGATGCTTGCCTGGCCCGTAGTAATCCTGCTCAGCATGAGCTAGACGGAAGCCATAGGCAGACAAAGCGCGAATAGAGGATGCGTTCGTTTCACTCACCGTAACCTGCACGGTACGAAGTGTCGGAAACTGGCGCAGAGCTTGCAGTCTGGTTTCGATTAGCCGCTTGCCGATGCCTTGGCCTTGAAACTCCTTGCTCACATTACTAAACAGAAGCCAGCCAGTCGTCTGATACATATCAATTCCGGCGCAGCTAAAACCGATGAGCTGGCCGTTGTAGGTCGCCTTGAAAATCAGCTCAGGAAACAGCTCCATATACTTTTTCAGCTCATGCAAGTTCATTCGATCGGGTAATGTCATATCCGCCAACGTAATCATTTCCGCAAAATCATCTCTTACGACGCGCTCAATCCGCACTTCCACCCTACCCGCCTCCTGTACATTCGCTCTTACATTTACACTGTAGCAAACGGGTATAAAGCTGGAATGGATGGCGTGTGAAAGTACTGTAAAATTCATTGCGTCCGGCTGAATAAACGTCTATAAAAGTGGAATGTATATAGATATTTTCATCGCCTCAGGATAGCTCGAACCTCTCACGTCTGTCACTTCAAAATCCGGTCCCTTGCCTCTCTCATAATTCGATTGAGGCAACCATGTTCCGTAAATGTAGCGACGTGTGTTTTGTACAAGGTCGGCATCACCCGTCACTTTGAATTCCGCGTATTTTCCGCCAGGCAAGACAAGTGAAATAAAACCTTCAGGCAATTCATCAGGAACATGATGCACAACCTCCCCGATCACAAAAGAAAAGTTCCCATCATCTTCAAATTCGCAGGCAATTCCGTACGACATATCTTCCGCCGCTTTATTGGGAATCCGCAAATAGTCTTGATTACGGCCGAATTCATCATAAAAGCCTGGAATGTCTTTAAAATGCTGCTCATCCTGTAAACTCGTCCGGAACCTGCGCCCCATGATACAAATGTCATCTAATGTCGCGATGTTTGGTTTGTTCATCGTGATCTCTCCTTTGATCGTTTGGCGAAAGGCCAAGAAGTCCATCTTGGCTAGATACGGCAGCGAATGATTTTCTTTGCGATACCTTCCAGGCGTAATCCCGAACTGCTTCTCAAAAGCGCGTGTCAATGCTTCCTGCGACTGGTATTGATAAGCTACCGCAATTTCGAGTACATTGTCACTTGTCTGTTTTAGCGCAAGTGCGGCTTCCGACAGTCTGCGCTTACGAATGTACTCCTGCACGCTGAAGCCTGAAATTGCCTGAAACAGACGTTGAAAATGAAATGCAGAGAAATGCGCCTGAGAAGCAATTTCCGTGATGTTCATTTCTTCCTGAAGATGCTCTTCCACAAAATCAATCGCGTCCTGAATCCGCTTGTACGTGTCCATCTTTGACTTCCTTCACCTATTTTTTCTTAAGTATGCGGGAGATCACTGGTATTTTTTTGATCAACTGTGCTATCCTTCAAGCTTTACGTCGTCAGTCGCTCTACCAATTCGGGCGACAGCTCCTTCTCTTCCTTTTTCCCATCCAGCTGCTGTGTCCAAATCCGCTCATGCAGCATCTCAAATCCGTATTTTCCCATCAGCGTACTGGAGCTAGATACGGTGGTGATCTCTAGTAATTCTCCGATTGGCTGATCATCGCAACCGACTACGGCTAAGTCTTCCGGTACGCGAATCCCCAATCTGCTCGCCTCTTTGATGATTCCTGCCGCTATATGATTGCACGATACGATCATAGCTGTCGGCCGCTCTTCTGTTTGCAGCAATTTCCCCACGACATCCTTGCCGTCCTGGATCGTTAAACACTCTTCAAATGACCACTTAGGAGAGGGTGTCACGTCAATCGAACGCAGCTTTTCGTAATAGGCACGTTTGCGATGTTGACTGTTAAAGCTGTTTTTTCTGCCGATGCAATACCCGATCCGGCGATGCCCCTTCTTGATCAGATACTCCATCCCGATCAGAAACGTTTGATAGTGGTCGATATGAACACTCGAAACAGAGGTGGTATCATTTGCTTCACACGTGATGATAGGTCCGTAACCTGCATATTCGTTGAGCGTTTCGCAAGAGCTGGATCTGGAGCACATGATGAGCCCGTCGATTTTTTTATTTTTGAGCAAGTGTAAAACACTGCGTTCTTGCTCGGGGTTGTTATTCGTTTGGCACACCATCAGCTTGTAATGATGCTGGACTGCTTCTGCCGCAATCCCTTCGATAATGGAGCTGTAGTATTGGTTGTTGACGAGAGGCAATGTCACACCGATGACCATCGTTTTTCCGGTAGAGAGGTGGACCGCATTACTGTTTTGAACATAATTTTGTTCTTCAATAATCTTGAGAATCTCCGCGCGTTTTTTCTCGTTCACGTACGGATGGTTGTTAAGCACACGGGAAACGGTTGATACGGATACACCCGCCAATTTCGCGATTTCTCTTATGTTAGCCACTCAGATTACTCCTCGAAGTCGGATCAGTACTTATTACATACATCAAAACACATTCCGCTTGCTCTGAAAAGCGTTCCACATATTATGCTCTCCTTATGTAGAATGAAAGGAGTCGTGTTTTGTGATTCGCTTAAAATTTGAATATCTCTTGTTTATCGTAGGCTTATTGATTTTGGCGCTCGGGATCAATATGATGACGACCATTACTTCCTTTGGTCTTAGCCCGTATGATTCTCTGTTTATTGCCCTGTATCAAAACTTCGGAATATCGATTGGCTTCTGGATGCTTGCCATTAACCTGACCTTTGTCATCATCGTCCTTTTCATGGATCGCAGTTACATTACTGTCGGTGCCATTTTGGTCATGCTGCTGATCTCCCTCTTTGTTGATTTGATCGGGTCTATCGATGCGCTCATGGCTACTATCCGTTCATTGCCGCCGCTTCTGACCATGGCACTCGGAAACATTTGCATCGGCAGCGGTATCGGGTTGTATGTGTGTACGCAAGTGTGCACA